>NZ_JBWWVR010000011.1:0-199056 GCF_056675575.1 Xanthomonas sp. NCPPB 3959
GGATTCTCAGCGCTACGCCAGACCTTCGGAGAGCGCTTGATGGATGCTGACATCAGCTGGGCTGATAAAAGGGAGTTGGCCCGAGCGTCAGAGCGCCACTTCCCGGCTTTTACGTGGTTCTTTTACCCAAGTTGTCGGATGAGTAGCCTAAAAAAATCGCTGAATAAGATCTCCTGTGGTGGGCTGACCTTGCCACGCTTTATGGGCGACCAGGTGCTTGTGCGCACGCATGGGGCTGCCCGTTACGGTGACTCTTCCAGCCTCAGAAAAAGCGAAGCAGATCGCAAAAGAGCGGAACCCTAGCTTGTGCTACCTAATTCGTTTCGCACTATGGTGAACACAGGAAGAGCGACCTTCTCTTGTGTTTATAGGTCTGCTGTTACTCAGGCACGGCTACCCTGTCATGGCTCGCCTGTCATCCCCAATCACGGCTTCTTAAAATCCTCAGCGGTCAGTGGCTTGAGGTCCAAGTGCCCACGGCGAGCCAAGGCCTTCTTGGCATCCGCCCTTTCTGCGTTGACGCAATCCGGCGTCTCGCGAAGCTCGCCAGGGTTGTCGCGACACCGAGCCAGAACGGCCTTCCGTTCTTCGTTGTGCTCAGCGTAATAAGTCACCGTCTTCGGTGTCGCGGCGGGTGCTTGGCTGCTCACGGCAAGGCCGCATGCCAGGGCCGCTAGCCATCTGTGAAGGTTCATCGCCGCCACTCCCTAGTTGTTAGGAATGATCAACGTATCGCGGCTCCATGAGGAGTTCAACGGCTCAGGGACGATGCGCTCGTCACAGGCCACAGCACAGACCCACGGGGCCGCGTCCAAGTGCTACGCAGGCACTACCTCCACAAGAGGCCGCAGGTGACGCGCAGCAAGCAGATCAACGCTTTGGAGCTGTATCAGCCCAACGTGGAGCTGCCGCGCTACCAGCGGGGACAGTTCACCAAGTGCTTGGCCGATCCCAGCAAGTTTTATCCCTAGTCCAAGGGCTCAGAAAAAATATAAGGGCTGCGGTCACTCAGCATTAGACTATTGACCAATTTTTCCACATCATGAGAATAAACCTCATGCAGCTTCAACTCCGATGCGCCCATCCCCAGAAAATAGAGAAATGAATAGACAGTCACGACTTGCACCTTGGATCTATGTCCTTGCCGTCGTGGCTGCCTCCGGTTGCATAGCAACTCTCGCATGGGCAGGGGAAATCCAATCAAAAGACCTCGCCCTAGCGCTCCTTGCGCTTCTAAGCACGTTTTTCGGCGCGCAGTTTGCCTTCCGACTAGGTGAACGTCGCGAGTTGGAAAAGGAGGTTCAGCGACGAATTTCGGCAATTAATCGATCGCTACTGGTTTTAGGCGCTCAACACAACGAAATAAGAACCATGAAAAAAGAACTAGACAAGTTCGAAAAAGACGTGGACTGCGCCCTCGGAATGAACGCCTTTGTTCCTCCGGATACCATAGGGCTTTCTCAAAAAATCGATGATTTGGATTTCCTAATCGATTCATCAGATCCGAACCTCATTTTTAAAATTCACATTGAGCAACTACGATTCGACCAAACACTTGTCGCTACTCGCTTGAGAGCAAAGCACTGCTTAGATGAGTTACAGCCTGCATTTGCAGCTTCCACCCTGGCAAGAGGGGCCGCCTACAGTTACAAAGATCTGAAAAAAAATCTGGGTGAGCAAGTCCTGGAATCCGCGGTAAATCTCGTTACCACTATGCGGTATCACGTCTATCAAAGCGATGAGTCAATCCCCGTCTTGCAGAAAGAGATTAGAGAAATTGGGCGACGGTTATTCCCTAAAGCTAAAATTATCAAATTTGACCTAGTGGATGTGGACCCACAATTTGATCCAAGAAAATCACTATGAGGGAAGGCTAGATTTGCAAGAGGTTGCAACCCTCCGGCTCGCAGCGCGCGGCCAGCGCCACCGCCGCCTAGGCATTCACGCCGACTTTGGACAATACCTCTCAGCCCCAATCGGCGAACGCCAGGATGCTCTCCATTCGCGTGACAGCTGTTTCCTTGCCTAGCGCTTTTTTCCAAAAGACCTCTCTTTTTGCCTGTTCACCGGAACCATCCCATTCCACCACGCGGATGCGTTCCGGTGACCGTCGCTCCAACAGCTCATTGAGATGGGTATCCAGTCCGGAATAGCCAAACAATATGACCTCGTTGGACTCCTCCAAGGCCGACTCCAGGTGCTGCCAATAGCTCTGCAAGAGCGCTGATGCGGCGATGACCGTGGGCTTGTGTTTGACATGAGTCAGCACGATGTGGGAGCCAACTACATCATCGTCTCCACCAAGCTCTCCCTGCTGCAACTTTCGGACGATGTCGTCCTGGTCGATGAACAGTGGGGAACCATGTAGATGAAGGTAGTAGCCGAAAGTTCGCCCCCATTTCCGCTCCAGGTTCTCCGGCGAGAAGCCACGTCCCAGCATACCGTCAACCAACGCGCCGTCGTATCCGCTGAGGACATGCGCCTCAATCATTCGCTGATACAGCAGGTTGTCGTAGTTAAGGGTCGCGACGTGCGAGTGGGTCTCATGAAGAAAGGCGGCCAGCGGCTGAGCGAACTCTAGCGGAAGGAGCACATCCCTCCGGTGGAACTGGAGTGCCGTCTGATAAAGAAACTTGCGCACTGCGGCAGGAAATCTTTGCCCATGGTCGCTGAGCCAATGTGCACCGCCTTGACTCATCCGATCCAAGAAGTCACATGACGAGACCACCAGTTGAAGCGCGTCTAGGTCGCCCTCTCCGTGAGGTCGCTCTGTATCGCCATCATCCATTAGGCAGCAGCGAACCAAGGCCCGCGTCTCTGGATCAAAGATCCCTTCGCCTTCCCATGCCCGTCCGATCGCCTCGTCGAGCGAGAACAGGGTTGGGTCAAGAGCCATTCCTAGCCCGTTTCCAAATATAAGCGTCTTCCTCACATCCTTGTCCTCACGCATCAGCAGGCACTGTCCCTATCGGCGCGCACGTCGGATTCTTAAACAAACGTAGCATCCCGCGTGGCCCGCTGTTGAGGTCGTGAGCGGAGCGGCTGGGGTAGCTATCCATCTCTGAAGAGCCAAGTAGGATTTATGGGACCCGCCTCTGCGCTTGGGACGTAGTTTTAACCCGGGGGCCTGACCAGAAACACTTGGGATGGATCCACTCCGGGCCCAGCGAAGAGTTCGGGCGTATGCGCCTCAGGAATCCCTTCAAGCATCAGGGCCGCCTTAGCCTGCTCAAACGCCCCCGCTACCGATAGCCCAAACCCTACCGCCGAATAAAACTGGGCGGCGAAAACGCGAGCGGCCTGATCGCCGATGGACGTATTCATCCCAATCGCGCAGGGCACATGCTCCACGATCGCAGCGGCTTGGCCATGGGAAAAGCAAGTGTTGAAGAAGACAAGCTGGATATCGCCAGACCCCGCCATCATCGTTTGCACTATGGCTTCCTTACTGACCAGCTTGGACCGGCCAACGCTGTCTTGGAACAAGATGTCATCTTCTTCCGACCCATGACCGCTGAAGTGCACAACGCCCGGCCTGCATTCGTTGATGGCCTGAAGCACGTCCAATGGCTGGACCGCCCACCTGGACTCCAATTTCACCACATCACGGTGTTCGGACTTCCGCACCATTTCGTGGATGGACCTGGCCTCCTCGTCAAGCCGAAGCTGCTGTTGGTCAATGGGATTGGAGGCCAGGAACAGCACCGTTAACAGCTCTGGCAACTCCTGTAACCGCTGCAAAGTAGCCTCAGTGCTTCGGTGTAAATGGTCGTGGTGCGTAAGACGGCCTTGGACCCTAGAGAGCTCTTGCGCGCTCGCTACCATTGCCCGCTTACGCTCAGCATCTCTCTTCTTTTCCTCCTGGACTTGCTTTTTTTGCTCCTGAGCTTGCGCTGCGGAAAGTTGCCGGTTGGCACTTCCTAATCGCTCATACTCCCGGGCTATCTTCGTCTCAAGGTCAGCTATCTTCTTTTGAATTGCGACGGCATTGCCTTCGTAGCGCTGGGCCTCGCGCAGCTTCGACTGCTGTGTGGAAACAGACTTTGTCCGAGTTGCGGCCGCCGACGCATCGAACGCCTTCTTCTTCTCCCCAACGGCCTTGGTCTCTTCTCGAGATTTTTCGGTCTGGAGCCGGGCTATTTCCTTTTGATGTCTTTCGACATCCCTACGGCGCTGGTCGACTGACATTGGATTTCCTCGATGCAGGTTAGAGGCAGTGCGCGCACCAAGTCGGAACACCCGTTGGTGTCCGGTGCGGCAATATCCCTTATTCCTAATCCTAGGCTTGGACTATCTCATTGCCTGAGATTCGGCCAAGCATCGGTCATCACAGGCTCAACTATCTCCGTTATTCGCCGGAGTGCTTGCCTGCAAGATCCTTGAGTCGCTCCAAGGCCTCCTTCTGCTTCGCGACGGGCAACCGCGACACAATCAAGATGATGTCGGCCAGCACGTCGGACGTAGCGTGGAAATAAGCCACAGGCAGATTCAACGCCTTCGCTAGTGCCTCAGCCGTTGCGGGGTCCGGGTCATGTTGCCCCGTCTCGTAGCGGCTCACGCGCGTGGCTCCCGACACCGAGTCGACCATCCCAATGCGCTCCGCCAGCTCGGCTTGTGTCCAGCCCATGGCCATCCGCGCATGGCGCAGACGCGTGCCATAGACCGTGGCCGGTGTCTTGGGTTTGGGCATCGAGAAGATTGCACGAAAGCTGAATTCCCTCAGTGTGCCGCTTGGAAGCGGGCGACTCATCTGCGATTATCGTAAATGCTGCCAGACCGGCGGTCTACAGGGGCTTTTCGTATGAAGCACACAGGACAAGGAGCGTTCGCTGCGCTCTTGGCGTTGACGCTCATCTCGCCGTTCACTGCCCACGCTCAAGACGTGCCGGAACAAAAGACCGGCTTCTTCCGTCAGCTGGGCAAAGGCTTGGCCGACACGGGCAAGCAGATGGTCGGCATCAAGCCGAACTCGGGCAGCAAGGCCGGCAACCAGGGAACTGGCTCGATCTACACGCCCATCAGCGGTGCAGGAAAGGTGCCCGGACTCTTCAAGGGCGACAACCACCAGGCCGCCCAAGCCGGACGCCTAGATTGGCCCCGAGTGGCGCTCACGTTCACCGAGTGGGGCGCCGCCCTGCCCTGCTGGACCGCAGAGGCCCGCATCTGGACCAGCCCGACGGCATCGAGCGTCGAGACCTTCCGCACCTGCTTTGATGCCGCAGTGACCGAGACCGACGACTTGGGCGAGACCGCTGAGCTCAACAACGCGGCGCTGTGGAAAGGCCGGGACGCCCTCAACGGCATTCGCGTGCCGCCCAGCAAGCCCAACACGGGCGCACAGCGGTCCGCAGGTCCCAACCCGCCTGCACAGCCGTTCGTGGTCAACGTGAGCCGCCCTGGCGTCGCTGACCGTGCCGTGGACGTGTCGCTGCGCATCGCTTGGGTAGCCGGCTTTATCCAGACCGCCGACCTGCACCCAGGACCCAGCGGCCTGCTGACCCCCTTCAAGGACACACGGATGTGGATAGCGGGGTTCAAGCCCGACGGGAACCGCGACAAGTAACCCTGCCTCCTACTTCCCAATCCCTCTCGCTATCAAAGGACAGACATGAAACACGCAAGGATCGGCCTGGTCGCGTTGACCATGGCCCTGGGCCTGACCGCCTGCGGCGGCAAGCCTTCGTCTGACAATGCCAAGGAAGCCTTTGTCCAACTGCTGAAGGACAGCGGCGCCGGACAGGTCACCGACGTCCAGCAATTCGAGCTCTCCGGCTGCGTTGAAGCGGAAGGCGCCGAGGGCTACCGCTGCGATACCCGCGGCCAAGCGGTGCTCAACATCGAGGGCCGGCAGGTGCCCATCCCGGTCAGCAAAAATCTTCGCTATGCGAAGGCCGACGGCACTTGGAGGGCCTACGCCAAATGAAGACCCAACCCAATTCGATGGTGGGAACGACAGTCGGCGACGTGGGCGGCTTCCGCGAAGACGGCGCACTGCGCGCTGCCCCTAAAAAGGTGACCACCCCGCACAAGCGCTTTTTCTGGTGGTATTCGCTGTCCCTGCTCTTCCTGGGCCCGTTCGGCTTCATCGTTGGGCCACTCATGGCTCGACGGGGCCTGCGAAAGGCGGAACGGCTCTACCCGCAAGAGGCCTACGCAGCGCGACGGCGCGACCCGGGCTTCAGCTGGGGCCAGTGGTGGGTAATGACGCCACTGACCGTGATGGGAGCTTTTTGGATCTACTCGGTGCTCAGCGCACTCCCCATGGTGCTGCTTGTGTTGTGGCTGCAGTTGACGGCTTGAAACTTGCTTAAAGCACACGCTAATGGGTCGAGGCAAAGAGCCTTTTATCGCCTCGTTGAGCGGTCGTTTCTACAATCGCCACCCCTCCTTCTGACTCATAGCGGAAAAAGACGTCCGCGCAGTAGCCATCGCGATGTTCGAGAAATATCTTGATCGCGTCACTCACCTGACCTTCTTCAGCAGCCAAATCTACATTTGAGACGACACCGAACACCCTAATCTTGCCCTTGGCTGCTAGATCACGAAAGGATGTCTCAATGCGATCAATTTTCTCTCGCGCAGTTCCACCCTCGACTCCAACTTGAGCGATTTCATCCAAATCAGTCAAATAGCCCCCGAAAGGATGGAACTCGCCATGCTTTTTAAGCATTTCCTTAGCAAACCCTAGCAAGTCGCCCATCAGTTTTTCAGCATCATCTTTCTCACTCATTTCAGAGGTCCCAAATCATCACGCCGAACCACTTTCGACTGCTGCTCTACCGTCTTGCTCACTTTTGTGTTCTCTCCCGTTACGACAACGTGCTCTCGACCTGTGCTCTGCGCATATTCACGCTGCGCCCTTAATTGTGCCGTATCGCTAACGCGCTTTGTATCCTTGATCTCTCCAACCTGTCTGACATTTTTAAAATCTGGGATTGTTGGCCCATGAGAAGTGATAACTTTTTCCGTATTCTTCACCTCTCCTATCGCATCAAGAACACGAATTTCCGAAACAACTCCCCTTACCAAGGCAGCAGGAGCCGAGGCAAGCGCCCCGCCAGGACCATCTCCAAATTGCGACAGGAAAAGGTCTAGGGAGACTCGAAGTGTAATCTTGGCATCCTCACCCTGGGCTTGGTGGAAGTCGCTGATGAGCGCCGGATCGCTGGAGCCAAGCTTGTTTTCTGTTGGGATTGTCTGCCTCCCATCCGGGTCAGTGAAACGATACGGATTGTTGTTCGCATACCAGTAGCGATTGAAGTTGACCGCAGTCACCGAGTCCGCGGCCACCGGATCCACACTCAAAAACCGCCCCAAGTCCTGGTCGTAGTAGCGCTGCTGCATGTAAGTCAGTCCGGTCGCCCCGTCCATGGCGTGGCCGGTGTAGCCAATGCCATCGACCGTCTTGCCAATGGGGCTGCCATACGGCTGGTAGTCGGTCCGCTCGACCACTTGACCAGCGGGATCCGTCACAGCGATCGGGCTGCCCAGCGCGTCTGTGTGCTGGAACTTGATGGCCCCTGCGTTGCGCGTGGCGAGCAGGCTGCCGTTGAGGTAGACGTATTCCGTGTTGCCCTTGCCCGACGCCTCTGTGTAGAACAACTGACCGCTCTGGGTGTAGACCTGAGTCGTCAGTGTTGTCGGGCGACCCGCTACGGTGCGGCGGCCGTAGGCATCGTAGGCATAGCTCTCCTTGCCGGTGACATCTCGCAGACGGTTTCCGTAGTCAAAGGTATAGACCTGGCCATTCTTGTTCTTGAGGTTGCCCTGCGGGTCGTAGCTCAGGCCAACCGTTGTGGCGCCTGCATTGTTCTGAACATTGGTCAGACGGTTCTTGGCGTCATACCAGTAGTTCTTTTCCATCACCCCCGGCAGCTGTGCGCTGAGGAGGTTATCCAATACGTCGTAGGCGTATCGGTTCCAAGCATCGCCGCCGAAACGCCATGAACCAGCATCTGTCAATCGATCAAGACCGTCGTAAGACATGTGCCGGTTGTAAACCGACCCCATCTGCTGATCGAGGATAGTGGTGACGTTCCCATTCGCGTCGTATTGATACTCGAGCGACGTAACGTTCGAGTCGCGAACCTGCTGAGGCATCTGCCGCCCGTTGAGCACGAGAGAGTGACTGACGCCATTGCCATACGTGAACTGGCGCGCAGCTCCATTGGGGTAGTAACCAATCCCCGTAGCGTAGTTGCCCCCTGCTTGGTCGCGGACAGCTGTCGGCTGACCTAAAGCATTGGGTGCATAACTGATGACCAACCCTGTCGGATACGTCTGACTCGCCAGCGCTCCGTTCGCGTCGTAGGCATAACCGATGGACCAGTTATACCAACCGGTCTGGCCCGACAATTCGGACGTCATCATCCGACGCTTGTTGTAGTTATAACCGTTGACGAACGATGAGCCGCCCGCGTCATTTACAGTCGTCACTTGGGCTGGAAGCCCATCCGGGGTGTAAGACCAGTCCTGATTGCCATTCTTGTCAGGGAACCGAAGGGTCTTGAGGCGATTGCGAGTATCGTAGGTGCGCAGGACCTGGCGGCCACTGGCAGCAGCGGCATCCAGGTCGCAGCTGGTCGTGCTTGGGAGGTCAAGCCCACTGGCCGACCAAATCAAATTACCGGCTGCGTCGTAGGCCATCACCGTTGAACCGCTTTCGGGCTCAATCACTTTGCAGAGCTGTTGGTTTGCGTCGTAGACGTAACTGCGAGCGGTCGATGCAGGTCCCTGCGGTGGCTTGACCGTCAGCACAACTTGGCCAGAATCAGCGGTCAGCCCATTGACGTCACGCGCCACGGCTTTGAGACGATAGCTACCCACAGCCAAGTTGTTGAGAGCCACCTGATAAGGAGCGGATGTGACTGTTCCAATGAGCGCATCGTTGGAATAGAACGAAACACTCGCCAGACCGCCTTCTGGATCGCTGGCGTTGGCCCGCACCACAGCAGTGCCAGGCGCATAGAGGGTTTTCCCATTGACTGGCTCGGTCAGTGACACCTGAGGCGGGCGGTTGACCGCTTGAACATTTATCACTTGGTTAGGACTGGCTTCGCCAAACCAAGCCACGCTCTCCTGCAGCAACTTCCATTGAAAGTTGAGCGAGCCAGCCACCTGAGGCACAGCATTAAATGCAACCCGCACGGACTGACCAGGTGGCACATCATTAGGCAACTCAACCCTACCGGCGCCCCATGTCCCGTTATTAGATGGATTAAAAGAACCCAAGCGGTAGTTTGAAGACCTACGCCAAGTGACGTTTCCGGTGTTGCGGAAAGTGACTTCTACAGGGTAAGACTGACCTATGGTCATCGTCGCCGGCACGGACTGACTGACAAATGCAGAACCACGGTCAATCGCCGGAACACTGAGGCTTCCAGACCCTGCGATCGTATCGTTCGACGCACCCACTGGCGACAACCCGTGGATAAAAATTGCCTTCCCACCGTTTTGTAGGATGAAGTTTTCGTCGATTGGGAACGAGAAGCGGTAATTTGCTGCAGAGGTTCCACAGGCAGCGGCTACCCCGGCTTCGCTAGCGAGATTCGCTGTGGTGGCGCCCCCGAAGTTGCCTGAGCCGGCAGGACCTCCGAGATACATATGCACATCAATGGATTGAGGCAGATTGGTAGAACATGCCCAGCCGGAAATCACCGTGGAGTTGATACCGTCGATGCCGCCCTTGATAACGGACGGAAGAACATTGATGTAAACCGGGTAGCCCAGCCCACCGAACCAAGCAACGCCATCCCGAACCATTCGCCATTGAAATAGCCTGCTGCCAGCCGTCAGCGGGGCACGGACAGTAAAGTTGAAGGTTGCGTTAGCACCGTAGGTGACGCTAGACGGCAAATCTACTCGCCCGGTCCCCCACGTGGAGTTGTCAGTTGGCCCTTGGCTCCCAAGACGATAGAGCTCCTGTGTCGTCCACGTTTTCCAGCCGGTGTTCTGAAAGGTGATGCTCGCGCTGTAAGTCTGGCCTACGACCATCGTCGTCGGCACCGAGCCACCAATGTATTTGGAATCGTTTTCCTTGGTCTCTACGGGTGTGGGGCACTCATTGGCCGTCCCAGCAGGCGACCCATCCGGACACTTGCGTGCTGCCTCCGCTACACCAGTTATGGAGCAAAATGCTAGCCAAGCCATTCCTCCCCAAATCATCGGCAAAAAGCGCTTGGATCGCTTAAGGATAGACATGGAATGAGCTTTCATCCTTGATGATTCCTTACGATCGCTCATTGCGCGCCCCGCTCAATCTTTAGAGCTTTACCGAAGACATCACGAGCAATATTCGTTTGGGTGGACTCTGGGAGTAACATCCGCACTGGTGCGTCGTAGACCGGCTGGTCAAACATTTGATAGCCCGTTCGGGTCTGAGCACCTCGCGGGTTGATGACCAGTGTCTGGGCACCAGGAAGGTATTGAGTGACTGTCGTTAGAAGCCCCTGCTCGCTGTCCTGTGACACTGCCGTAGGCCTGCCCACCACATCAAACTCTGTCCAGACCCCGGTGCTCGCAGCTTCACTACTGCTGGGGTATGACGCAAAGATGGCTCGCCCCTCATGGTCATAGACGAAGCGCTTGGCTCGCAAGGTTCCCGCGCCGTTGGCCGCATCGTATTCCCGGATCAACAGTGGCTGCCACAGCGCGTCAAAGTAAGTAATCTTTTGTGCGTTTCCAGTGGTCACGGTCTGGCGCCAATGGCCAGCACCAATGCCGTATTCGTCGCTGCCCACTCGCTCAAACGCTTGTGCGGTTGAGTTCCAAGCGGTGCTGTCGCCCGATGGATAGTTCGTGGCATTCAACCGCCCCATCACGTCATAGCCATAGATCGTTGCGAATCCATTCTCATCGTTGGTCTGACGGATCCAACCGTTGTCGTCCACAGAAGCGGACTTGGCTGTGCCATCGGGATTCGCAACCGTCTGGGGAATACCGCGCTTCCAACCAGACAGGGTCGTTGCATTTCCTAAGCCATCCTTGATTTGAGCAAGAGTGCCATCAGGATTGTAGGTGTAGGTTGCGACTACCTTTCCGTTGCGCCGTTCCGTCTGGGGCAACGCATTGCTGCCGTAGTCGACCTGGGAGGTGACAATACCCGTGTTGATGTTGCGAGCCACGGCGGTCTGCCCCAAGACCCACACGCCGCGTTCGTCGTAATAGCTCGTTTCATCCGTGCGACTATGCCAAGGGCTGAAACGCTCGATGCGCAACGGACGAGCAAATTCATCGAAGCACAGCTGGCCACTGCAGTCCGCTATGCGCCAAACGAACTGATCACCATTGTCGATGGTCGTCACTTGACGCACGGGCCGCTGCCTCGCTGCCACGGTGTTGTCCCCGTAGTTGCCGACCGGATACATGGTCCTCGCTGCATAAGGTGCCGCATCAAATGCCGCGTAATCGCTCACCTTGGTGCGCTTGGCCGTCGAACCGTTCCATCCAAAATCCTGCTGCAGCAGCAAGCCCTCGTTCTCCCAGTGGCGGTTACCGAACCGGTAGCGGGTGGTTTGGCCCGCAGGGTCCTTAACCGTGATGTCCCGGGTGATGGGCGAGCTCGCGTTACACGCGACATACTTTGCCGGATCGCTTGGGTTCGGATTGGTGTCCGGCTTCCAGCAGTTGTTCGGACTACCGTAGTCGTAGGACCAAGTCAGTCCCTGCGACGGCAACCCGGGGCCAGAGATGCGCCGACTGGTGACAGCCATGACGTAGAACTGATAGGGAATTTCCGAGTAGGCTTCCTGGACATTGCACATTCTGGGAACCCACGACCTCCCCATCAGCATGGAGTTGACGGTGTAATCGCTGCGGGCGCCGGTCGGGGCGGTGATGCTCCCGACCACGTTGCTGCGTGACCACGGGCGGATGTTGTCGCAGCCGGGCGGTTGGCCGTAAGTCACGCGTGCACGCGACAACGCGAGCAAATCGAACGTCCAGCTACTGCCGTCCGGCAAGGTCACCGTATCCACAGTGTCGCTGTAGCCGTAAGACCATGTTCGACCTCCGGTGGTCACGGAGGTGATGGTGTTGCCGTCCCCGCCTGCATACGACAGATCAATGCGGCGCCCATCGCTGGCAACAATGCTTAGAAGTTGCCACGGAGCACCTGGATTCCAGTTGTAAACCACCGTATTGCCGAAGCGATCGGTCACTCGCGTGGGATAGATCAAGACCTCCTTGCGAACCAGGATGTAGTTGTTAGCGACCATCGGAACGATTCCACCAATGCTTGCGGTGGTCATTGCAGCCCCGCCAGCAGACGCTGTGCCAACAGAATTGGCCTGCGGAACAGGCGACGACTTGCTCAAAGGGGGATAGCTGCGTGACACCATGTGGTTGAACGCATACACGCTGCCTTGGGTATCGACCAGTTCAAACCCTTCGCCTCGAGCACTCGTTTCGCTCGCTCCATCAAGCGACGCCAAGCAACGCACTGCGGAGCCATCCTTCAAGACAATGGGATAGGCTCGCCCATCGTTTGGCCTGAGCGCCTGGGCCGAGGCTGCCAGAAGTTCTTGATCGCCGCTTCCAGGCCGGTAGAGAAAGCTTCCCCGCCAGAACTCAGAAGGATCGAAGAACCCGCCCTGATTCTCGAAGGCCGGAGGAACGCTGTAGCGACTGCATCGGCTGTAAGCCGTCTCCCTGGTCCCGTTGACCACCCAGCCATCTGGCGCGATGTTCCCGCCCGGGAAACCGAAGACGCCATGCATGTAGGGAATGTCCAAGTCCCAGAGCTTGAAGTGCCCCTTGGTGGGGCTCCCTACCGAGAAACGACGACCGATGCGCACCTGCAAGGCGTTGTTGCCCTTCAAGTCGACGTCGGTCTGCGTGATTTCCATCGACCCGGTGTAGAGGTTGATGTTGTCACCGAAGAGCTTGTCCCCCGGACTTGTAACCACAGCTCCGGATTGAATCAGCTTGCCGTAGTCGTCATAGACATCCTCGGCGGCGCCCAATGCAGGAGATAGCCCCACCAAAGCAGCCAGTGCCAATCCAAACGCGCGCATCTGGCGCGGCTTTGTGCCCGATTCCATAGCATCTTCCAAGTTGATGACTGACCGAGATCCGGGTAGACCTCATCGCTCCCACGAACTCGCGCTCATGCAAAGACAAGGCATGGCAACGCATGCCCAGCCAAGCCATTGGCAGGTGTTCGTGTTCAAAGAATCCGGAGGGTGCGCGAAGCGCGACCACGAGGTCATTCCCCAATACCCCCACGCCACCTAAGCTTGCGCGACGCCAATTCGATGTCAACTACCCACCCGTGCTTGCCTGCCGCTGCAGGAGCAGTGAGGCAAAACGACAAGTTATTGACGTTATGAGGAATGGCGCACGAAAGGCGGCCCAATGAGCGATCTCCCTACGCTAGATTCAGAAAATTCTGACGCTGTTTCCAGCGGATACCTGACACGGCATGGCGATGTCTGTAGACGCGCTGACGACACGGCTAGCCCGCCGGTTCCCCTGTTGCGCAGCTAGGCCCGCGAACCTCGGCTCAAGGCGTTTGGTCACACCTTCCGAAATTAAAGATTGACGCTACAACTCGTTTGTCAGACACAAATGATGACCGCGCGCCACATCGTGGCGACAGGGGCGCGGCGTAACCCCACCACTCGCCCAGCTGGGCTGCCATCGGCTGTCTGCTTCAACTCCATCAACTCGCACGTTATTCAACAGGCAAGGGCCTTGTACAGCGCTTGCGGGCACTGTGGGTGGTCTCCGCGAGAATGGCGCTGCGCCACGCCTCTCACAAGGTCATGACCTCAATCAATTCGTCTGGTGGTCCTCGCTCAGCCTTCTGTTCTTGGGGGCCTGCTCGGCTTCACCGCTGGCCCGCTTATGGCCCAACGCGCCCTTTGGATAGCGGAACGGCTCATTATCTACAGGATGCGCAGCTCAACGGCGTGACCAAGGCTCAGCCATGGACTAATGATCGGTCATGACACCTCTGTCCCTGACTATGACCGTGCGGGCCGCCCCAACACTGGCAATTTGCAAGGCCCTACAACCGAAACAGGCCATGTCACATTGCCGCGCTAGATCTTCACGCACAACAGAAAAAATATGCCAGCCCTTAATTCCTCATTTCCTAACCGCAATCAATATTTACCTGAATATCTTTTTCTTACCAAGCCGCCTCACGACCTAGTTAGCGCATATGACAAACACATCACAGCTAAACCAGATAATGATTGACCGTGCTCATGCGCCCTAACGACAGCTCTGCCGTAGGCTCTGGGGTCTAGTCGCAAGGGCCACTGCACGTTTGGACGCACTTTCCGTTCCGACTTTTCTTTATCGATAAAAACCTCTCGACAACCCAAAAAATCCTTGAAAACACCGTCTCGGTCCTCGTCATCAAGCCGCTTATCAAGCGCTTCAAATCCGCTCAAAAAGTATCGACGAGCCACTGAAGCCTTGTCCTCACCGGCGATACGTCCGGCAGCTTTCAACATATCTAGCAACGATACCGTGGAAACCACACCAATGGTTTTCTGCGGAACTTTGGCATTAGATATCTTCTTCAAACCAGTTCCAGGCGGGCTAATAGGCTCAACAAGACCAAGCCTCTTTAATTTCTCCAAACTGGAATTCTCTGGAAAAGACTTCATTATCTCAACGCAAAGCGAACCAATCATCATCACCTTATCAGTGCCTTCGCCGGCTATTTCTCGACCATCCGGTAGCGTTAAAGAAATGCGATGCAGCGACCCAGGCTCTTCGATAAAAGAAGAAGTAGTTAACAACTTGGACAGAGCTGAGGCAACCACAACCGGATTGGGATCTTTCGAGATGACTGAGCGTTCAGCTTGAGGTTTGCGCCGGGTCATGAGATCTTTCCTGATTGAACTAGTGTTCGATAAATCTAGATCCATATCAACTTCATGTCAAGCAAATAGATGTCTTCAAGATCAACAAGTTAGGAAATTCCATGGAAGAGACCTTCGCACAAGCCGTGAAAATCGTCACAAATGATTTTTATAGCCAAAGCTCCCCTTCAGAGATCCTCCGCCTCATAGATTCAGAACCAAACGATCTTGCTACCCGATTGGGTAGAGATTGCTTAGCAAAGGTAGACGATATCGGCAGATCGAACGCTTTCCTTAGTGCAGCAAAATCGCAGCCTTACATTTTCTTCAAAGAAGCGTTCGATTTATCCTCCCTGCCTGACACCCCAATAGATTTTTCACCCATACCTGAGTGCGAAATGACAGTAAAGGCCCGACTGTCTGCGCTAGCAATTCATGGCCTCCTCGGCTTCGAGACCATTTCATACAGATCTGAAAATAATGGAAATCTCTTCGTTAACTTAGTAGCTAGATCTGGGGCTGGCGCATTAGCTAAAAAATCACGAGGCCCCATGCGAGGCCACACCGACGCTGCCAGCTTTCCTTTTCCTAAAATGCTTGACTCTCAATTTCCAAAAATCTCCCCCTCACCGGACATAGTCACGCTAATAGGCTTAAGAAATGAAGATTTGAAGAAGACACACATCATCGATGTCATCGAAGCTCTAAAAAATTTAGATCCTAAAGAGATAGCTATTCTTCGCGGGCCAAATTTCTTTATTGAGTGCCAGGGAACATTCAAGGAGGGGACGAAACTGATACTATCGCAGGAACATATCGCACTGTCTGCTGAATTGGTATCGGGTTCTGAAAATGACCTTTCAATCAGATTTAGTCACAGCAAAGTAGCGGCAAATCCCGAGATAGATGGTGCGGATGATGCACTAAAGAAATTTACGGAAGCACTAACGACCAGGCATTCTATTGCAATAGAGCCTGGCTCCATACTAATTGTGAACAACAGAAAATGCCTTCATGGACGTCAGTCCCCAGGTGACGCCTATGGCGGGGACTCACGCTGGATAATGCGCACCTATGGACTAAAGCTTGAATTCATCCGCGAAAATGATCGTTACCCTGGAAATGATTTTCAAATTTACCCTTAACAATACGTAGCCGTGCTGAATCGAGGTAATTCAGAAAGCCTGAGTCCGTCATCGGCTGGCCTTCAGGCCGAATAGTCGGTTGTTCTTGACGCCCTGCCCCTCCCCCCCGTTGAACATGCTCGGAGGGGATATGGCGGCGCTACTTTCTTCATCGTTCGGCAACTCATATGCACCGGAAAAAGGGCTTCGGCGTGGACCGGCGAACCTCTAAAACGGAGTGCGGGGAAGCACTATCGCCGGAGGCAGCCTATCTTCAAGGTCGCGGCTTCGCTGCGCCGAGCGTTCCTGCGCAAGGTGTCGCATCAGCTCCCCCAGTGCCGTATCCATCGCTTCACTGAAAGGGTCTCGAGCCTCATTGTTGGCCCACGGCTCCCGAAGCGCTTCTTCCAGGGTAGCCGTCCACACCTCGCCAACCTCTGGACCACTTCCGGTATGGGCAACATTCGCTTCCCTTGTGTCGTTCGCTTCGTTTGCTCCATCCAAAGCGGTCACAGCAGCCAGCACATCGTCCGGCACGGTCAAGACATGACCAACCAAGCGACCTCCGACCAATACCCAGTCGTGCTGGATGGTCAAACACTCTTTCACCGTGGTGAGGGCGAGCACCCTGCCCGCCTTCCTCGTCATGCGGGCGACTTGGTCCTTGACCGCCTGTAATTCGAGTTGAAGCTCCAACTCCCGAGCCTGCTGCCTCAGCCGTTCTAACTCGTCTACAAGACGTCGCTCTTTGGGCGTCTTGCTGGCCCTGGCTTTCTGCCACTCCATCAAGTCCTCGTAGAGGTAACGCACGTGCTGATTGGCCCCGCCACCCGTGAGTCCGGCGCCTTTCTGGAAGGGCGGCCCCAACGGTGGGGAGCGGCGACGCCACTCCCCCAGCGTGTCGAAGTGGACTCCCAAGAACCTTGCCGCGGCTTTGCTGCTGACCGTTTGCGTCAGCCCAGCCCTAGCCCGCTCCAGTTCTTGGTCCAACGCCGCATCTAACAGCGCGCGGTAGTCCTCTTCACTGCGAACAACCTCAATCATCCAATGCGGTCCGCTGGTTCCTTTGAGCAAAGATAGTAACCGGAGGGTCATTGGCCTCGTCCAGCCTCGGCTTGTCCGTCCCCTTCAGTCGGTTCCACACCCGCGGACTCTTGGCGACCATCGCCTCCTCAACTCGCCCCATCGCTTCTCGCAACTTGGACCACTCCTGCTCGGTGTAGCGCTCCGACACCGCGGCCATCCTGTCCTGGCCCTGCCCGCGGGTGTGATGGTGCAAGAGCTGCGAGACGATGCGGCTTTCTCCGAACAAATGCGCCGCGTAGCGCCCCATCGTCCGACGGAGATCGTGTGGGGTCAGCCCGATGTCGATGTCCTCGCTGAGGTTCAACAAGCCCGCATCGCGCCGGACATTGGCCATGATGCTCTTGCTGTCTGAGTAGTGCCCCGAGCGGCTGCGCCCCGAACGCGCGGGGAAAACGTAGCGGGTTCGGTCAAGGGTGTGGCGGGCTTTCTCCAACTCGACCTCCAATCCTTTGACCAACTCCCGGCTGGCGCCCTTGGCTTTGGCGGCTCGAAGCAAGCCTTCCGTAGTCGCCACGTCCTTCTTTGCCTCGGTGTCGTCCAAGCGGTCATCCAGACGCCGCTGAAGCACCTGCTCGGCGAAATAGGTCACAGGCAAATAGCGCTCATCTCCGTTCTTGGTGTCGAACAGATAGACCTGCGATCCCTCCCGACGAGTGAAAGGATTGACCTGCCCCGGCGGCGTCAACGACACCCACGACACCTCGCGCTGACTCAGCTCGCCCGGCGTGCAGCGGTCAAACCACCGCAATGCCGCTGCTTCGCTGCGCCTGGTGCCCCACAACAAGGTCAACAACAGGTAATCGGCGCCCGCTGCATTCAAGCCGCCTTGCTCGTCCCGGCGGGCCAGGATGACCTTCAACACCTTCGGCAGCGTGCCATCCCCCAATGGATTGCGCACCTCAGCCCGGCTGTAGTGGTTGCGCAGGTCCTGAGCCCCGCGAAGCAAATCCTTGCTGTAGATGGCCTGGAATGGGTTGTAGATCGTCTTGGGCTCCCGCCGAGTCTCGTGTGCTTGCTCTTGCTCTAATTCGTTGAACAGGTCCACAGAGCGCTTGGCATCGGTGAAGGTGTGCTCGGCAGCGGCAAGTCCGGCGGCCCTTACCCGTTGAATGTATTTGCCAGCAATTCCCAGCTCTCCAAGCTGGGCTGTGGAGAGATCAGCCCAATCGTCGTGGGACGCCAAGGCCTGACGCATGGCAGTCGGGATACGGTTGGACCGAAGCATGGCGCTCTTGCGCAACGCGTCGTATCCCCGCACCACGTCCTCGGTTCGCGTATCCCGAATCTTCAGATCGGCCAGGCCCACCTCGGGGCGCTCCAGACGGGCCAAGCTGCTGCGGACCGCCTCGACACTGACCTGCTTCACTTTCTTCTTCTTGGCCCGCTCTCCCATGCGCTCGATGTAGAGCTCCATGCATTGCCGAAGCGTGATGTCTTCAGAGCGTTCGTCCCGACGCTTGGCTCGGAGTTGTGCGCGCTCCTGGTGGACCGGATTGGCACCGGTCTGCCGGAGCACCGACAGGTGGCCCTTTGCTACCTCATAAGCTTCGTCCAGCCCCATGTCGGTGACGTTGCCCAAGGAAAAACGGCGGATGCCTGTCGGCCCGCGTTTGACTACCTCGTATGTGGTCTTCGTGTTCCCTACCCGAAAACTAAAACCGGACGGAGCCTTGTCGCTTCCGTCCACCAAGCGGTAGGGTTCGCCGGCCTCCTCAGGAGACCTCTCCACCAACTTGACCTTGCCCGCGTTGTCCATCACGGGCATCCGATACACCGACAGGCTCAGGACTTGGGCGTAGGTCAGCTTAAACTTGAGCGACCCACGCCTCTTTGGCAGGTCTGGCAGCTCCGACGTCTTGCTCATGCATCCTCCATTGCTGTCGTGTAAGTGCCGTTGGCTGCAACCAAAGTCGCAACATCAACGCTCGCTTTTCTTACCATGCGACATCGTCGCAACATGCCAAATTGGGTCTCGCTTTGAATCGTCGCAACACGGTCGCAACAAAAAGACCGTTACTCCCCGCCACACCCCTCTTTTGACCGTCAGTTCCGTTACAGAGCAAATTCATAAGTGACTGTTTCCTCAGATATTTCCAAGCCTGGCAAGGCCCCTCAAGAACACACGCCTGCCATGAAGCAATTCTTCGCCGCCAAGTCGGACTACCCCGACCTGCTGCTGTTCTTTCGCATGGGCGATTTCTACGAGCTGTTCTACGACGATGCGCGCAAGGCCGCGCGGCTGCTCGATATCACGCTGACCCAGCGCGGCAGTTCCGGTGGTGCGCCGATTCCGATGGCCGGCGTGCCGGTGCATGCCTATGAGGGCTATCTGGCGCGGCTGGTGGCGTTGGGCGAGTCGGTGGCGATCTGCGAGCAGATCGGCGACCCGGCGCTGGCCAAGGGCCTGGTCGAACGCAAGGTGGTGCGCATCGTCACGCCCGGCACGGTCACCGACGAGGCGCTGCTGGACGAGCGCCGCGACACGCTGTTGATGGCGATCTCGCGCAGCAAGCAAGGCTACGGTCTGGCCTGGGCCGATCTGGCCGGCGGGCGTTTTCTGGTCAATGAAGTGGACAGCGTGGATGCGCTGGAAGCGGAAATCGCGCGCCTGGAACCGGCCGAGCTGCTGGTGCCCGACGAAGACAACTGGCCGGAATTCCTGCGTGGACGCGTCGGCGTGCGCCGCCGGCCACCGTGGTTGTTCGACGCCGATAGCGGCCGTCGTCAGCTGCTGGCGTTCTTCAAGCTGCACGACCTTTCCGGCTTCGGCATCGACGACAAGCCGTGTGCCACTGCAGCGGCCGGCGCGCTGCTCGGCTATGTCGAAGAAACCCAGAAACAGCGCTTGCCGCATCTGACCTCCATCGCGATGGAAGTGGCCAGCGAGGCGATCTCGATGAACGCGGCCACGCGCCGGCATCTGGAGCTGGACACGCGCGTCGATGGCGACACCCGCAACACCTTGCTCGGGGTGCTGGACAGCACGGTCACGCCGATGGGCGGGCGCCTGCTGCGCCGTTGGCTGCACCGTCCGCTGCGCCTGCGCGAGGTGCTGGTGCAGCGCCACCACGCAGTCGGCAGCCTGATCGACACCGGCGCCGATGCCGACGTGCGCGAGGCTTTCCGCGCGCTTGGCGATCTGGAACGCATCCTCACCCGCGTGGCACTGCGCTCGGCGCGCCCGCGCGATTTTTCCACCCTGCGCGATGGCTTGGCGCTACTGCCGAAGGTGCGCACGATCCTTGCGCCGCTGGATTCGCCGCGCCTGCAGACGCTGTACGCAGAACTCGGCGAACACGATGCCACCGCGCATCTGCTGATCAGCGCAGTGGCCGAACAACCGCCGCTCAAACTCAGCGACGGTGGCGTCATCGCCACCGGTTACGACGCCGATCTGGACGAGCTGCGCCGCCTGTCCACCAACGCCGACCAATTCCTGATCGACCTGGAACAACGCGAACGCGCCAGCAGCGGCATCGCCACGCTCAAGGTCGGCTACAACCGCGTGCACGGCTACTACATCGAGATCAGCAAGGGCCAGGCCGAAAAAGCTCCGCTGCACTACAGCCGCCGGCAGACGCTGACCAATGCCGAGCGCTACATCACCGAGGAACTCAAGAGCTTCGAAGACAAGGTGCTGTCGGCGCGCGAGCGTTCGTTGTCGCGCGAAAAACTGTTGTACGAAGGCCTGCTCGACGCACTCGGCGGCGAGCTTGAAGGCCTCAAGCGCTGCGCCAGCGCATTGAGCGAACTGGATGTATTGGCCGGCTTCGCCGAACGCGCGCAGGCGCTGGATTGGTCCCAACCGGAACTGGACAGCGCGCCGTGCCTGCGCATCGAACGCGGCCGCCACCCGGTGGTGGAAGCGGTGCGCGACCAACCGTTCGAACCCAACGATCTGGACCTGCACACCGACCGCCGCATGCTGGTCATCACCGGCCCGAACATGGGCGGTAAATCGACCTACATGCGCCAGAACGCGTTGATCGTGTTGCTGGCGCATATCGGCAGCTATGTGCCGGCCAGCCGTGCAGTGATCGGGCCGATCGACCGCATCCTCACCCGCATCGGTGCCGGCGACGATCTGGCCCGCGGGCAATCCACCTTCATGGTGGAAATGGCCGAAACCAGCTACATCCTGCATCACGCCACGCCGCAATCGCTGGTGCTGATGGACGAAATCGGCCGCGGCACTTCAACCTACGATGGGTTGGCTCTGGCCGACGCTGTCGCACGCCATCTGGCCCACACCAATCGCTGCTACACGCTATTCGCCACGCATTATTTCGAACTCACCGCACTGGCCGACGAATCGCATGCCGGCGGTACCAGCGGCATTGCCAACGTGCACCTGGATGCAGTCGAACACGGCGAGCGCCTGGTGTTCATGCATGCGGTCAAGGACGGCCCGGCCAATCGCAGCTTCGGCCTGCAGGTCGCTGCGCTGGCCGGCTTGCCCAAGGCTGCGGTCACCCAGGCACGGCGCCGACTGGCCGAACTGGAACAACGCGGCGGCGAAAGTCACAGCGCGCAGATGGCCCCGGCCGCATTGGATGCGCCGCAGCAGTTCGGCCTGTTCACTGCGCCATCCTCTGCCGCGCAAGAAGCACTGCAGGCGCTGGACCCGGACGAACTCACGCCCAAGCAGGCGTTGGAGGCGCTGTATCGGCTGAAGGCGTTGCTGTGAGTGCGGGGATTCGAGAGTCGGGATTTGGGATTCGTAACAGCGGCGCTTGCGGATCCGTTGCGGCAACGGGGTTGGGTGGCCGTTTGAATGCTGGTTCGGGGGATTCGTCACGGCGTAGCTGCAAGACTGAAGCTTGCGTGGCCTGCTAATCCAGTGCAGTTGCAGATTGTGCGTTCGGTTGAATGCTGCCCTGCGATCGCGCAGAGCGCGCTGCATCACGCTCCGCGCGGTTTGCTCTGCTGCCGCGACAGGCGCACCCTGCCTCGACGTTTTGTCCAACCGGAGAGCACACCGATGACCACGTCCGCCTCGTTGACCGACCAACTGGCCGCGCAACTGCAGGGCCCGCAGTTGCAGCAACTCGCCAGCCGGCTCGGCATCGCGCCCGAGCAGGCGCAATCGGCGGTGCAGACCGCCCTGCCACTGTTGATGGGCGCACTGGGCCGCAACAGCCAGCAGGCCGGCGGCACCGATGCCTTGTTGGGCGCCCTGCAGCGCGACCACGCCGGCTGCCAGGACATCGGCAGCCTGCTTGGCGCGCTGCTGGGCGGCTCGGCCAATGGTGCGCAAGGCAATGGCGCCGGCATCGTGAGTCATCTGTTCGGCGACAAGGCACCGCAGGCGGCGGCAGGCCTGGGCAAGGCCACCGGGCTGGAAACCAGCAAGGCCAGCCAACTGCTGCAACTGTTGGCGCCCATCGTGATGGCGTATCTGGCCAAACGCTTTCTCGGCGGCAATGCAGCGGCTGGCGGCAATCAACTCGGCCCGGCCTTGGCGCAGGAACGCCAGCAAGTCGGCAGCAATAGCGGCGTCAGCGGCCTGCTGAGCAGCGTGCTGGATCAGGATGGCGACGGAAAGCTGGGCCTGGGCGATGTCATGAAACTCGGCGGCAGCCTGTTCGGCAAGCGCTGACAGGTCGCTGCCGTGCGCCTGGGTTTCGCCCGGGTGTCTCCTCGCCATCCATAGCGACACGCTATCGATATGGTTGAATAATTCGAATTCCCCAAACGATCGATGCTCCTTATCGTGTGCACACGCCGCCACGATGAGTCCGCCTGATGCGCACCTCCGCCAGTCACATTCCGGATACCGGCCTATACCGGCCCCTGCGGGCAGGCGCTAGCATCGGCACACGCGGCGACGATGCTCGATGACCCCACGGCCGCATGTGCGCCTTCGATCGATCACCATAGCTGACGCATTGCCCACCACTTCGACTCCACCAGCACGTGTCCGCAGTTTCGGCACACAGCTCCCCAAGTGCTCACGCACACAGGTATTGCCATGACAACCGAAGCAAAGTGCCCGTTCAATCACGCCGTCGTCGGTACCGGAACCACCAACCGCGATTGGTGGCCCAAGCAGCTGCGTGTGGACCTGCTCAGCCAGCATTCGAGCAAGTCCAACCCGCTGGGCCAGACCTTCAATTACGCCGAGGCGTTCAAGCGCATCGATCTTGCTGTGCTCAAGCAGGAACTGCGCGCGCTGATGACCGATTCGCAGGACTGGTGGCCGGCCGACTTCGGCCATTACGGTCCGCTGTTCGTGCGCATGGCCTGGCATAGCGCCGGCACCTATCGCATCGGCGATGGCCGTGGCGGCGGCGGTCGTGGGCAGCAGCGCTTCGCACCGCTCAACAGCTGGCCCGACAACGTCAGCCTGGACAAGGCGCGCCGCCTGCTGTGGCCGATCAAGCAGAAGTACGGCCAGGCGATTTCCTGGGCCGATCTGATGATCCTCACCGGCAACGTCGCGCTGGAAAGCATGGGCTTCAAGACCTTCGGATTTGCCGGCGGCCGCGAAGACACCTGGGAGCCGGATCAGGACCTGTACTGGGGCCGCGAAACCAAGTGGCTGGGCGGCGACGACCGCTACTCGCGCGGCTCGCCGGGCGTGGACGAAGCGCACGGCGTGCTGGTGAAGGACGACGACAGCGAAGTGCCACACACCCGCGATCTGGAAAACCCGTTGGCTGCCGTGCAGATGGGCCTGATCTACGTCAATCCGGAAGGCCCGGACGGCAAGCCCGACCCGGTTGCTGCCGCGCGCGACATCCGCGACACCTTCGCGCGCATGGCGATGAACGACGAAGAGACCGTGGCACTGATCGCCGGCGGCCATACCTTCGGCAAGACCCACGGCGCCGGCCCGGCCGACAACGTGGCCGCCGAGCCGGAAGCCAGCGACCTGGAAAGCCAGGGCCTGGGCTGGCACAACAGCTACGGCACCGGCAAGGGCGCAGACACCATCACCAGCGGCCTGGAAGTCACCTGGACCACCACGCCGGCGCAGTGGAGCAACGACTTCTTCGATCACCTGTTCAAGTTCGAGTGGGAGCTGAGCAAGAGCCCGGCCGGCGCACACCAGTGGGTGGCCAAAAATGCCGACGCCATCATTCCCGATGCGCACGATGCCTCCAAGAAGCACCGGCCGACCATGCTGACCACCGATCTGGCGCTGCGCTTCGACCCGGCCTACGAAGCGATCTCGCGTCGCTTCCACGAACACCCCGACCAGTTCGCCGACGCCTTCGCCCGCGCCTGGTTCAAGCTCACCCACCGCGACATGGGCCCGCGTTCGCGTTACCTGGGGACCGAGGTGCCGAGCGAAGAACTGCTGTGGCAGGACCCGGTGCCGGCCGTCGACCACCCGCTGGTCGATGCGCAGGACGCCGCTGCTCTCAAGCAGACCATCCTCGATTCCGGCCTGAGCGTGGCGCAGCTGGTCTCCACCGCGTGGGCATCGGCATCGACCTTCCGCGGCTCGGACCAGCGCGGTGGCGCCAACGGGGCACGTCTCCGTCTGGCACCGCAGAAGGATTGGCAGGCCAATCAACCCGAGCAGCTGGCACAGGTGTTGGGCACGCTGGAACGCATCCAGGCCGAGTTCAACAGCGCGCATGCCGGCGGCAAGCAGATCTCGCTGGCCGACCTGATCGTGCTGGCCGGTAACGCGGCTGTCGAACATGCAGCGCACGCCGCAGGCCACAGCGTCACCGTGCCGTTCGCGCCGGGCCGCACCGACGCCTCGCAGGAGCAGACCGATGTCGAATCGTTTGCCGTGCTCGAGCCGGTGGCCGATGGCTTCCGCAACTTCGCCAAGCGCAGCTACGCGGTGCCGGCCGAAGCGCTGCTGATCGACAAGGCGCAGTTGCTCACTTTGACCGCGCCCGAGTTGACCGTGCTGGTCGGCGGCCTGCGCGTGCTCGGCGCCAATGTCGGCGACTCGAAGAATGGCGTGTTCACCACCCGTCCCGGCGTGCTGAGCAACGACTTCTTCGCCAACCTGCTCGACATGCGCACCGAGTGGAAAGCCACCTCCGAAGCGAAGGAAGTGTACGAAGGCCGCGACCGCAGCACCGGCGAACAGAAGTGGACCGGCACGCGTGTGGACCTGGTGTTCGGCTCCAACTCCATCCTGCGTGCGGTCGCCGAGGTCTACGCCAGCGCCGATGCACAGGAAAAGTTCGTGCACGACTTCGTCGCTGCCTGGACCAAGGTGATGCAGCTGGATCGGTTTGATCTGGCGTAACAGCGGCGATCAGGACGACGGCACTCGCCATCAGGCGGGTGCCGTCGTTGCTCGGGGCGGCACTTGCCACGCGCGCTCTTCCGAATGCGCGGCCCGCGCGCCACTGACGATTGCTGGCTACTTTTGCCGCCCAATCAAGGTGGCATCGAGAAGCTTGCATCGAGCAGGCCCTCGAGAACGGATGGCGGTTGCGGCGACGTTGGTTTCCACGCTTCAAGCGCAACGCAAACAGATGACCGCATTGACGCAAACGCCCCGAATCACCGGGGCGTTTGCGTTTCCATCATTCCAGACGCAGCACGACTATCACGCAGCGCTACAACGCGTCGATATCGCCCAACGCAGTGATCAGCCGACGCGCGCGCTTGTCCGGCTTGCCGACGGGTGCCCGATAGCCGGTGCGTTCGGCCACGCGCTGCAGCCGCCACTGCGTGCGTCCCTCGCGTGAGGCGTCGCTTTCCACGTACAGCGCCTGCGCGACGGGTGCCGGGCCGCGCACGTCGCTCAACGCGGCAACCGTGATTTCGAAGATTTCACCGCCACGGTCGATGCGCAACTGCTCGCCCTGGCGTACCGCACGCGATGGCTTGGGCCGCTGGCCGGCGACATCCACCTTGCCGTTGTCCACCGCCGTCTTGGCCAGGCTGCGGGTCTTGAAGAAGCGTGCCGCCCACAGCCAGACATCCAGCCTGACCGTCGTCGCTTGTTCCACCAATTGAGTCATCGCGTTGTGCTTGCCGTTGGGTCCATGGGATGCATGCCGGTGTGGTCATCTCGCTGCATCGGCGCGGTGCAACCGGCTGCATCGAGCGAGAAATATCTGGGCAACCGCGCCGGAACTCAAGCGCCACCGCCGGCCAGATCCAGCCTGCCTGCCACACACTGGCTGACCGATACAGGCAAAGCTGCATGGCACGTGTGGTGCCCCGTGACATCAGCCTGGCGAGCTCGCTCTTCCACGGCTGTTGAGATTCGCCAGGCGACCGCACGCGGCACACACGCCAATGCTAGTGTTCGCAGCTTCCGCACCACGGCGCGTCTGCGATGCCTAAATCCGCTGTCCTGACCGAAGGCCCGATCGGCAAGAATCTGCTGCTGTTCGCACTGCCGATCCTGGCGGGAAACATCGCCCAATCGCTCAATGGCTCGATCAATGCGATCTGGGTAGGCCGCTACCTCGGCGAGGCGGCACTGACGGCCGCAGCCAACGCCAACAGCATCATGTTCTTCCTGATCGGCTCGGTGTTCGGCATCGGCATGGCTTCCACCATCCTGATCGGCCAGGCGATGGGCGCGCGCGACATCGCGCAGGCACGCAAGGTCATGGGCACCAGCGCCAGTTTTTTCGGCGGCCTGTCGGCAGCGATTGCGGTCTTCGGCTGGTTTCTGGCGCCGCATCTGTTGACCGCGATGGGTACACCACCGGCGTCGCAGACATTGGCCGAGGAGTACCTGCGCGTCATCTTCCTGGCGATGCCGCTGATCTATGTGTTCGCATTTTTGTCGGCGGCACTGCGCGGCACCGGCGATGCGCGCACACCGTTCCGCTTCTTGCTGGTGTCGGTGGTGCTGGACATCGTGTTCAACCCATTGCTGATCTTCGGTCTCGGCCCGTTTCCGGCACTCGGCATTGCCGGTGCGGCCTGGGCCACGCTGCTGGCGCAGGTGGTCGCACTCGGCGGGTTGCTGCTGTATTTACGCAAGAAACGCCACGTCCTTTGGTTGGGGCGCGGCGATCTGAAGCTGTTCCGGATCTCACCGACGATCCTGCGCGCGCTTATCGTCAAAGGCGTGCCGATGGGCCTGCAGATGGTGCTGATCTCGCTGTCCATGATCGCGATGATGACGCTGGTCAACGGCTTCGGCACCGACACTGCAGCCGCTTACGGCGCAGCGCTGCAGCTATGGACGTATGTGCAGATGCCGGCGATGGCGCTGGGCGCTGCCTGCTCCACGATGGCGGCGCAGAATGTGGGTGCGGGATTGTGGAATCGCGTGGATGCGACCGCACGCACCGGCATCGTCGCCAACTTTTTGATGACCGGCATTCTGATCGTGCTGCTGATCCTGTTCGATCACTGGACGCTCGCGCTGTTCCTGCCGACCGACAGCCCGACGCTGGAAGTGGCGCGGCATCTCAATCACATCGGCATCTGGTCGTTCCTGCTGTTTGGCGTGAGCTTTGTGATTTCCGGCGTGGTGCGCGCGACCGGCGCGGTGATCCCGCCGCTGCTGATCCTGGCATTCGGTCTGTGGGGTGTGCGCGTGCCGCTGGCAAACGCCTTGATCCCGCATCTGGGAGCCGACGGCATCTGGTGGAGTCTGCCGATCAGTTCGGTCTGCTCGATGCTGCTGTCGCTGGCGTATTACCGCTGGGGCGGCTGGCGCAAGGCGCGCATGTTGACCACACCTGCGGATCCGGCAGAGCTGGCGGCCGCTGCGGAGGTTCCGGCACACCCGGCCTCGCCGGTCGCCGATACGGCACCGTTGACGGAATTGCCGAGGCCTCGCCAGCGCTGATGTCGACTGGCAGTGCGGAGAACAGACGCTCGCGCGCCCACACGTTCCCGCGAACGTTGTGGGATCACCACCTGCCGATTCCTGAATCCCGATTCCCGTAACGCAAACGGCCGCCCGAAGGCGGCCGTTTGGCAGTGGCAGAAACAACCTGCCAGTGTGACTTACTGAGCCTTGGCAGCAGCCTGGCGAGCAGCCTTGGCCTGCGCAGCGGCGGCCAGATCTTCCTTGATGCGGGCAGCCTTGCCTTCCAGACCACGCAGGTAGTACAGCTTGCCGGCGCGGACCTTACCGCGGCGCTTCACTTCGACCGAGTCGATGATGGCGCTGTGGGTCTGGAACACGCGCTCGACGCCGAAACCGTGCGAGATCTTGCGCACGGTGAACGCGGAATTCAGGCCGGCATTCTTGGTACCGATCACGACGCCCTCATAGGCCTGCACGCGCTCGCGATTGCCTTCCTTCACCTTGACGTTCACCACAACGGTGTCGCCCTGGTTGAATTCCGGCAGCTGGCGCTGAATCTGGGCGGCTTCGAAGTCAGCCAGGATGGTCTTGTTGAGTTTGCTCATGATGGGCACCGCGTGTCTGGTGATATTGGACCGGCAGTCGCCGCACGGCGATTGCTCGAGGTTCGTAGGAGGGCCAGACGCAAGGCTGGCCAGCAAGCCGCATATTGTACCCCAATCAATGTTGCAAGAGCTAGGGGTGAGCCCTTATTACTTGTCGCCGGGTTTATCTTCGTCTGAGGCGAGTTCGCGACGAAATTCCTCCAGCAAGCGGCGATCGTTTTTGTCCAACCCGGCCTCGTCGAGCAGATCCGGGCGACGCAGCCAGGTCCGGCCCAGCGACTGCTGCCGACGCCAGCGCGCAATTGCAGCGTGATTACCCGAGCGCAGCACATCCGGCACATCGCCCCAGTCATGGGTCGAGGGATGGCTGTAGTGCGGGCAATCCAGCAGACCCTGCGGGCCTTCGAAACTGTCCTGGGCCGCAGATTCGGCGTCGTTCAACACGCCTTCCTGCAACCGCGTCACCACATCCACCAGCACCGCTGCGCCAAGCTCGCCACCGGACAACACGTAGTCGCCGATGGAGATTTCCATATCCACCGCCTGCGCCAGAAACCGCTCGTCCACGCCTTCGTAGCGCCCGCACACCAACACCATGCGTGGCAACTGCGCCAGCTCGCGTGCGAGCGGCTGGGTAAGCGGCCGCCCCTGCGGGCTGAGGTAGATCACCGGTGCAGGACGCGTGTCTGCGGCCTGCACCGCAGCCAGACAGGCCCGCAACGGCTCGATCAACATCACCATGCCTGGCCCACCACCGAACGGACGGTCGTCCACACGGCGGTAGTTACCCTGCGCATGGTCACGCGGATTCCAGCCCTGCAGTTCCAGCAAGCCACGCTCCTGCGCCCGCCCGACCACGCCGAAAGCCGCGCATTGCGCGATGAACTCGGGGAACAGGCTGATGACGTCGATGCGCACTGGGAATCGGGAATCGAGAGTGGGAAATGGGTAACGCTAGAGCAGAGCGGACGCGCTGCTCTGAACAGAAATTCCGATCAGAAATCCGGATCCCAGTCCACCACGATCAAGTTGGCTTCGAAGTCGACCGACTTGACGAAATCCGGCAGCACGAACGGCACCAGCCGTTCGCGATCGCCGCGTACCACCATCACGTCGTTGGAGCCGGTAGAGAACAGATGCGACACCGTGCCGAGCTTGACGCCCTCGACGGTTTCCACCTGCAGCTCTTCCAGATCCACCCAATAATATTCATCGGGCTTGGGGGGCGGCAGCACGCTGCGCGAGACGTAAATCTCGATCCCGTGCATGGCTTCGACGGTGTCGCGATCGGAAACGTTGGGGAATGTTGCGACCAGATGCTTGCCCTGATCGCGCCCGCGCGCTCCGCTCAGTGTCGACTCCTCACCCGAGGGCGTACGCAGAATCCACGGTTGGTACCGGAAGATTGCGCTACGCGGCTCGGTCCAGGACTCGATCTTGAGTTCGCCCTTGACACCGAAAGCGCCGGCAACCCTGCCCAGCAGGATACGGCGCTCGGTCTGTTTCATCTGCGTCAGCTAGGCCGAGCGATGCGCTCGGCCCTCCCAAATCAGGCCGCAGCGGCCTGAGGCTTGGATGCTTCGCGATACAGGTTACGCACCTTGTCGGTCAGCTGTGCGCCCTGGCCGACCCAATGGTCGACGCGCGCGATATCCAGCACGACGCGCGGTTCTGCGCCCTGTGCAACCGGATTGTAGTAACCCAGACGCTCGATGTTGCGGCCGTCGCGCGCGCTGCGCACGTCGGTCACGATGATGTGGTAGAACGGACGCTTCTTGGCGCCGCCGCGGGTCAGTCGAATCTTGACCATGGTGTCGTTTTCCTGAGTTGCCCAGTCGCCAGAGTGGCGCGGTAAGCCGGCGATTATAGCGGGCACCGGCGGCGAAGCCAAGTCACCCTGCGACCGCCCCACGCCAAGCCTCAGATCGCTTGCCAGGCATGGGTTTGCAGGGCCTGCTCCAGCAACGGCAGCTGGGCCGCATGCGGGCCCCAGCGGGCCGGCCCCATCGCCACGATCGCCTGCTGCCCGCGCGCATTGCAGGCGAAGGCGCCATCGAAACGATCCAGTTCGTCCAGTTGCACCGGCCGCCGAATCTGGCTGATCCCCAGCGTTTCCAGCCCGGTCTGCAGCAATTGCTGACGCGTTCCCAGCAAGGCCGGTCCCTGCGGCCAGACCACGCCGCCGCGCTCCCACAAACCCAGATTCCAGAACGCGCCTTCCAGCACCCTGCCCTGCGGATCCTGCAACACGACATCGTCGTGATCGGTATTCATGGCCAGCCGGCGCAGCCGCAACAGCGGAAATGTCCCAACATGCTTGAGCTCGGGCTGATCGCGCACATAGCTGGTCACCTGCACACGCAGCCCGGTCTCGGGCATGTCCGCTGGCGGCGACACCGCAACCAGCACGTCCAGCGCGACCTCGCGCAAGGGATCGCGAAAGTCGTAATCCTGCGCAAACACGGTGACGCGCAGGCTGGCATCGGCCATTGTCGAGGCTTCCAGCGCGGCGTGCATTTGCAGACGCAATGCCTCCTGCGCCAGCTCCATGCCGAACAGCGCGCTACTGCCCTGCTGTAGGCGCTGCAGATGCAGATCCAGCCCGAGCGCGGCACTGCTGCGCACCTGTAGCGTGGTGAAGTGCCCATAGTTGATCAGCGCGGCAGCCCCGAGCTGCGCAGCGCTGGCGGGTACGCCATTGCAGAAGATCACCGACATAACAGCGCCTGCGCGTCAGCCCACCACTGCGTTACCACCTGCGCGGCCGGCTGCGCGGGTGCCATCCAGGCCGATTGCCCGGCCCAGGCCTGCATGGCATCCAGGCGGTTGTCGCGCGCGGCGGCCTGGCGCATCGGCGCGGTCAGCGCGCGCTGCACCGGATACGGCGCGGGCGGCGGCGCATCTGCAGCACTGGCGGCACGCAGATACGGCGTGACCAGCGCACGACCCAGCCGGCCGGAGAATGCGCGGGTCGGCTGGGTCTGTTCCGGTTCGGCCTGCGTCAGTGCGTCGGCCCAGGCGCTCGGCAGTGCAGCCTCGGGCGTGCGCAGCAGGCCGGTACCGATCTGCACTGCACTTGCGCCCAGTGTGAGCGCCGCAGCAATGCCGCGTGCGCTGGCGATGCCGCCTGCGGCGATCACCGGGATGTGCAGGTGATCGACCAATCGCGGTAACAAGGCGAACAACCCGGTCGTCTGGCGCTCGGCCTGGCTGGCATCGAAGGCGCCACGATGGCCACCGGCTTCGGCCCCTTGTGCGACCACCGCATCGGCGCCTGCGGCCTGTGCTGCAAGCGCTTCGTCCAGTGTGGTGGCGCAGGCGAACCAGGCGATGCCGGCAGCCTTCAAACGCGCAACCTGATCAGGCCGAAACAGCCCCATGATCGATGAGGCAACCGCAGGACGTGCGGCGAGCAAGGCATCGAACTGTGCGTCGAAGTCGGCTGGCGTTGCGTCGCCAGCGGCTGCAGAAACTGGCGGCCCCCACTGCGATAGAAATTCCCGCATGCGCGCTTCTGCATCTGCGTTGCGTACCGGTGCAGGATCGGGAATCCATAGATTGATCTGCGCAGGCCCGCTGCTCGCGTCACGAAACGCCATCATCCATGCCACGATCTCCTGCGGCTGCGACAACACCGCACCCATCGCGCCCATGCCACCGGCTTCGGCAACCGCCATCGACAACGGCACTGGGCAAGCGCCGGCCATGGGGCTGAGCAGAATGGGAACGCCTAAGCCAAAACGCCGGCAAAAACGCGCGACGTTTGCGTACCGGCCATCCGACGCAAGCGACGGTGTCACCGACACCTCAGTGATCGCCTTTGAGGAGCTGCACGATTCTGGGCCATTGCATCTGCCGAGCCAGATCCAATGCCGTCTTGCCCGATGGCGTGCGCAGCGACGCATCCGCGCCATGCTTCAACAGCAATGACACCGGCTGATAGTTGCCCGCCAACGCATCGCGCTGCAACAGCGTCCAACCGGCGTCATCGCGGAAATGCACCATGTCCGGCTGATCGCGCAGGCCTTCGTCGAACTTTGCGCCCATGTTCTCGCTCATCGGATGCTCGCGCTCGGACGGAGCCTGTTCCGTCGCAGCGACCTGAGCCGGCTTGCTACCGAACATCTTGCCGAACAAGCCACCTTTGCGCTCCGGCACAGGTGCAGGCACCAGGCGCACTACGCCCGGCTCACCGAAGTCCAGGCCCCACGCAGCGTCGTGCTCGGCGCGCTCGCCCTGCGACATCGTGCGACGCATCGCTGCAATGGTATGCCCGCCGTAGACCTGGCCATCGACCACGTACATCCAGTCTTCCAGGTCGGTGAGCGGTGCAGACACGGCGTCACCGGCAGTGAGTCCTGCGATCCATTCCGGATCGTTGAGCAGGCTGCCGGAGACCTGCTCGCCATCGAACTGCACGTCGGAGATCCACATATGCTCGTGCGAAGGCGCATCAATCGCGGAAGCATCGGTGGCGAAAGGCAGTTTCACTGCCGCCATCTCCAGGCCCGGCACGATGCGGCGATATTCCCAGGACAGTTCGCGCCAGAAAAACTTGAAGGTGTCGCGCGCTGCGGCGTAGGCCGCCTGCAGTGCAGCGTCTTCATCGTTTGCGAAATACATGCGGTTATCGGTCATGGTTACCTCGACTAAGAGCCGCCTACAAAACTACTTCACGCCAGTCTAATGCAGGCCGGCTGATCTGCGACAAGGCTGCAGGGCCCTTGCCCGCCCACCATCGCGGGACACGCCGCAAGTACGTCCGTGTAGGCTCTTACGCGGCATCCATGCCGCGTAAGGTCCCGCGACGGTGGGCGGGCAAGGACAAGTCAAGATGGTCGGTGTGCGTAGCTCTTCTCAAAGCAACCGACTCACTCTCTGGTGCGGTGTCCTCGCCGATTGCGGGACCGTGTGGCGGCATGGATGCCGCCACCGAGCCCCCAGGGACGGGTTCACGGCGTGTCCCGCGAGCGGTGAGGGCACCGCGCGCTCGACCAACTCAGCGTTTGACCTGGGCGTTTGACTGCATCCACGCAATCGCAGCTGCATCTGCGCGATGCCCTACATTGCCAGCGCAGGGACCGTGTGGCGCGGCGCTGGCCGCGTCAGCGCATTACTGAACTCAGCGGAACGGCATGCCGCCGCGGCCGCCCATGGCGCCCATCATGCCCTTCATGTTGCGCATCAGGCCTTTCATGCCGCCGCCGGCCAGCTTGCCCATCATCTTTTCCATCTGCTGATACTGCTTCATCAGCTTGTTGACGTCGGCCGGCTGCATGCCCGAGCCGCGCGCGATGCGCGAGCGGCGCGAGCCGTTGAGCAGCGCCGGGTTGCGGCGCTCTTTTTTGGTCATCGAATTGATGATCGCGATCATGCGCGGCACTTCCTTGCCGGTGACCTGCTGCTTGACGTTGTCCGGGATCTGGCCCATGCCCGGCAGTTTGTCCATCAGCCCATGGATGCCGCCCATGTTTTGCATCTGCTCGAGCTGTTCCTTCATGTCGTTGAGGTCGAACTTCTTGCCCTTGGCGACCTTGGCGGCGAGCTTGGCAGCCTTTTCCTGATCGACGCTCTGCTCGACCTGCTCCACCAGCGACAGCACATCGCCCATGTCCAGGATGCGGCTGGCGACGCGGTCGGGATGGAACACGTCCAGGCCGTCGGTCTTTTCGCCGGTGCCGACGAACTTGATCGGCTTGCCGGTGATGTAGCGCACGCTCAGCGCGGCACCGCCACGGGCGTCGCCATCGGTCTTGGTCAGCACCACGCCGGTCAGCGGCAGCGCTTCGCCGAAGGCCTTGGCGGTGTTGGCCGCGTCCTGGCCGGTCATCGCATCGACCACGAACAGGGTTTCGGTCGGGTTGACCGCGGCGTGCAGCGCCTTGATCTCGTCCATCATCGCCGCATCGATCGCCAGGCGACCGGCGGTATCGACCAGCAGCACGTCGACGAACGACTTGCGCGCGTCGCTGATGGCGGCGCGCACGATGTCCACCGGCTTCTGCGAAGCGTCGGAGGCGAAGAACAGCACGCCGACCTGTTCGGCCAGCGTCTTGAGCTGCTCGATCGCGGCCGGGCGATAGACGTCGGCCGAGACCACCATGACCTTTTTCTTGCGCTTTTCCTTCAGGTGCTTGGCCAGCTTGCCGACCGTGGTGGTCTTGCCCGCGCCCTGCAGGCCCGCCATCAGGATGATCGCCGGCGCCGGCACATTGAGGTTGAGGTCGGTGGCGGCCGCGCCCATGACCGCGGTCAGTTCGTCGCGGACGATCTTGATCAGCGCCTGGCCCGGGGTCAGCGACTTAAGCACTTCCTGGCCGACCGCACGCACCTTGATGCGTTCGATCAGCGCCTGTACCACCGGCAGCGCCACGTCGGCTTCGAGCAATGCGATGCGCACTTCACGGGTGGCTTCGCGGATGTTCTCCTCGGTCAGGCGGCCGCGGCCGCGCAGGCGCTCCATGGTGCCGGAGAGACGTTGGGTAAGGGACTCGAACATGCGCAAAGGACCGCGTGAGGGGAAACGGGCGTCGATTATAGCGGCACAGGCCAATCGGCCGCCCTGCCCGGCCGGGCATGCCCGCTCTTCCGATTCCCGATTCCCGGATTCCCGATTCCGGCGCCAGCCCCCAGTGTGCGAAACTTCCACGATGACAATCGTTCTCATCGCGTTCGCCTTGTATCTGTTGGCCACCGCGCTGCTCACCCGTTCGGTGCTGCGCGATGGCAACCAGGCGCCTGCACGCTGGCTGATACCGGCGCTGGCGGCAGTGGCGTTGCACGCCGGGTACCACGTGCTGGTGGCATTCCGCACCGCCGGCGGGCCGGACATGCACTTCTTCGCGGCACTATCGCTGTGCGGGCTGGGCATGGCCGCGCTGACGGCGGTGTTCGGCGGGCGCGGGCGCATGGCGGCGGTGGGCGTGGTGGTGTTTCCGCTGTCGGCGATTCTGCTGGCCTGCTATCACGCTTACGGCCATGAGCCGAGTTCGGATCTGGGCTGGCGGCTGGAGCTGCATGCCTGGATGGCGCTGCTGGCCTACGCCACGCTGGGGATCGCCGCGCTGCTGGCGATCATGCTGTGGTTGCAGGAGCGCGCGCTACGCCGACGCGATTTCCATACTTGGCTGCGTGCGCTGCCGCCGTTGACCGAGTTGGAGACGTTGCTGTTCCGCACGATCACGGTGGGCTTCGTGCTGCTGAGTCTGACCCTGCTGACCGGCCTGCTGTTCGTGCAGGACTTTCTGGCGCAGCGGCTGTTGCACAAGACCGTGCTCAGCATCCTGTCGTGGATCGTGTTCGGAGCGCTGCTGATCGGCCGCTGGCGCAATGGCTGGCGCGGCACCAAGGCGGTGCACTGGACGCTGACCGCGATGGCGCTGCTGGTGCTGTCGTTCTTCGGCAGCAAGTTCGTGATCGAGCTGGTGCTGGGGCCGCGCTGATGGTGTTGGCTTAAGTAGCCTCCTGGTCTCACCGTGGTTGCGGTACCCGCGCTCAGGCATCCAGCGCAGCGCTCACCGTGGCCCACGGCTGATCCGGGCCAGCGCTGGCGAAGTGATAGGCGATGCGGCGGCGGTAGATCTCGCCTGGCCGCAGGATTGTCGACGGGAAGTTGGGGTGATTGGGCGCATCCGGGTAGTCCTGCGGCTCCAGACACACGCCCCGGCCCAGGCCGGGATGATGTGCGTCCAGGTGCTGGCCTTCGTAGAGTTGCACCGCCGGTGCATCGCTGATGATGCGTAGCGCCACGCCACTGTGCGGCGAATACAGCTCGGCAACGCAATCGGCGTCGGCGGCCAGCACCAGGCATTGGTCGTAGCCTTTGCCGAGCACCACCTGTAGATGAGATGGGTCAGTGTTATCGGCCAACGCGGCAGCAAGGCGGAAATCGAACGGCGTGCCGGCGATCGAAGCGATCTCTCCAGTGGGAATCGATTCGGCATCCACCGGCAGATAGCGATCGGCCGGCACGCGCAGCACCTGCCGCGCGGCACTGTGATGCGGGTCGCCGGACAGGTTGAAATATGGGTGATGGGTGAGATTCAACGGGGTGGCGGCATCGCACTGCGCCTCGAAGTCCAGCTGCAGCTTGCGTCCCTCCAGTTGCAGCCGCGCACGCACCTGCAGATTGCCGGGATAGCCTTCTTCGCCATCGGGCGAGTCGTAACCCAGCAACACCTGATCCGAGGTGTGCTCCAGCACGCGCCACACACGCCGCCCGAAGCCGCGTAGGCCGCCGTGCAACTGGTTGCGCCCTTCGTTGGCTGCCAGCATGTGCGTCACACCATCCAGCGTGTAGCGCGCGCCGGCGATGCGATTGCCGAAGCGGCCAACCAGAATATTGAGGCTGTCGCCGTCGGCCGCGTAAGCAGGCAGGTCCGGCAAGGCCAGCAGCAGCGGCACCACGCCATGTGCGGTGGTGAGCCGCAGCACATGCAGGATGCCGCCATAGGTGAGCACTTCCGCCTCCAGCCCGGCATCGCTGCGCAGCGTAAGCGCGTGGACCTCGACACCGTCTGGCAACTGCCCGAATACGCGCTGCATGGATCGTCCCTCCGATACTGGAAGCTGGCGAGCATAGCGGGAGAGCGCCGTTGCCGACCATGCCGATGCGCGCATCTTGACGCTGGCACTCGCTTTCCACGGCAACTAGCACCGAATGGGCGTGCAGACCGGGCTTGCCGGTGGACGAGCAGCCGGGTCTGCTACTGCAGATCTAGCCAAGTGCAACGGGTGCAGCGGCGCACTGGCAAAACAACGGTCTGACCGTCCTGGTCGACGCGGGATTGCCGGTACCGTCGCCGACCACTACACCAGCTGCCACACCGCCGCCGCGTAGCTAAGCGCGCTGCAGGACTGGATCGACCTGCACGCACCGGAGCCGTGAATCTGTCGATCAAGTAGCGCTGCCCGAACGCGTGGTGGTGACCGCGAAGGATGGCGGCGGCTACGACATCGCCCGTGGATGTTTGCAAGCTGCGGCAGGCCAAGTACTTCAAGGTCAGCGCCAGTCCCAACGCAGTGAGCGCGTGGCGATTCAGGTGTCATCTTCCCCTGCGTCCGTTCTTTTCGCCATCATTCGGCGCAGCCTCCTGTTGCTAAGGGTCAGCCCCTCTACACGGCCCTTACCATTGCTGACGAAAGTGATGGTTCCACGGCTGCTCGAGAAACGGTTGCCGCCCACCGGATCGAGGGAGAGCTCATATCCACGGGGCCAGGAAAGCCGCAATCGCCCATCCACGAACGCAACGGTGTACGTCATGTCGGTCTCTTCGCTGTGATAGGTGCCGGTCAGTGCCACCAAGTCGGACTGAGCAGGCAGGGGCTCGGTGATCTTCACGAACTCCCGTGTGGTCGGCCAAAAGTCGCGCACCACCAATCGGAAATCGCCAACCCGGCTTGAGGGTCGGTGAAACATCCACTCGTGCGGTTGGTCGCTAGGGCGGAAGACATCGCTGCCTATCGGAACTAGACCAGAGGCTCCGGCCGGCCTCAACGCATTGTCCTTCCAGTCGAGTCGTATCAGTTCATCGGTCTGTGGGCTCCAATAGGTCCCGGCCAAGGCCGACTGCGCCTCGGGAGCCATCCGTACAGCAGGGGCGAGGCGTGCAGGCAGATTCAAAGGCTCAAGGTAGATATCGGCTATTGCGCGGGTAATGCTTGCCGGTTCGGTCGTCGCGCCATTGCAGAGCGCGACGATGGCCAGGCGCTGATCGGGGAAAAGCAAGGCATCCGACCGAAAACCCACGTCGGCGCCATCATGGCTGATGAGCTTCAGGCCCCGGTACTCGTCAAGCCGCAGTCCACCGCCATAGTTGATCCTGGTCCCGTCGCGGAGCGTGCCTGACTCCTTCATTTTGGCAATCAAGGTCTGGCCACCGACCTGACCGTCGATTAGATTCCGTTCCCACTTCAATAAGTCGCCGACTGTTGTGAGAAGGCCGGTCGAACCGTAGTGGGTGATCGTAAGCGGGGCGAAGTCCCAGGTTGCGCTTCCATTCGTAACATAGCTCAGCGCCCTGTTTGCGACGACCTCGGTATAGCGGTCGCTGAAGTGGGTGTCGGTCATGCCGAGCGGGACGAATATCTCGTCCTGTGCGAATTGGCGGAGCGTCTTGCCGGAAACGCGTTGGACAACGACGCCAAGAAGCGTATACGCAGCGTTGCTGTAAACCACCTCAGCGCCGGGTTCAAAGTTGAGGCCATGCTGGTGGGTCAGCGCCCAGATGACATCGGACTCGGTGTAAATGTCGGAGTCGCGCCATCCGGCCAGGTTGAGCAATTGCCCCTGTTCTCTGAGGCCATTGGTGTGATGTATCAGGTCGCTGATTGTGATCGCGTCTGCATAGCCAGCGAATTCCGGGATGTATTTTCGGATGCTGTCGTCGTAGGAAAGCTGGCCTCTTTCCTCCAGCAGGCCGATGGAGAAGGCTGTGAACTGCTTGGAAATCGACGCGGCATGGAAGACGGTTCCAGGAGTGATTGGCGTGGCGCTGGAGAGGTCTGCAGTCCCAAAGCCCTTGGCATAGTCGAGGACCTCGTTCACCGAGATACCGACAGCGCACCCAGGCGTTTCTCCCGCCTTCCATTTTGAGAGGATGGCGTCCACCTGGTGGTGGCGACTGGCCACAACCGAGTCGATCCGCTCGGCCTGCGCGATCTGAGCAGATGCAGCCACTGCAAGAAATGCCGTAGCGATAACAGCGTGCAAATGCATGGCATTGCTCCTGAAGCTGACTTGGATCGAACGGAATCGGAGCCGATGTCTCCCGTGCATTACAGTACATAAATAATCAAACGCATTGTTGTGCGTTTTGTTACACCATATTCGCATTGGATTAGACGCACCAAGAAGGGAGCTTGCAAAGGCCCCTCTGATGGCGCTTCTTCAGCGATGCGCCGACGCAGTTGGACCTTGAAACTGTGCATGGCGGGGCTCCTGCGAGCTGCGGCGATGCAGCTATGGGCGCAGACATCGGTCCTTGCTCGTAATACGCTGGCGCCACGCCTGCCGATCTGGCAGTGCGTGAACGACTCGACCAACCCGCCCAGGAGCGACAAGCCGATGCAGTGGATTTCCCTCGCGTTGCAAATCCCGCGCAGGCGGATGTTGCAATCAATCGTCGCCGCTGCATTGATAACGAACGCACTTACCGCATCGGCTACCGAGGTCAAGGTGAGCGGTACGCTGCGGGCGGACCAGCCCGGTGCGCAGGTGTCGCGTCAGCTGTTCGGCCAGTTCGCCGAGCATCTGGGTACCGGCATCTATGGCGGGGTGTGGGTCGGCGCGGACTCGGCAATCCCCAATACGCGTGGCTATCGCAACGATGTGGTGGCCGCGTTGAAGGCGATCGCAGTCCCGAACATTCGCTGGCCCGGCGGCTGTTTTGCCGACGAATACCATTGGCGCGATGGCGTCGGGGCCCCGGCCAAACGCCCGATCAGCATCAACACGCACTGGGGCGGTGTGGAAGAGTCCAACCGCTTCGGCACCCACGAATTCATGAACTTTACCGAGCTGCTTGGCACCCAGGCCTATATCGCCGGCAATGTGGGCAATGCGGCGCCGGACGAGATTGCGCAGTGGGCCGAGTACATGACCGCGCCCACGCGCTCGAGCCTGGCCCAGGAGCGCCGCGCCAATGGCCGCGATGCGCCGTGGCAGGTGCCCTACTTTGGCGTGGGCAACGAGCTGTGGGGCTGCGGCGGCAATATGCGCGTGGAATATGCGGCCGACGTGTATCGGCGCTACCAGACCTTCGTCAAGGCGCCGGCCAATCAGAAGATCCTCAAGATCGCGCCCGGCCCCAACAACGACGATTATCACTGGACCGAAGTGATGATGCGCGAGGCCGGCACGTTGATGGACGGCCTGAGCCTGCACTACTACACCGTGCCCGGTGGCTGGCCGCCGCGCGCATCGTCCACCAATTTCGACGAAACCGCCTGGATCGATACGCTGTCGCGCACGCTGGTGATGGACGAGCTGATCACCAAACACAGCGCGATCATGGACCGCTACGATCCGGACAAGAAAGTGGCGCTGGTCGTGGACGAATGGGGCACCTGGTACGCCGGCCTGCCCGATGCGAACCCGGGCTTTCTGCATCAGCAAAACAGCCTGCGCGATGCGCTGGTGGCGTCGTTGAATATCGACATCTTCAGTGCGCATGCCGAGCGCGTGCGCATGGCCAATATCGCGCAGATGGTCAACGTGCTGCAGGCGATGATCCTCACCGACGGCGACAAGATGGTGCTGACGCCCACCTACCACGTGTTCGCGCTGTACAAGCCGTACCAGGACGCCACCTACCTGCCACTGCACTTGCAGACGCCCGAGTACCGCCACGGCGATGTGCATGTGCCCGCCGTGCACGGCTCGGCAGTCAAGGCCAAGGATGGGCATGTGTATGTCGCGCTGACCAATCTGGATGCGAACTCGGCGGCGAACGTGAGCGTGCAGGTAGAAGGCCTGTCGCCGAGCAGCGTAGACGGGCAGATCCTCACTGCGCCGGCGATCACCGCGCACAACACCTTCGCCCAGCCACATGCGGTGGAGCCGAAAGCGTTCAAGGGAGCGCGCGTGCAAGGCAAGGCGTTGAGCGTTGCGCTGCCGGCGCATTCGATTGTGATGCTCAAGCTGGAGTGAGCGATGGTGACGGCAGACGCGTTGACTGAAAGCCGCCGGCGCGCTTGGTTGTCATGTCCAAGGTGGAATGAGCAACAGCGGCGGCGGTAGCTGCCGCCGTTGTAGTTGATCAGGAACGATGACTTGGGGCGCTGCACTTTTCAAAGTGAACCGCTTGCAAGCAACTTGGCACGCATTTGCGAGTCAACGCATCACGCCTTTGTGCGCCTTATTGACCAGAGCGCAGGGCACAAAGGGTTGCAACTCAGATGCTGGCTATGCACCGGTTGCTGCTTGAGCTGGCGCAGATGTCAGCGCTGGCTCGGCAATGCGCCACTCCGCCGGCAGGCGTTCAAGTACGTGGTCCATAAAGGCGCGCACCTTTGGAGTGAAGTCGCGGCGGTCGGCGACGCACAGGTAGATCCGTAGCGGTTCTGGCGCGGCCTGGGTCGTTCCGCGGGTCTCGGGCACGAACAGCGGCTGCAGCTGACCGCGCTGCAGATACGGCTGCACGACATACGCGGCCAGTCGTGCAATGCCGCCGCCGGCAGCGGCCATGGTGGCGAGCGCATCGATATCGTCGCTGACCATCGCCTTGCCCAGCTCCGGCTGGAAGCGCACGCCATTGCGGACGAAGCTCCAAGGCAGACAACGCCCATCCACCGGGTAACGCAGCAACAGGCAGTGGTGGTACTTCAATTCGTCCGGGGTCTGCGGGGTACCGCAACGGGCCAGGTACTCGGGCGCCGCGCAGACCACCAGCGGCACCTGCGCGATGCAGCGCGCCACCAGGCCGTCTTCCAGCTGTGCTTCGATGCGCAGGCTGACGTCCACGCTTTCCTGCGCGTGCTGCACGGCGCGGTCGGTGCACAACAGCTCGATCTCCAGTTGCGGATAGCGCTGGCGCAGCGCCGGCAACATCGGAGCGAGCACATGGCGCGCAAAAGCGGCGGTGCTGGCCACGCGCAAGCGCCCGGCCGGGGCCTGCTGCGGACCGGCGACCGATTGCCGCGCGCGTTCCAGGTCGCGCTCCAGCTGCCGCACCTGTTCGAAGTACAGCGTGCCGCGCTCGGTGAGTGCCAGGCTGCGCGTGGTCCGGTGCAGCAGGCGCACGCCCAGATGCTGCTCCAGCCGCGCGATGTTCTGGCTGACCGCAGCCGCGCTGACGCCGAGCAACTTGGCTCCGCCGGCAATGCTGCCGGCATCGACGGTGCTGACAAAACTACGGATGGACTGAAGAATGTTCATTGTTGAGGCAAGTATTACCAAACGATTCGTAAGTTTTTCTTACGTAAGCCACAAGGCTACGCGATCTACCCCGGCCGCGGTGGCGCCTCTACAGTTCCCTTCACGCCGCGGTTGTGCGGCAGTCGAGGTCATCCCCATGTCGTCATCTCCACCCTCCTCTCCGTTGGCGCGACCGCGCTGGAAACTCGGTGTGCGCGCCACCCCGTTCGTCTTCGCGTTCTACATGGCCGCGATCATGGCTTTGCTGATGTGCCTGGTCATCACCGGCGCCAACACCGGGCTGGCACCCGGCTATCTATGGCGCGTGCTGGACGCCTACCGCATTGCGATGCCCACCGCGTTCTGTTGCGTGCTGGTGGTGCGGCCATTGGTGATACGACTGGTGGCGTGGACGGTGCACGCGGGGCATTGAAGTGCGCGTGGATGTGCATCTGCCGGTCGCAGACAAGTGCTGCCGCGCAGCACGGCACAGACCGCGTTTGCGACCGCCGTCATGCCAATGATGGATTATTCCGTAATGAACACCACGGAACTGAAACACGCCCGACAATTGCTTTGACACTGAAGCAGCACCTGCGCAGCGTCGCTTCTCCACGGACGTGAGTCCGTCTTTTGGGGAAGCACGCATGAACACGCTACGCAGTGTCGCTGTGCAGTTCGCTGTTGTGCTGGGCATGGCCCTGGCGCCGAGTGCGCAGGCGCAGACCCTGGTGTGGGAAGACAACTTCAACGGGCCGGCCATCGACGGCAACAAATGGACCTACGACGTCGGTAACGGCTGCCAGATCGGTTTATGCGGCTGGGGCAATGGCGAGATGCAGTACTACACCAGCCGTGCCGGAAATGCGCGTATCGATAATGGCCGGCTGGTGATCGAGGCGCGGCGCGAAGCGTTTCAGGGCATGCCGTTTACTTCGGCACGGCTCAAGACCGAAGGCCGCATGCACTTCACATACGGCACGTTGGAAGCGCGCATCAAGACGCCGGTTGTCGGCAACGGGCTATGGCCGGCGTATTGGATGCTGGGCACGATCGGCGTGTGGCCCGGCCGCGGCGAAATCGATCTGATGGAGGCCGGCATGGCGGCGGCAATCGCCGCCGGCACCGCCAACCGCCGCATCGGCGCGGCCGTGCATTGGGACTACAACGGCGCGCAAGCCGACTACGACACCAGCTACACCAGCCCGGTAAATCTGCACAACGACTTCCATGTGTACCGGATGACCTGGGACCCGCAATTCATCCGCGTGTCGATCGACGGCCAGCAGTACTTTGAATTTGCGATCTCCAACATCCAAGGCGCCTCGTTGCACGAATTCCACCAGCAGCAATATCTGCTGCTCAATCTTGCGGTGGGCGGCACCTATACCGGCATTACCTCGCCTGCTGCGGTGACGGCGCCGCTACCGGGCAAGATGGAGATCGATTACATCCGGCTGTATCAAAACCCCGGCGCACAACTGTATATCGGCGCGCAACATGCCGCGCCTGCGGGGCGCTTCGGTGTATTTACCGAGCAAAGCGATACCAGTGCGCGGCTGACCTTCGGCCAGGATGCCGAGCTGTACGTATGGAACAACCTCACCCCGATTGCGCAGACCCCATTCGAAGGCCGCAACGTGATGGCGTACCGCGCCAACGCCGGTGCCTGGTACGGCTTGGGCATCCAGACCGACTATCGCAATATGGCTGCATATGCGGGCGGCGCACTGAAACTGCACGTTAAAACCACTACGCCTTCGACCTTCAAGATCGGCATTAACACCAGTTTCGGCGACAGCTGGGTGGACTTCGCCGCGGGCGGCAATCAGTACGGATTGGTGCGCGATGGCGCCTGGCATGAAGTCAGCATCCCCTTCAGCGCGTTCTACGATCTGGATCTGCAGGCGGTCAAACAGATGTTCATGCTGGTGGCCGATCCCCCGGCCGCGCCGGTGGAGATCGCCATCGACAAGGTGTACTACCAGAGCCGTTGAACCGGCCGCACGAGCTGGATGCAGCCAACGTTTACGCGTTGGCTGCAACGCCTTTGAGCATGTCGATCAGCTGACGCAGGCGGTAGGGCTTGGGCAGAAAATCCACCTGCGGCGGCAGTGGCGGCAACTGCGCCTTGGCAAACCCGGACGCCAGGATGATGCGCGCCTGCGGCAGCAGTTGCGTCACCTGCTCGCTCAGCTCGATGCCCGACATGCCGTTGGGCATGCGGATATCGCTGAACACCACATCGTAAGGGCCGCTCTCGCGCAGCATGCGCAATGCACTGTGCCCATCGTCGGCGGTGTCGACGGTGATGCCGGCATCGCGCAGTGCCTCGCCGATCAGTTCGCGTAACTCTTCTTGGTCCTCAACCATCAGCAAGCGCAGGGATTCAGTCATGCTCGGCATCCTCGATGGCCGGGAGAAACAAGGTCACGGTGGTGCCGTGTCCGGGTGCGGTGTCAAGCTCGACAAAACCACCGGATTGGGTCGCGAAGCCGAACACCTGGCTCAAGCCCAGGCCGGCGTTCGTGCCCGCATCCTTGGTGGTGAAAAACGCGTCGCCAGCGCGCTGGGCTACATCTGCCGGCATGCCGCTGCCATTATCGCGCACCGCAACGCTGACGTAAGTGCGCTGTGCAGCGTGCGGGTCGGACGGTGCGGCACGCCGCTGTACGGCGGTGGCCAGCACGATCGTACCGCCATCGGGCATGGCATCGCAGCTATTGAAGACCAGGTTGAGCAATGCGGCGTCCAATTGACCTGGGTCCATACGCACATCCGGCAGTGTCTGGGCCAATTCAAGCGAGAGGCCAATGCCGGCCGGGCACGCACGCAGCAGCAGTTCCAACGCGCCGGTCACGATTGCATTGACTGCATGACGTTGCGGAGGCGATTGCTGCCCGCGTGCGAAGGCGAGCACGTGGTGGGTCAGCAAGGTGCCCCGCTCCACTGCCGTCTGCGCAGCACCCAACAAGGTGCGCAGACGCGCATCCTCGCCCGCACGCCGCGAGATCAGATCCAGGCTGGTCGCCATCACGGTCAGCAGATTGTTGAAGTCATGCGCCATGCCCCGCGTCAACCGGCCCAGCGCCTGGCTGCGTTGCGCCTGCGACAACACCTGCTGCGATTGCTGCGCTGCATGGCGTTCGCTGATATCGCAGATCACCACGGCAAAACCGATCAGCACGTCGAGTTCCAATACCGGTTCGATCACCACGCGGGCAAGGAACTGGCTGCCATCCTTGCGCAAGCGCCAGCCCTCTGCAGCAGCGCGACCATCGCGCCTGGCGATCTCAAGCAGGTGTGCCGGCTCGCCGCGCGGCGCATCTTCGCGCGCATAAAAACGTGAAAAATGCGTCCCCATGACCTCGGCAGCGGCGTAACCGTGAACGTGCTCGCAGGCTGTATTCCAGCTACGCACGTGGCCGCCCGTATCGAGCGTGTAGATCACGCAATCGCACATGCTCTCGAGCAACAGCTGGCACTGCCGGCTGTTGTGAGAAAGCGGCCCGACGGTGTCGGTGGCCGTTTCCGCATCCATCACGCGATGTTTCCCCCTGCAAAGCGCGCGACCATAGTGACGGATACGTGAAGGCCATGTGCAAGCCAACCCGGCCGGAAAGCGTCAAATTTCCGGCGATTTACGCGTGAAAGTTATCGGCTAACATGACCGCCCTCCCACTTAGGTCCGCGCGCCTCATGCAGAACATCTCGACCACACGCGACCGCTGGGTGTTGGTCATCGCGGGGGCCTTGATGGCTGCGACGCTCGCTGTGGAATTGGTCACACCGCTTGGCTATGCGGTGTGGCTGACCTACTTCGTCGCGGTTGGGGTGACGGTGTTTCAAAACCGCACGCAGGTTCCATTGATTGTGGGCGCGCTGTCATGCGTGTTGTTGGCAGTGGGTTTCAATCTGGCGCCGTCCAGCACCAATTCCAGTTTTTCCTCGATCAACCGCAGCATCGGTGGCGTGTCGTTCCTGGCGATGGCGTTGGTGGTGACGCAGGCGATACGCGCGCGGCGTCAAGCCGAATTCGCGCTGTGGCTGCAGCAGGCAGAGAACACGGTCGAAGCGAGTTTGCGCGGCGACCAAAGCCCGGAAGCATTGGCCGATGCTGCCGTTAGCGCACTGTGCGACACGCTGGATGCGCAGGTGGGCGCGCTGTATCGCATCGAAGGCGAGCGCCTGCGTTTGACCGGTGGCACCGCGCTTCCGGCCGACATGCCCAAGACGCTGCCGACCAACACCGGGCAACTGGGCGACGCCTTACAGCGTGGCGCGGTGCGCCGCGTGCGCGGCGTGGACGCAGGACATCTGCAGATCGCCTCCAGCCTGGGCAAGAGCAGTTGCCAGGAACTGCTGCTGGCACCTGTCACTGCCGATGGCCGTGTGATCGGTATCGTCGAACTTGGCCGCGTGACCGACCCGCGCACTGCCGGTTCGCGCGAGCAGGAACTATTGGCACGCTGTGGCGAGAACATCGGCCTGGCCTTGCGCACCGCGTTGCTGCGCGCGCAGCTGGTGACCTTGCTGGAAGAAACCCAGCGCCAGAGCGAAGAACTGCAGACCCAGCAGGAAGAGCTGCGCGTGACCAACGAAGAGTTGGAAGAGCAAAGCCGCAGCCTGCAGCAATCGCAAAGCGATCTGGAACAGCAGCAGGCCGAACTGGAACAGACCAACGTGCAGCTGGAAGAACGCACCCAGGCACTGGAGGCGCAGAAGCAGGCCTTGCTGATTGCGCAGAACCAACTGGTGCGCAATAGCAACGAGCTCTCCACCGCCTCGCGTTACAAGTCCGAATTCCTGGCCAATATGTCGCACGAGTTGCGCACCCCGCTCAACAGCGCGCTGATCCTGGCCAAGCTGCTGGCCGACAATAAGGACGGCACGCTCAGTCCCGAGCAGGTGAAATATGCGCAGGCGATTCTCTCTTCCAACAACGATCTGCTGGCGCTGATCAACGACATTCTGGATTTGTCCAAGATCGAAGCCGGGCATGTGGAACTGGCCGACGACACCATCGCCACCAGCTCGGTGCTGCAGCGCCTGCGCGAAACCTTCGAGCCACTGGCACGGCAAAAAGGTCTTGCGTTGCAGATCACGGCCGACGCCGATGCACCGACGCAACTGGTCATGGATAGTCAGCGTCTGCAGCAGATTCTCAAGAACCTGCTGGCCAATGCGCTCAAGTTCACCGAGCACGGCAGCGTCAGTCTGTCGATCCAGGCGCAGGCGCCGGGACGCGTGCTGTTCAAGGTCCAGGACACTGGCATCGGCATTGCGCGCGAACAGACCGAGATCATCTTCGAGGCGTTCCGTCAGGCCGATGGCAGTACGCGCCGTCGCTATGGCGGCACCGGTCTGGGGCTGTCGATCTCGCGCGATCTGGCGCAGCGCATGGGCGGCAGCATCCGTGTGGACAGCGAGCCGGGACGCGGCAGTTGCTTCACGCTGGAATTGCCGACCGATGGCGCGCCGGCCGAGGGTGTGACTGTTGCGGAAAGGCATGCGCCGCCGGCGTCGATTAACGCCGCGCAAGCAGCGCAGCACACCAGCGGCATGGCGATGGCATCTCGTCTTGGTGAGCAGGCTGTGGTTGCGTCCAGCGCCTTGCCGCTGCCGATTCCTGCAGCAAGTGCAGCGCCGCTCCAGCGCGCCGACGACGATCGCGATCAACGCAACCGTCCGGGCCGGCTGATCCTGGCGGTGGAAGACGACACGCGTTTTGCGCAAGCCCTGGTCGACCTGGCGCATGAGCTGGACTTCGATTGCGTGGTGGCGCCCAGCGCCGAAGAAGCGCTGCAGCTGGCGGCGGACCTGCGCCCCAGCGGCATTCTGCTCGACATCGGCCTGCCGGATGCCTCCGGGCTCAGCGTACTGGAGCGGCTCAAGCGCGACCCGGCAACGCGACACATCCCGGTGCATGTGGTCTCGGCCATGGAGCGCAGCCAGATTGCGCTGGAACTCGGTGCGGTGGGCTATCTGATCAAGCCGGCCACGCGCGAGCTGCTGGCCGGCGCAATCCGCCAGCTGGAAGACACCAATGCACGCGCCGTGCGCCGCTTGTTGATCGTCGAAGACGACAGCGCGCTGCGTGAGAATCTGGAACTGCTGCTGGCGCGCGATCAACTGGAAATCGTCGCGGTGGGCAGCATCGCCGAAGCCATGCAGCAACTGGCCGGCTCCACCTTCGATTGCATGGTCACCGATCTGGCGCTGCCCGACGGTAGTGGCTACGACCTGCTCGAACGCATGGCCGGCAACGATGCGGTCGCGTTCCCGCCGGTGATCGTCTACACCGGGCGCGCACTCACACGCGACGAAGAACAACGCCTGCGCCGTTATTCCAAGAGCATCATCATCAAGGGCGTGCGCTCGCCGGAGCGCCTGCTCGACGAAGTGACGCTGTTCCTGCATAGCGTGGAAGCCTCGTTGCCCAGCGACCAGCAACGCCTGCTGCGCGAAGCGCGCCGCCGCGATGCGGTGCTGGATGGCGCCACCGTGCTGTTGGCAGAAGACGATGTGCGCAATATCTTTGCGCTCTCCAGCGTGCTCGAACCGCTGGGCGTGACGTTGCAGATCGCCCGCAATGGCCGCGAGGCGCTGGAACATCTGGCCAGGCACGAAGTGGACCTGGTGCTGATGGACATCATGATGCCGGAGATGGATGGCCTCACTGCGATGCGCCAGATCCGTGCCAATCGTCAGTGGCAGGATCTGCCGATCATCGCGCTGACCGCCAAGGCCATGGCCGACGATCGCGAACGCTGTCTTGAGGCCGGTGCCAACGACTACATCGCCAAGCCCATCGACGTGGACAAGCTGGTGTCGCTGTGCCGGGTGTGGTGCTCGCGGCAATGACTGCAGTGGAGCTGTTCGATCTGGAGCTGCGGGTGCTGCTGGAAGCGGTCTACCAGCGCTATCACTACGACTTCCGCGATTACGCGGTGTCCTCGTTGCGTCGACGCATGCGCCACGCCATGGGACGCTTCGATTGCGCACGCGTGGCCGATCTGCAGCATCGCCTGCTGCACGAGCCGGAGACGTTTGCGCAGGCGATGCAGTTCTTTACCGTGCAGGTGTCGGAGATGTTTCGCGACCCGGCCTATTTCCGCTGTTTGCGCGAGCATGCGGTGCCGGTATTGCGCACCTACCCCTCGATCAAACTATGGGTGGCCGGCTGCAGCACCGGTGAAGAAGTCTGGTCGCTGGCGATCCTGCTGCACGAAGAAGGCCTGCTGGAAAAAGCGGTGATCTACGCCACCGACATCAATCCCGAAGCGCTGGGCATGGCCGAAGCCGGCGCCTTCGGCATCGACCGGATTGCGCAGTTCAGCCGCAATTATCTGGAGGCCGGCGGCCGCGGGTCCTTGTCCGATTACTACACCACCGCCTACGACGGCGCGGTGTTCGATCGCCGCCTCAAGCGCCACATCGTGTTTGCCGATCACAGCCTGGCCACCGATACGGTGTTCTCCGAAGTGCATCTGGTGTCGTGCCGCAATGTGCTGATCTACTTTAACCGCACCCTGCAGGATCGCGCGGTGGGTCTGTTCCATGACGCGCTGGTGCACCGTGGTTTTCTGGGTCTGGGCAGCAAGGAATCGCTGCAGTTCGGCGCGCATGCGCAGGCCTTCGAAACCGTGGCCCGCGAGCAACGTCTGTTTCGGAAGGCGGCATGAGCGGCGCGCATGGGTGGCAGCACTTCGAGGCGATCGTGGTCGGTGCATCGGCCGGCGGTGTGATGGCGTTGCAGGCGTTGCTGTCCAGCCTGCCTGCGGAGTTGCCGATGCCGGTGTTGGTGGTGCTGCATCTGCCACGCGACCGCACCAGCCATCTTGCCGAATTGATGGATGCACGCTGCGCCTTGCCGGTGCGCGAGGCAGAGGACAAGCAACCGCTGCTCGCCGGCACTGTGACCATCGCCCCGCCCGACTATCATTTGCTGGTAGAAAACCGCGATAGCTTGGCGTTGTCGATGGATGCGCCGGTGCTGTTCTCGCGCCCGGCGATCGACCCCTTGTTCGAATCGGCCGCCGATGTCTTCGGGCAACGGCTGCTGGCGATCCTGCTCACCGGCGCCAGCAGCGATGGCAGCGCTGGCGTGGCGGCGGTGCGCGCGGTCGGCGGCACCGCCTGGATCCAGCTGCCCGACGATGCGGCGTCTCCCTTGATGCCCGCCTCCGCCATCGCCCACGCCGGTGCCGATGCGGTGCTCACCTTGCAGGCGATCTGCAGCCGATTGGAGGCTTTCCACCGATGAATCTCACCGCGACCGGCCTGGCTGCAGACAGCAGTACCACCGAACCGGCCAAGCTGCTGATCGTGGACGACGTACCGCAGAATCTGGTGGCGATGGAAGCGCTGCTGCAGCGCGACGGCATCCAGGTACTATGCGCGGCCTCCGGCGCGCAGGCGCTGGAGCTGTTGCTCGAACACGATGTGGCGTTGGCATTGCTGGATGTGCATATGCCGGAAATGGACGGCTTTTCACTGGCCGAACTGATGCGCGGCTCGCAGCGCACCCGGCATGTGCCGATCATTTTTTTGACGGCCTCGCCGAACGACCCGATGCGTGCGTTCCAAGGTTACGAAACCGGCGCGGTGGATTTTTTGCACAAGCCCATCGAGCCGCACGTGATTCTGAGCAAGGTCAACGTGTTCATCGAGTTGTATCAGCAACGGCGCCTGCTCAAGGCGCGCAATACATCGCTGGAACGTGCGCTCACCCTCAACGAAACAATGATGGCGGTGCTGACTCACGACTTGCGTACACCGCTGTCGGTGATTCTGCTGTGCGCCGACAAACTCAGCCTGGATGTGGCCACCGAAGGCTCGGCCGCACGCACGCTGGAACATCTGGAAAACAGCGCGCATCGCATGGCACGCATGGTCGAGCAGCTGCTGGATTTCTCGCGCCTACGCACCGACGGGCTGTCGATGCAGTTCGGCCCCTGCAATCTTGGCGAGGTGGCCCATAGCGTGGTGAACGAGGTGGCGCAGGCCAATCCGCACACGCCGATCGACCTGCGTAGCGAAGGCGATCTGCACGGCGACGGCGACGGCGATCGGCTGGCACAGGTGGTCTCCAATCTGGTCGGCAACGCAGTGCTGCATGGCGCGCGCCAGCCGGTGCGCGTGCACCTGGACGGACGCCAGCGCGACACACTGCGTTTGTCGGTGCGCAACGCCGGCCACATCCCCGACAGTCTGATGCCGCGTCTGTTCGAGCCATTCAAGGCCAGCTTCCACGCAAGCCAGGGCTTGGGCCTGGGTTTGTTTATCGCAGATCAGTTCGTCAAGGCGCATGGCGGCTCGCTGCAGGCACGCAACGAAGACGGCGATGTGGTGTTCGAAGCGACGTTGCGACGGCGTAACCTGGCTGCGTCATAACGGCCATGAGGGCGTCGGCCCGCTATGCTGGGTCGGCACTCTCAGGTGCGGGGACGCAGCACGCTGGCAGTTGCGCGCACGGATCGTCCGATCCATGGCGGTGACGACGAGCGAGCCCATCCGTGCAGATAGGCTTTCACGTAGACCGCGCCACGCGCCGATCTGCGTGTCGCTCCCTGCCCCGCCTGTTCGTCGTTTCTACAAGGCGCACGCCGTGCGTCATGCCAGCGGAGGTGGTTCATGTCGTACATCGATGGTTTCGTCCTTGCGGTGCCCACTGCCAACAAGGACAAGTTCCTGGAGCACGCCCGCATGGGCGACAGCATGATCATGGAATACGGCGCGTTGCGCGTGGTGGAGTGCTGGGGCGATGACGTGCCGCACGGACAGCAGACCGACTTTTATCGCGCGGTCGAGGCGGCCGCGGACGAAACCGTGCTGTTCTCCTGGATCGAATGGCCGGACAAGGCCACGCGCGATGCCGGCATGCAGAAGATGATGGACGACCCGCGCATGGACCCTGCGGTCAATCCGATGCCTTACGACGGCAAGCGCATGATCTTCGGTGGCTTCGTGCCGGTGCTGGACCTGGGCCGGTCGGCCTGATCGTTACACCGCCTGGCGGCAGGAATGGACGCACCTGCCATCAGGCGTGCAGCCCCGCAGTCATCGCCCCCGCACGCAGGCCTTGCGTCGCCATGGCTACACTGACAACCGCCCACGCACGCGCAGATCGCCACCGGCGCGACATGCGATGCACCGTCTCTCTTGCCTGTGGAGATCGCCGATGACCATTGCGCCGCTGCTGGTGGCCTGCCCGAGCTGCACTGCGATGAATCGCATCGCGCAAGCGCGTCTGCGCGATGCGCCCAACTGCGGCAGCTGCCATCAGCCGCTATTTCTAGGTGCGCCGATAGCGCTGTCCACTATCGATTTCGACAAGCATGCGGTGCGCAGCGAGCTGCCGTTGGTGGTGGATTTCTGGGCACCGTGGTGCGGGCCGTGTCTGAGCATGGCGCCGCAATTCGCCGCAGCCGCCCCGCTGCTGGAACCGCAGGTCCGTCTGGCAAAAGTGGATACCGATCTGCATCCGGCGCTGGGCACGCGTTTTGGCATCCGCAGCATTCCCACCTTGCTGGTCATCCGCGGCGGCAGCGAGCTGGGCCGTCATTCCGGTGCAGTGAGCAGCACGCAGATCGTCAGTTGGGTGCAGTCGGTGTTGCGCAGCCGTTGACGCAAAAAGCCCGCTGCGTACTGCACGCCGCGGGCTTGGTGGTTGCCACACGCATCACAGCGACGCGCAGGTCGCCGTGATGCGGTGATGCAGTCAGTCGATCAGCGACTCATTGCCAGTTGACGTTGACCGACACGCCCACGATGCGCGGCTCGTTGTAGACCGCCGCCATGTAGTTTTCGATCACACCCTTGACGTTTTTTTCGTTGGTGATGTTGCGCGCAAACGCCGCCACTTCCCACGCACCGTAGCCGCCGGTGTAACCGAGCTTGAGGCCGCCTTCGAAATTGCCGTCGGCGCGGAACTCGGTGGAGTCGTACAGCACGAAGCTGGTTTCGCCCTGCTTGTTCCAGTCGGTGGAGACGAAGAACGCGCCGTCGTTACCCACGGGGATGTCGTAACGCGCGGCCAGGTTGAGGTTGTACTTTGGCGCGTTGGGCAGTGGGTTGCCGTCGATCTGCGCAAAGGTGTTGGCGCCGACGCGGATGGTCGGGTCGTTGACCGTGCACACCACCACGCCGTTGAGCGCGCAGGCCTGCGCAAACACGCGCTTGTCCTGGATTTCGCTATGCAGCAGGCTCAGGCCGGCGGTCAGCGACAGGTTGGAGATCGGGCGCCAGTCCAGGTCCGCTTCCAGACCGTAGGCCTTGGCCTTGTCGGCATTGAACAGCACGCCGTTGCCGTCCGAATCGTTGCCGTTGAGCTGGATGTCATCGACGGTGTAGGTGAAGCCGCTGACATTCAGACGCAGGCGATTGTCGAACAGGCTGCTCTTGATGCCGGCCTCCCAGGACAGGATGGTTTCCGAATCGGCGGTGGTGAAATCCGAATTGAACACCGCGCTGCGGCCCTGGATGGTGGGGCCGCGGAAGCCGCGCGCCACGCGTGCATACACGCTCAGCTCGGGGTTGATTTCGTACATCGCGCTGAGGTCCCAGCTGGGCTGGGTGTCGGACATGCGCACGTCGCGACGGCCACGGTATGTCACCGCACCAGCTACGGTGTCGGCGGTCTTGAGCAGACGGGTTTCCTTGGTGTCCTTGGTCTGGCGGATGCCGGCGGTCAGGGTGAGCGCATCGGTGGCCTTGTAACTGAGCTGACCGAAGCCGGCCCATGACGTGTTGGTGTTGCGCAGCCGCACCCAGTTGTTGGGGTTGCGCGCAGCGGTCTGCAGAAAAAACGCACGCTGATAGAAATCGGTGGTGTCGCGGCCATCGAAGTAGAACGCGCCCACCTGCCATTGCAGTGCGTCGTCGCCTTCGCTGGCCAGACGCAGTTCCTGGGTGTACTGATCCAGATCGCGGATCTGCCCCATCGATTGGCCGAAGCCGTTCGGCACGCCGTTGACCGGGTAGTTGGCCGCTGCGCCGCCATCGGTGTCGCCACGGCTGTAGCCGGAGGTGGTTTCGTAAGCGGTGATGGAGGTCAGCGACACGCCGCCGAAGTCGTAGATCGCCTTGATCGAGCCGCCGTCGGTTTGATACGCCTGCGGGTTGTCGTGCGCCTCGTCGTAGGCCACGCGGTCGCGCGGCACGTCGACCTTGTCGCTACCGCGCGTCACCGCATTACGCAGGAACAACGTCGAAGTGCCGTCGTAGTCGCGCGTATGCACCGAGCCCAGCAGCGAGAACGCGTCATTGGGCTTGAGCAGCACCTGCAGGCGCGCATTACGGTCGTTGTAGCCGCCCATCGCATCCTTGCGCGGCGTGCGCGTGCCATCGGCGCTGCTGCCGGCAAAGGTGTTGTCCACCCAATCGTCGCGGTGTTGATACAAGGCCGAGACGCGGAACGACAGCACGTCGTTGATCGGCCCACCGAAGCCGCCATCCAGCGACACGGTGTTGTAACTGCCATAGCTGGCATCGACGCGGCCGGTATAGGTGTCGCCGGGCTTGACCGTGTCGAACTTGACGATGCCGGCGGTGGTGTTGCGGCCGAACAAGGTGCCCTGCGGGCCGCGCAGCACTTCGACCTGGTCCACGTCGTACACCGGGTTGGATTTGAGCACCACGTGTTCCAGCACCACATCGTCCTGGATGATGGACACCGGCTGCGAAGCGCCGAGATAGAAATCGATATTGCCCAGACCACGGATATAGAAGCGCGGGAAGATGCGCCCGGTGGTGGTCTCGGCATAGAAGCCCGGCACGCGACCGGACAGTGCCAGCAAGGTGTCGTCGCCGCCTGCGGTGAACTCGCGCATCGCCGCGCCCTGCACCACGCCCACCGACACCGGCACCTCCTGCAGGTTCTGCTCGCGGTGCTCGGCGGTGACGGTGACCGTATCCAGCGCGGTCGGGCTGCCCTCGCCCTGGGTCGTCGGCGTTTGCTGCGCAGATGCGGCGGCGGCCATCGAAGCAAGCAACAGGCCGGCACAGGCGCGCGCCAGCGGCGTGCGCTGCAAGGCGGCGCAACGGCGTGCAGGTGCGTGCGTGGCGGCGGACGTCAGGGACGCGGAGATAGACAAGTACAACGACATACGAGGTGATCCTTGGAGTAAGAGCGGCTAACAAACTACTGCGCGGCCGCCAGACGGGCGTAGCCGGTGCTCGGAATCCTCATGTACCCACTCGTACACTCCGGTTCCTGCGCGCCGTCTGCACCCACCTGACGACCGCTCGCTACGTTTGTTAGCCGCTCTAAGTAGAGTGAGGTGACGTCCGTCGGCACAGGCATGCCGGACGAAGGCGCAAGGTGGCGCCGCGCGCACGATATGTCAGCAATGTTGCAGCTCTATGGCAAGCGTGCCGCCGCGCACATGCCGCTAGGTCTACTCCCATGCCGTTGCACGCGGGTGGCATGGCGAAACGGCATGCCCGCACTGGCCGTGTGCTGACGGCAGGCGGTTTTTTGTGCGCCACCTTTGGCCCGTATGCCCATTCGCGCTAAGCGCGGGAAAATAAACAAGTCGCGCTAGGCGCGAGGAAATAAACACTCCGCGCTGAGCGCGGACAAGCACACCACCGGCGTTACGCGCGGGCCGCAAGCACACTGCTGTCGAGCATCTGCCCAACCATGTTGAGCAGATCGTTGAGGCTGAAAGGCTTGGGCAGCAAGGCCATGCCTTCGGCCAGAAATTCCTGCCGCGTGGCTGCGTTTTCGGCGTAGCCGGTGATGAACAGGATCGGCAAGCCGGGCCGCAGCGCGCGCGCAACATCGGCCATGTCGCGCCCGTTCATGCCGGGCAGGCCCACATCCGACACCACCAGATCGATCTCCACCCCGGCACGCAATTGCTCCAGCGCGCCATTGGCATTTTCGGCTTCGGTCACGTGGTAGCCGGCATCGCTGAGCACCTCGCTCACCATCATGCGCACCACATCGGTGTCGTCCACCAGCAGGATGCGCTCGTGACGGTGACGCGGCGATCTGGGCGGCGGTGCTGGCGCCACCTCGCTTGCCGTAAGCCCGCGCGGCAACAGCAAGGCCACCGTGGTACCACGGCCCACGGTGCTGGTGATGCGCGCGGTGCCGCCGGATTGACGCGCAAACCCATAGGTCATGGACAAGCCCAGGCCGGTGCCCTCGCCGATGGGTTTGGTGGTGAAAAACGGCTCGAACACCTGATTGAGAATGGCCGGCTCGATCCCGCTGCCATTGTCGATCACATTCACCGCCACGTAATCGCCATCGTCCAGTTCCGGATCGTTGCGCGCGGTGTAGGCGGCGCTTTGAATGCGGATGGTGCCCTTGCCCTTCAATGCATCGCGTGCATTGATCACCAGGTTGAGCACCACATTTTCGAGCTGGTTGGCATCGGCCACCGCGACCAGCGGCGTCTGCGCCAGATCCAGTTCCAGCACGATGTTCTCGCCGATCGAACGGTGCAGCATGTCTTCCAGCGAGCGCACGCGTGCGTTGATGTCGAACGCCTGGGCATCCAGCGATTGCTTGCGTGCAAACGCGAGCATGCGCTGGGTCAGCGCGGCCGCGCGATGCGCCGAGCCGGTGGCAATTTCCGCCAGCCGCGGCACGCGCTCGATGCGGTTGGATTCCACCGCCAGCTGGATCATGTCCAGCCCGGAAATGATGCTGGTCAGCAGGTTGTTGAAGTCGTGCGCGATGCCGCCGGTGAGATTTCCCAGCGCTTCCATCTTCTGCGCCTGCAGCAGTTGGATTTCGGTGCGCTGGCGCTCGGCGATCTGGTGCGCCAGCTCGGTGGTGGCGGTGTCCAGTTCCTGGCGTTGTTCGCGCTCGCGCAGACGCTGTTCGGTCACGTCCTCGACCAGCAACAAGCCCAGATCCGGCTCGCGATACGGCGACACCCGCCACTCGGTTTCGCACAGCTTGCCATCGCGGATGATCGACAGCGTGCCGCTCCAGCGCGCGCGTTGCGCCAGCGCGGTGGTCAGGGCGTGCACGGTTGTCGCCTGGTCCAGCCCCGCCGCCTGGATCGCATCGCCGGGTGTGGCGCTGCCGATCAGGCGCTGGAAGGCCGCATTGGCTTCGTGCGTGTGCAGCCTGGAATCGACCACGGCGATCGGCGCGCTGATGTGCTCGAAGATCTCGCGGAAGCGGGCCTCGCTGATCCGCAATGCATCTTCGGCATTGCGGGCGCGCAACAGCGTGCGCAGCGTGGCGACCAGCACGCTGGGGTCGACCGGATGAATCAGGTACGCATCGGCACCGGCATCCAGCCCGGTGGCCATGTCGCCGGTGGCGATCGATGCGGCCGACACATGCACCACCGGCAGCAGCGCGGTACGCGGGGCGGCACGCAAGCTGCGCACGATGTCGAAGCCGCTCATGTCCGGCAGGTTGACGTCCAGCACCACTGCGGCAAAGGCGTGCGTGGCCAGCTTGGCCAGGCCATCGGTGCCGGTGCCGGCCTCTTCGACCACGAACTGATGATGTTCGAGTACGCGCCGCACCGAATAACGCGTCACCGCGTTGTCGTCGACCACCAGAATGCGATGACTACTGGGCAAGTGCATTCTCCGCCGCCAGCGTCACCGGCAGCACCACGAAAAATTCGGAACCTTCGCCGACCACGCTATTGATCCCCACCCTGCCACCGAGCAGCTCGGCGAAGCGCTTGCAGATCGCCAGCCCCAGGCCGGTGCCGGTCAGGCGTTTTTGCAGCGGCGAATCCACCTGCACGAAATCCTCGAACAAGGCCTCGTGCAGCTCGGCCGGAATGCCGATGCCGGTATCCTGCACACCGAAGCGCACATGGGTGTCGCCTTCCAGCTGCGCGAACACGCGCACGTGGCCTTGCGGGGTGAACTTGAGCGCGTTGGAGATGAAATTGCGCAGGATCTGCGCCAGCTTCTTGTCGTCGGTGTAGAGCATCGGCAGCGCCGGGGGATCTTCGAAGATCAACGTGGTGCTGCCGGCATCGGTGAGCGGGCGGAACATGCCGCGCAACGCCGAGAACAGATCCATCAGGTCGAACCAGCCCGGCGAAATGGCGATGCGGCCGGCTTCGATCTTGGCCAGATCCAGCAAGTCGTCGACCATCTCGGTGAGCTCGCGCGCCGAGGCGCTGACAAAGCGCACCTGTTTGGATTGCTCGGCGTTGAGCGGCCCGTCCATGCCGTCTTCCAGCAGGCGGGTGATGCTCAGGATCGAACTGAGCGGCGTGCGGAACTCATGGCTCATGTACGAAAGAAAGCGGCTCTTGAGCTCGGACACATCGCGCAGCTGTTCGGCCTGCTGATCGAGCTCGGCATACAGCGCCAGCACGCCCTGGTTGGTTTCTTCCAACTCCTCGCGCAAGGCCTGGTTCTGCTGCCGCAGCGCGTCGAGTTCGGCCAGCGGATCGGCTGCCGATGCGGCATCGGATGACTTCATTGCAGGGCTCCCAAACGCATGACGAACACGCAGGCATCGTCGCGGCCGCGCGCGTAATCGCGCAACAGCACCGCCGCAACAATACGCGGGTGGCGTGACAATAGCGCCGGGTGATCGCGCAGATTCCAGCGCGTTTGCAGGCCGTCGCTGTGCATGACCAGTAGCTTGCCGGTCGCATTCGGAAAATCGAACGGCTGCGCCTTGCGAAACTGCACCCCGACGATGCCCGGATGCGACGGCATGCCGCGTACCCCATCGCCATCGCACAGCGAAGCGACGATATTGCCGACGCCGGCAAAGCGCACCTGGCCGGTGCGGCTGTCGAACTGCGTCACCGCCGCCGCACCACCGCGGGTGCCGGACATGCCGGCATGCAGGCGTGCGATGAGCTCGCCGGGCTCGCCGCTGGCCGCTACCAGCGCGCGCGTACCGGCATCGGCGGCGTCGGCCGCGCCTTGCCCGTGGCCCAGGCCGTCGATCAAGGTCACGGTGACCCATTGCTCGCGGATCGCCAACTGCCAGGCGTCGCCGCATACCACTTCGTGATGCAGCGGCACGCGCACCGCGCCATACGGCAGGTCCAGCTCGGCGCGTGGTTGCGCAAACAGCCGCACCATCACGATCGCGCCCTTGGCATCGGAGTACGCATCCAGCACCTGCGCCTTGCGCTTGATCGCGCCCAGCCCGGTGCCCGGTGTGCCGGCAGTGGAATAGCCATCGCGCAGGCCATCTTCCAGTGTAAAACCCGGGCCTTCGTCGATGGCGCAGATCTCCACGCCCATGCCCTCGCGCGCAGCCACGCCCGACAACTGAAAGCAGCCGCCACGCCCATGCTTGAGCATGTTGGTGGCAAGCTCGGTGGCGACCAGCGCAACGCGACCGCAGGCGGCTTCGTCGAACCCCAGCGTCTGCGCGAGTGCCATCGATTCACGCCGCGCCTGCCCGACCTGGCTGGCTTCGTCGACGCGAAACAGGCGGGTCACGTCACCGGTAACCGTCACTTCCATGTGGTGATGGTGATGCGCGTGCCCTTGCCCGGCGTGGTGTCCAACACAAAGTCATCCACCAGCCGCCGGCTGCCGGACAGGCCCAGACCAAGTCCGCCGCCGGAAGTCCAGCCGTCTGTGAGTGCCAGATCCAGATCGGGAATGCCGGGGCCTTCGTCGCGGAAGGTCAGCTGCACGCCCTTGCGGATGCCGTTTTCCACCAGTGCCCAGTCCATATCGCCGCCACCGCCGTAGATCACGGTGTTGCGCGCCAGTTCGCTGGCCGCGGTGACCAGCTTGGTCTGGTCGACCAGACGCAGGCCACACTGCACCACCAGCTTGCGCACCGTCTGCCGGGCCAGCACCACATCCTGTTCGGTGCGTACCGGTTGCGACCCTGTGGTCATGAATCGCGATCGGGTTGCTGCAACAGGCGCATGCCGCGTTCGACATTGAGCGCGGTGCGCACCGACGGCAGGGTCAGGCCCAGTTCGACCAAGGTGATCGCCACCGCCGGCTGCATGCCGACCACCACGGTCTTGGCGTCCATCACTGCGGCCAGCCCGGAGATGGTGCTGATCATGCGGCCGATGAAGGAGTCGACGATGTCCAGTGCGGAGATGTCGATCAGCACGCCGCGCGCGGAGGTGGCGCTGATTTTTTCCGACAGATCTTCCTGCAGCGTCATCGCCAGTTGGTCGTGCATGTCCACCTGGATGGTGACCAGCAGCAGGTCGCCCATCCGCAGGATCGGGATACGCTCCATGTCAGCTCGCCTTGCTCACGGTCACGCCGGTGCGCTTGAGCGCCAGCGCCAATGCGTCGGCCAGGTTGGCCTTGGTGACGATGCCCTGCAGATCCAGCCCCAGATGCACGATGGTCTGCGCAATCTGCGGGCGCACACCGCTGATGATGGCATCGGCGCCCATCAGGCGAATCGCGGTGACGGTCTTGAGCAGGTGCTGCGCAACCAAGGTGTCCACGGTGGGCACGCCGGTGATGTCGATGATGGCGATCTCCGAGCCGGTATCGACGATGCGTTGCAGCAGCGATTCCATCACCACCTGGGTGCGTTGCGAATCCAGCGTGCCGATCATCGGCAGCGCCAGCACGCCGTCCCACAACTTCACCACCGGGGTGGAGAGTTCCAGCATCTCTTCCTGCTGCCGCACGATGATGTCTTCGCGGGTCTTCTGGAACGCCTTGACGGTGTACAGGCCCAGACGATCCAGCAATTCGGACAGCGCCCACAACTGCAGGCCCAACTCCTCCGGCGCACTGGCGTACTCGCGCTGCACCAGCTCGAACAGCACGCGCTTGAGCGAAAAAATGAAGTTGGCGGTTTCCTGCGAATCGAAGCCGCGCGTGGCGCGGTCGCGCGAGAGCGTCTCCAGAAAGCGGCGCACCTCGCTCCATTCGGCGCTGTCCAGGCTGCTACCGCCGTCTTTCAACGAGGCCACCAGCAAGCGCAGGAATTCCGCGCCCTGGGTTTCGATTTCCTGCCGCGAAATACGCACGTCGCTACCGAAGCTGGAACCCAGCCACGCGGTCAACAACGTTGTTTCCTGCCCACGAATCGCATCGATCGAGCGCTGCTGCAATGCCACCATGAGATCACCCGCCGAGTAAAGAGAAGAAAGGCCGGGCATGCGGGCTGGACTGCGCCCGTGGTTGGCGCGGCGCCCCCACGCCGAAGCGCAGCAGAATAAAACAATTCAGATTCGGCAACCAACGACGAACCTGTAGCAGTCATCAGACACTACACCCTGCAGTTTGACATTGCAGCGCACATGGCGAACGTGCGCCCTGCCACGCCTGCGCAGATGCAGGCGGCGGATGCAGGCGGTGATGGTCTGAGTGCCGCCGACCGATGGCGGACGCTGCCGCAAAGCGTGCTGGGGAGTTTGATCGAAGCGAGGTGATACGCGCACGCCGAACAAGCCCGCCTGTGGGCAACCGCCAGTGCGTGCAACGCGCTGTGCCACCAGCGGCGTGTCGGGCTGTGGCCGGGCGTGTTCTGATCGCGCCCAGACTTTTCTCAGGCTCCCCCATGTCGTCGCTGTTTTTTCCGTATCAACTCAAAGACCTCACGCTGCGCAACCGCATCGCCATTCCGCCGATGTGCCAATACACCGCCGTGGACGGCCTCACCAACGACTGGCATCAGGTCCACTACGCCAGCATGGCGCGCGGCGGTGCTGGCCTGGTGATCGTCGAGGCCACCGGCGTGTCGCCGGAAGGACGCATCACGCCCGGTTGCCTGGGCCTGTGGAACGACGCCCAGGCCGAAGGCTTGGCGCGTATTGCAGCATCGATCAGCGCCGCCGGCGCAGTACCCGGCATCCAGATCGGTCACGCCGGGCGCAAGGCCAGCGCGAACCTGCCGTGGGAAGGCGACGACCACATCGCCGACGGCGACGCACGTGGCTGGGACACCATCTCGCCCTCGGCTGTCGCCTTCGGTGGCGGCCTGCCCAAACTGCCGCGCGAGATGACGCTGGACGACATCGCCCGCGTGCGCGGCGATTTTGTCGCCGCCGCACAGCGCGCGCGCGATGCCGGCTTCCGGTGGTTGGAGCTGCATTTTGCGCATGGTTATCTGGCGCAGAGCTTCTTCTCGGTACACGCCAATCAGCGCCAGGATCAGTACGGTGGTACTGCCGAAAATCGTGGTCGCTTCCTGCTGGAAACACTGCAAGCCGTGCGTGCGGTCTGGCCGGAACATCTGCCGCTCACCGCGCGTTTTGGCGTGATCGAATTCGATGGCCGCGATGAAGAGACCTTGCAGGAAGCCATCGCACTGACCCGCAACTTCAAGCAAAGCGGCCTGGACCTGCTCAACGTCAGCATGGGCTTCAGCACCCCGACCGCGCAGATTCCGTGGGGCCCGGCATTGCTGGCGCCGTTCGCCGAGCGCGTCAGCCGCGAGGCACAGCTGCCGGTGGCCTCGTCCTGGAATATCGACGACCCGCTGGAAGCCGACCGCGTGATCGCCGCCGGGCAGATGGAGTTGGTGATGATCGGCCGCGCGCACCTGGCCAACCCGCATTGGCCGTATCACGCCGCATTGGCGCTGGGCGAAGAACGCCCGTCGTGGGTGCTACCGCCATCGTACGCGCATTGGCTGGAGCGCTACGGCAAGCGCAGCTGATCGGACACACGCGACATGCCCGGATGCGGCACCGCGCGCTAAGCCGGCCGCGCGCACGAAGTCAGCAGGTTTCTTGGGAATGCTTCGGTCACTGAGGGCGCTTGCACGCGTCCCGGCGTGGGACACGCCGCAAGTACGTCCGTGTAGGCTCTTACGCGGCATCCATGCCGCGTAAGGTCCCACGCCGGGACGCGCGCAAGCACCACCACACGTGATTGGTGGCGATAGGAAAGCGGCGACTGGTTGACGGACCCTTCCTCGGATCGTGACCTTCAATGGCGAAACGATGGATTGATGCCAACCACATCGACTACGGAAATCGACTTTGCAATCCGCAGGCACTACGCCTGCCTGAAGCCATTGCTTGCCGATCAGCAACCGCGAAGAGTCGGAGCGCGGTGTCGCGTCCGGGGACGGGACCGTGTGGCGGCATGGATGCCGCCACCGAGCCTACATGGACGTACTTGCGGCGTGTCCCGACACCGGATGCGGCACCGCGCGCAAGCCGACCACGCACACGAAGTCAGCAGGTTTCGTGGGAATGCTTCGGTTCGCTGCAGGCGCTTGCACGCGTACCGGCGTGGGACACGCCGCAAGTACGTCCATGTAGGCTCTTACGCGGCATCCATGCCGCGTAAGGTCCCACGCCGGTACGCGCGCAAGCACCTCCGGCCGTTGTCGGTAGCTGATCGGACAGCGTTGCCTGGTTGATTGATGGTGCCTTGGAGCGAGAACTTCGCTGCGAAGTCATCGCAAAGCGATAGACGAAAGACTGCATTGACTATCGACTGCGGAATCCACAGGCGTTACACACATCAAGTCACGCCTGCCGATCAGCAACCGCGAAGAGTCGGAGCGCGGTGACGCATCCGGGGGCGGGACCGTGTGGCGGCATGGATGCCGCCACCGAGCCTACATGGACGTACTTGCGGCGTGTCCCGACAACGGATGCGGCGCCGCGCGCAAGCCGACCACGCACACGAAGTCAGCAGGTTTCGTGGGAATGCTTCGGTTCGCTGCAGGCGCTTGCACGCGTACCGCAGTAGGACACCGGATGCAGTACCGCGCATCGACTATCCCCGCACACGACCTAAGCGGCTCAGCGATGATATTGATGGTCGCCCTTACAGCCCATAACGCTCCACTGCTTCCAGATGCGGGCGAGGATCCTGATCGCAGGCCTCGGCCAAACGCAGCCAGCACATTGTGTGCGGCCACTGCGCGGTAGCGGCAAGCAAGGCCCGATGCAATTCCAACGGCGCCGCCGCTTCCGGCAGCGCCACGGTGAACAACACGCCGGGCAGGCCCGTGCTTGCGTCTTCCGGGTCGAACGCGTCCGGATGTTCCGGATCGATCACGTGGTAATCGTCGCGGCTGTGCACCCACAGCTTCCAGCCGCGGGCCTCGATCTCTTCGCGCAAGGCCTCGATCGCCGGCTCGCCGGGATGCACGCCATCCACCAGCCAGCTGCTGCCGTAACCGCCCGCCTGCAACACATGCACCTGCGCGTAGGTCGGGACGAAACGCTCGCGCTCGGCCTCGTCTTCCGGTGGCGGATACAGCAACTCCGCATCGAACACCACCCAATCGCCGACATGCTGACGCCGATGCGCAGGCGCGTTTTCGAGGATGCGCGCGGTGACCGGGCCGGTGCGGCGCGCGTAATACTCGGCCGCCTCGCCGTCGTCCACACAACGCACGATCACCCAGCCCCAGTTCTCTTCGACCACGCCGCTGGTGCTGCTCAGCTCCATGCCGATCGCCAGCGCCGAGGCACGCACCGCTTCCCACTGCTGCGCCGCACTGGCCGCGGTCATATGATCCCAATGCGCAGAGCGCGGTTCTTCCATCAACTCGGTCAGTTGCCGGTAGACCTCGGCCGCTTCGGCAAACCGCCCGGTGTTGAGATACATGCGCCCCAGCAAACCGCGTGCGCCATGCGAGCCGGGCGACAATTCCAGCAACGCGGTACAGGCCTGTTCCAGCGCCGGCCAATCGGCCAGCCGCTGGGCAAGCTGCGCTTCGCACCACAGCGCCGCCACCGGCACCAGCGGGCGATACAGCTGCGCCAGCCGACGCATGCCGGCGTCGTCGCCACGGCCCAGCAGCAGATTCATCAGCCGGAAGGTCGGGCTGGTCTCGCGATCGGCATGCCGCTGCACGAATGCCCACAGCAGCGTAATCGCCTCATCGTCGGCCGCGCACGCGCTCAAGGCCGACGCAGTGGTGTCCACCAACTCGGCATCGTCGGGGCGCTCGGCCACTGCCTGCAGCAACCATTGCGCTTCGCGCTCGGGGTTGCGCACCACGTCTTCGGCTTGCGCCTCCAGCCATTCCAGCAACTGCGCGGCAGGCACCGGCGCCGCCTCGCCCGCCGGTGCGGTCTCGATGCGCATGGCCAAACGGTCCAGCAATTGCGTGGCGCCACGGTCCTGACGCAACTTGGGCACATGCGCACGCGCAAGCGCCAGATGCCGCCGCGCGGTCCACACCGCACCACGCTGCAACGCCAGCTCGATCGCCATCTCGGCCGCGTCGATCAGGATGCGATGCGCACCGACCTGCGCGTAATGATCCAGCATCACCTGCAAGCGGCTGCCCAGATCCCAGGTGTTGCGCTCCGGCGTGCGCGACACCAGCACCACCACTGCACGCAACCAGTGCATGCGATAGCGCGGCGCAACCTCGCGCCACGGCAGAAATGCCTCCAGCGCTTCATCGTCGCGATGCAACAGCGCCAATGCGCGCGCCTTTTGCAAACGCCGCGGCTGGCTGCAGTTGGCCCACTCTGCACCTTCGCGTGCGGCCTCGCGTTCGCGCTGTTCGATCAGCGCCAGTGCTTCTTCTGCACGACCGAGCGAGAGCAGGATCGAGATGCGCATGTCCGGCACGCCGTCGTAGATCTGCCCGCCATGCGCAAGAATGGTCTGCGACTGCTCTTCCAGATAATGCAGTGCCGCCTCGCCGCGCCCATCGTCGAGCAAGGCGTCGGCTTTTTCGCAGCTCAGACACTGGTAGCACGACCAGCTCGGATCGATGCGGCCCAGCGTTTCCTCGCACACTTCGATGCGCTCTTCCACCCAGCCCGGCCCGTCGATATTGGCGTAGCACGCGGCCAGATCCTGGGTCACGCACACCGATTGCGGGCACTCCACCGCATCGGCGCGATGCGCGCGCTCGAACAGCGTCACGGCATCGCTCAGCGCACGCTCGCCTTCGCACAGATTGCCGACCCGGTTGCGCATTTCCCAATGCCCGACGAACACCTCCAGCCACGGATTGGCCAGCGTCTTGCCCAGCGCACGCGCCTCGGGCAATAGCGCTTCGGCGCGTTCGATCTGCAGGTCGCAGATATGGTCGGTCAGGCGCGTCAGCAGTTGCGCGTTCTGCGGCTGACCGGCTTCGCCCAGATCGTCCTGCAACTTTTCAACCCAGTTCCAGATTTCCATCCTGTTGCTCCTTCGATGCGGCGCTCAGCGCGCCAGCAGTTGGGTCACGGCCTCGGCAAGATCGCCGAAAGCCCGGTTCAAATCCGATCCGCCCGACGCACTGGCGCCCGGCTGCGGCTGGGTGCGTCCCTGCGCCGACACGATCACCTTGAGTGAGCGCAGCAGCCGCGCCGCCACCGCCGCCTGCGGATTGCCGGCGCGCTGCGCCGCCAGCAATGCCTGCAGCGCCGGGTTGTCGAGATTGAGATACAGCCGCTGGGTCTGGCGTGCTTCGATCCCCGCAGTGAACTGCCGGGCCAGCCGCAACGCAGCGGTGGACACGCGCTTGTCGTTTTCGTCCTGCTCCAGGCGGCGTTTCAGTTCGGCCTCACGGTCGGGCACCACCACCAACGGCAATGCTTCGGGGCTGAAATGCGCCGGCACCAAGGCTTCGCCATCGCCCAGATGCTGTTCCAGCCAGGCCAGTTCGTCGGCCGGCAAGCTGTCGTCCAGTTGGAACAACTGCCGGTTGCCCTGCTCGGTGCCCAGCTCCACCAGCCGCACGCCCTTGGCCTGCGCCCAGCGACGCAGGAACGGCACCACCGCATAGCGATTTCCGTAGGCCACCGGCACGCCCATCGCGCGGAACAGCATCTCTTCGAAACCGCTGTCGCTATCCAGGATCACATGCACTGCGCCACGCGCCGGCAACTGCTGCGCCGGCAGATCGCCTTGCGAGGTCGGCACCCGCACGTGTTCCATCAGCAACTCGAACAAGCGCTCGTCGCACAAGGCCGCGCCCAGCAAGGCCTCGTTGTGGCGCAGCAGAATGCGCCGCCAGGCTTCCGGCTGCTGACGTGCGACATCGGCCAAGCCCTGTACCAGCGCTTCGGACAGCGCATGCTGCACCGCCGTGTAGGTGGAGTCGCGCTGCAGATCTTCGCGGCTGGCAGTGGGCGTCAGCCGATTGGATTCGATCACCCCGCCGATGAAGCCCGCCCACGGCGGCAGCAGCTCGCGTGCGTTGTCGTCCAACAGCATGCCGCGCAGGAACACCGACAGATTGCGGTTGTCGCTGGTGCCGTAGGTCGCCCCGTCCTGTACCCATAGCAAGCCGACCGCATCGCTGCCCTCCTCCGTGCGCACCGGCATGCAGCACAGCGGTTCGAAGTTGCGCTCGAAGCGCGCGGCAAACTCGCGTTGCCGCCGCCAGGCCTGCACCGGATGCAAGGGCACCGCATCGTGCATGCGCCACGGTGGCGGCTCGGGGTTGATCGCCTGCGCATCCCCACCGATCCAGATCGGCTCGCGCAACAGCGCGCAGTAGCGCGACAGGATCTCGCGCAGCCGCCCTTCCTGGGCCAACGACAGATAGTCCTCATGCAGTTCCAGCACCACTTCGGTGCCGACCTGCGCACGCGCCGGGATCGGGCTGACCGTGTATTGCTCTGCATTGCTGGAGATGTAGCAATGCCCCAACGTCGGGCTCTGGTACGAGGTGGTGCGCACGGTGACCCGGCGCGCCAGCACGAAGGCCGACAAAAACCCCAGCCCGAACATGCCGATCAGGCCGCTGTCTTCGTGCCCGCCCTGACGCAGCCCACGGGTGTAGCCCACGCCCACGGTGGCCAGATAATCGTGAATTTCCTGCTGGGTCAGCCCTGCGCCGGTATCGACGATGCGCACGATGCCCTGGGCCGCATCGGCATGCACTTCGATGCGCGATTCGCCTTGCCAGTCGGGTTGTTCCAGGCGGCGGCGCAGGATCGAGTCGTGCGCGTTCTGCACCAACTCGCGCAACGCGACCACCGGTGTGGAATAGAGGTGCTTGCTGAGGACGGACATCAGTCCGTTGAGATCGACGCCTGCACGGCGGATCTGAGAGGCGTCCGTCGCCTCGGAGGTGTGATCTTGCATGATCGTCTGTCGTTTCCTTGGCGGCCACGCCCATCCTCGGACGCGCCTACCTGGGTGGCAATGCGAGCCGGAAAGCATAGCCGCAAGCCACGCCGCACGCACGCACGTCTCAATTCGGATCCCTCCACCGCACTGCGACCGGACATCGCTGCTGCATCACCCACCGGAAACGAAGCGCCACGGCCTGCATGACTGCACAGCCGTGGCGCCAGACACATTATCGCTGCAAGGTTTCCATCGGTGCCTCATTGAAGTGCTGGCGGTAGCCCTTGGCCAGCGCCGAGCGGCTGCCCACGCCCCAACGGCTTGCCGCCTGCAGCACACTGCCGCAGCCGCCTTCGGCCAGCAGTTCGTCGCGGATGCTCTGCATCCGGTAACGGCGCAGCACCTGGGTCGGCGACAGCCCGGTGGCAGACTTGAACGCCTGCTGCAACGCACGCCCGGTCACCCCGATCTGCGCAGCCACTTCATTGATCGACAGATCCGAGCGATGCGCATTGGTGATCATGTAGGTGTAGGCACGCCGGTACTTGGCCGGCAGACGCGCCGAGATGTCGTCGCTCACATGCGCCGGGGTACCGCTTTCCAGCAGGCGCGGCGCCTGCACCTCGCTGCGCAGGCATTGCACCGCACCCAGCGCATACCGGTTGTAGAGCAACAACGCCTGCTCGGTCTTGCCCAACGCCTGGCTGATCTTGGCCTGGCAATACTCGAACTCCAGATTCCAGCGCGGCGCATGGTGCCGGCCGGCACCGGCCAACGCACGCTCGGCCAGATCCGCACGCCCCACCGCCAACGCAGCCAGCGCCAGTTCCACCTGCGCGTCCTGGCGGGCGCAGGGCGGGCAACCGGTGGCCGCAGCCGGCAATGCATCGATCTGCGCATCGAAACCGAAGGTATCGCCACCGGCAATCCGCAGCAGGTTGCGCACATGCCGCATGCGCTGGGCGAGCACCGGCATGCTCTCGGCCAGATCGGCGATGCAGGCGCGCAGCTCGTTGGGCTCGAAGGCATGCGCCGCATCTTCCTGGCGCAGCGTGGCCTGCCAGAACACGTGGTCGCTCATGCGATCGGAGCGACGGATGCGCAGCTGCGCAATCATGTCCAGGCGCAGCGCGGTGGCGATCCGCAGCCAATCGCTCGCACCGGTCTCCAGTTCCGAAAGCACCTCGTTGGCGCGCTCCAGCGTCTGTAGCGCGAGCGTGCTCTGGCCCAGATGGAAGTGCGTCAACGCCTTGCCCAACAGGCTCTCGCCGCACAGGCAGGACGGTGTCTCGCGGTCCATCGCCAGCTGCGCAAAACAGTTTAACGCGGCGCTGAGCCGGCGCTGGCTCAGCATCAACCAGGCGGTGTTGCGGCACGACAACAGCCGCAACTGCCGTTGATGCCCACGCATGGCCTTCAATGCATGCCGATACGCATCTTCGGCTTCTTCCTGATACTCCAGGATCAACAGCGCGTCACCACTGGCGCCGAGCAGGCTGACTTCATCGTCGCCGCCATCCGAGGCGGCCTGCCCGTCGCGGCGTTGTTGAAGGTGTTGCAGACCCTGCGGCCAGGCACCAACCAGCATCCTGCTTGTATAGGTAGGAAGACGGTCTGCGTACGACAACGCAGAGATCGCTGCGAGGTAGGTGGAAAGGATCATGCCAGGCTCTCTCTTAGGGGGATGAGCAAAAAACAACCAATTTCGCCGGTCTTTTGGCGCAATCGATTGTATGCAGCGGATCCAATGGAATTTCTCACTTTGGGGCACTAAGAAAATCAAAAATTCTCACTCTGTGTCGAACCGTGCCAGGCGCGCAGCGCGCAGAGCATGTGGGCATTTTTTGCACTCCAGGTCCGATGTCGTGCACAGGACATCGCACGACATGCGATTGCGTATTGAAGACATCGACTGCTGCAGCAAGACCCTGGCGGTGCCGGAACGTCTCGGAACACCTCGCTTCCACGCGCAGCTCCGCGTTGTCGAGGCATGTCGTGGCAATGACTGCATGTCGGTTGCGTGTGGTAACAGACGCAGTCGCCGCGAATAGAAACTTCGGCGATCCGCCGCGTCGATAAACCGCCGACATATTCCACAAGCGCTATAACAGCGAATAAATTGCAATACCTTGGTCTATACCTGACCAATTGGTCTGGATGTCTGCGGGCCCAGGCATTTTTCTGGGGCTTCTGCAGCGCCATCCGCCGCAGCAATGTCGTAATTTTGTTATTTCCGGCGCATCCATGCCTAAATGTAAGAGCTCCGTTACGCCTATCTGAGCGCACGTTAAAGCCAACCCACGCAAAGCCGAAGAAAAGTACGCAGCAGTGAAACTTTCTGCCTCGCCAATGGTACATACCATTTGTCTGATCTCGGTCAGACCCTCCCTGGCAGCCGAAAGGTTTGGCGATGTACTTATCTATACACGTGGGTTTTGTATTGGCGCCGGCTGCCCGTCACAGGCATCCGACATACGACTGGTACGCATGCCGACATGGGAAGGCTGGCTGATGTACGCCAACGCTTCCGGCAAGCAAGGATCGGCTTTCCTGTTGACGCAGGATGCGCGTCTGGCCTCGCAGGTCAACGCGAGCCTCGCACCGCTCGCGCCGAGTTTTGCAGTCTTTTCCGACGAACTCGAACTTCTGCGCTCGCTGCGACATTCCCCTTGCGAGCTGCTGGTGTTCGATGCGACCTGCGTTGCCTCCGACGATAGTTCGCTGCTGGCCTGGCAGCGCTGCCATAGCGGCCATCCAACACCATTGATCGTGCTGGGGCGCTTCGATTGCCCCAACGATATCCTGGCCTGGTATCGCGCCGGTGCGCAGGACGTGCTGGCGCTGCCGTTCAATTCGCATGAGTTGCATGTCCGCGCGGCATTGGCGATCTCGCCGGTGGCGCAGGCATGCCCTGAAACGCAGCAGCTTAGCGTTGGGCCCTACCAGTTGATCCGCGACGAGAACACCGTGTATCTGCACGGCAAGCCGATCGTGCTCACCGCACGCGAGTTTTCGATTGCCTGGTTGCTGTTCTCCAGCCCCGGTGTGTGCTTCCGCCGCTGCCAATTGGCCAAGGCGGTATGGGGCAGCCATACCGAGTTCACCGACCGCACCATGGAGCAGCACATCTACAAGCTGCGCAAGAAGTTACAGCTGTGCAATCACAGTGGCGCGGTGCGCATCAGAACCGTGTATTCGCATGGCTACAAGCTGGAACTTGCACTGCATGACACAGATGCAGTGACCCCGGGCAAGCTCACACCCCAGAACGCGGCAAGCCACGCTGCGGCGTGCTGATCCAGACGCGTCTTGACGTGGTGCGTGCCGACGCAAGGCTTGTTTCAAGCTAATAAAATTGCACAAACGACAACGGCGCAGGGACTACCCTGCGCCGTTGTTCGATAGATCAGTGCGTCCGGTTACTGCTTGGGGCTTTCACCGTATTCGTTCGGGCCCGGGGTGCCGTCCATGCACATGAAGACCAGCAGGACGATCGCGCCCACGTAAGGCACCAGGCTGATCAGATAGAACCAGCCGGACTTGCCCTGGTCATGCAGGCGACGCACGGTCACTGCAATGCCCGGCACGATCATTGCCAGGCCGACGATCATGATGATGGCAAACACCACCCACGCCAGCGGGCCGGGGCCGTTGTCGCCGCCGCCTATCGCCGCCGCGACGCCGAAAATGCCGCCCAGCACCAGCAGAACAATCATCTGCAGCAAGAAGAACATCCAGTATTCCTTGCGACGCGAGCGACCGGTGAAGTCGGCGTAGCGCTTGAGCGGCAACAACATCCATTCCATTGTGATTCTCCAGGTAAGAGCAGTCAGCGGTGTCTGTGATCCGGTGCACGGTGCAACGGGCCGCGCATGGTGCCATAGCCGCACTCTTTCTGAAAACGTTTTCTCGACAATCAAATGCAAATACAGCCGTCTATCCGACAGACGGTTTGCAGTGCTCAGTCGCAGCGGAGGGGCGCGGTCAACGCACCAACCAGACCGGCTGACGTTGTGCACACGGCACGTCGCCGCCGCAGCTCGTGACGCGCACTGAAGGTTGCCAGGTTTTCAACGATGACTCTGGCCAAGCGTGCGCTCTTGAGAGGCGATCGTCAGGGCGTCCGATCGCTCATCGACGGTCGGGACGAGCGCAACATGCGGCTGCCTGACGTGGTCGAGGCGATGCTGCCGCCACGTTCGACACTGCTCAGCGCAGCGCCCGCCGATCTGCGTGGACCTCAGTCAGCCGCCGCTTCCAAGGCCTGGCTCAGCCGCTCCACCGCAATGATCTCCATGCCCTTGATGCTGGTGGTCTTCGGTGCATTGGCCTTGGGCACGATCGCGCGCTTGAAACCATGGGTGGCGGCTTCTTTCAGGCGGTCCTCGCCGTTGGGCACCGGCCGGATCTCGCCGGACAACCCCACCTCGCCGAAGGCGATCGTCTTCTCGGCCAATGGCCGGTCGCGCAACGAGGACAACACTGCCAGCAACACCGGCAGATCGGCCGCGGTTTCCTGCACCCGGATGCCGCCGACCACGTTGACGAAGACGTCCTGATCGCCCACCACGATGCCGCCATGGCGATGCAGTACCGCCAGCAGCATCGCCAACCGGTTCTGTTCCAGGCCTACCGCGACCCGGCGCGGATTGGACAACGGCGAGGCATCCACCAGCGCCTGCACTTCCACCATCAACGGCCGGGTGCCTTCGCGGGTGACCATCACGCAACTGCCGGGCTGCTGGGTGCTGCCGCCGGACAGGAAGATCGCCGACGGGTTGGAGACCTCCTTGAGGCCCTTCTCGCCCATCGCGAACACCCCCAGCTCGTTGACCGCACCGAAGCGATTCTTGAAGGCGCGCAGCAAGCGAAACCGGCTGCCGCTCTCGCCTTCGAAGTACAGCACCGCATCGACCATATGCTCCAGCACGCGCGGCCCCGCGATGCCGCCTTCCTTGGTCACATGGCCGACCAGGAAGACGGCGGTGCCGGTTTCCTTGGCATAGCGCACCAGCCGCGCCGCGCTCTCGCGCACCTGGCTCACCGAACCCGGCGCTGCGGTCAGCGATTCGGTCCACAAGGTCTGTACCGAATCGGCCACGATCAGCTTCGGCCGCGCCACGCTGGCGTGCTGCAGGATATTTTCGATGCCGGTTTCGGCCAGCGCATTCAGGCCTTCCAACGGCAGATCCAGGCGCACCGCACGTCCTGCGACCTGGGCCAGCGATTCTTCGCCAGTCACGTACAACACCGGCAGCGTACTGGCCATGCTGGCCAATGCTTGCAGCAACAACGTCGACTTGCCGATGCCGGGGTCGCCACCGATCAACACCACCGCGCCTTCGACCAGACCGCCGCCCAGCACCCGATCGAACTCGCCGATGCCGGTGGACACGCGCGACTGTTCGGATTGGCGCACGTCCTTGAGCGCGGTGATCTTGGGCGCCTCGGTCTTGCCCGACCAACCGGTACGGCGCGAAGCCGCCGGCGATGCCTTGCCGCCGGGGGTTGCGCTTTCGAGCACGATTTCACTGAGCGTATTCCACACTCCGCACTCGGTGCACTGCCCCTGCCACTTGTTGTATTCGGCGCCACACTCGCCGCAGACATAGGCTATTTTTGCCTTCGCCATCGTCAGTTAGCCAATCGTTTCTGGAGCGACAGCATAGTCGCCGCCGGTCTCAGGATGCGCGACGCGGGCGCCGGGATTCGGGATTCGGGATTCGGGATTCGGCAATCGGGAATCGGGAATCGGGAATCGGGAATCGGGAATCGGGAATCGTCAAAGCTGACGCGCTGTTGGATTGCGTGCAACTGGAAATTTCAACAACGACGCTCTACGTGGGAGGCATCGACGAGGCCGGCCACTTGGCTAGCGCACTATCTTTATATCGATCAGTCGGCATCGGCAGCGACGAAGAGCAATCTCCGAAGCTGCATGATCGATCGCAGCCGACCATGCAGCTCCGGCTCCTGCCATTGCCCGCTCGAACAGCTTCGAGCGGGCAGCGCCCATCAACGTGCCTTGTACAACTCGCTCAAGCGATCCGGCTTGCCGGCGATGCGCTCCAGATGCGGATACAGCAGGCCGCCGTGGTAATCGATGCGCACGGTGTCGTAGCGATCCAGGCGCTTGACCAGCAGCTCGATCGGCGCGGTGGTGCCCTTGGCCGCCGTGATCGCGTCCTTGATCACCTCACTGCTGAAGGCGCGGCCGTTGACCGCCACGATCGTGTTGCCGGCGATCAGGCCGGCATTGAAGGCCGGGCCGTCCCACAGCACATCACCGATGTCGCCAGAGGCTTTCAAGGACACGCCAAGCGAATAGGCCAGATTGGCGTCCTTGTCGTCGCTCTCGTCGGCCTTGGTGGCCAGGTTCGGCTCCTCGTTGTAGACCAGCTTCCAGCCATTGGCTTCGATGCCGCCGTTCAACGACCCGTGCCCGTCCATGCGGCTGCGCAACAGGCTCGCCCAGTCGTAGGCGGCCACGCCGTTGAGCGTGGTCACGATGTCGTCGAAGGTGTACGGATTGACGTCCCAATCACCGTTCTTCATGCCGAAGAACGCCTTGCCGAAGTCGTCGATGGAGCGCTTGTTGTTGGTCAGCGCACGCAGCTTGCTGTCCACTTCCAGCCACATCATCTGGCCGCCGGAATAATAGTCCTCGCTCATCTGATAGCTGCGGTACGCCTTCGGGCGGCGCATCGACATGGTCGGGTCGTTGGTGGTGTCCTGCACAGTGCGCCAGGCCATGCCGGGGCGGCCACGCTCATAGCTTGCCGCCACGCCGGCCAGCATGTCGCGCGCCTGATCCTGCGTCCACAGGCCCGAGCGCGCGGCCATCACTTCGCCCCAGAACTGGGTCTGGCCTTCGTACAGCCACAGCAGGCTGTCGCCCATCGGCACGTTGAAATTAGGCGTGGCCAGATCCGCGCCGCGGCGATACTTGCCGTTCCAGGAATGGTTGAATTCGTGCGCGAGCAGGTCGCGCCCGGTCCAGCTCTTGTCCCACTCGGTGAAATACGTCGGCACGCCGCTGTTTTCGCTGGAGCGATGGTGCTCCAGGCCGATGCCGCCCAGCTTCTTGGTCAGCGCGAGCAGAAATTCGTAATGGTCGAAATGCCGCGCGCCATACAACTTGTCCATCTGCTGCACCAGCGCCGCATGCGCCTTGATCTGTTCGGGCTTGGCGTCCAGCGACTTGGCTTCGTCGGCAAAGACGTTGAGGTAGACCGGCTGCTTGCCGCCGCTCAGCTCCACGCGCTTGTAGTACTTGCCGGCAAACATCGGCGAGTCGACCAGGTCGTCGAAGTCGATCGGCTTGAAGGTCACCGTGTCGCCGACCCGGCTCTGGGTTTCCAGCGCGGTCGCGTAGTCCCAGCCCTTGGGCAAGGTCACACTGGCCTGCGTCTTGATGTTGCGTGCGAAGACACCGGCAGGATACAGCGCGGTGGTATTCCACTGCAGGTTGAGCATTTCCGGGGTCATCATCACCCGGCCCTGGTTGCTGGCCTGCGGCGAGAGAAACTTGAACTCGGCTACCAGCTCGGTGGCGCCCTGCGGCACATCGATCTTGAAGGCATACACGTCGAACTGATCGCGCGTCCACGGCACCACCTTGCCATCGACCTTGATCACCAGACCGGCGAGCTTGTCGATCGGCCCGGTCGGCGAGTGATTGCCGGGGATCCACTGCGGATACAGCAGCGTCATCGGGCCGGGCTTTGCCGGCATGGTGGTCCTGACCTTGAAGATGCGGTGCGCCAGATCGGTGGCATCGACATCGATCTTCAAGCTGCCTTCGAACGGCACGTCCTGCGGCGGCGCAGTTTGCGCGGCGGCGGGCAACGACAGCGCTGCCAGCAGCGACACGGACAACAGGGTGGGCATCTTCATCGCAACTCCGCAGGTGACCTGGAACAGGCAAGCCCACGATGCTAAGCGCCCACCACGGCTTCCCCGTATGCCATTGGTCATGCCGCAGGCAAATTCATGCGCAAAAAAAAGCCGCCAATCGCTGGCGGCTTTCTTCATAACAGCATGACGCGATCCGGCGTGGCGCCGTCTCAATGCATCATGTTGACGTTCATGTTGTGCAGCACCCACAGCGAACCGACGATCACGATGCCGATGATCAGCAGCGAGAACAGGCCCACCTGCACGTTGGAACGCTGCTCGGGCGAGCGATCCATATGCAGGAAATACACCATGTGAACCAGCATCTGCACGGCGGCCATCAGCGAGATCACGATGACGGTGACGCCCTTGGAGAACGCCCCGCTCATCACCATCGCAAACGGGATGACGGTCAGGATCACGGCCATCACAAAGCCGATCAGGTAGGACTTCAGGCCGCCGGCATGTGCGTCGGCGGCGGTTTCATGCGCGTGGTGATTGGCCATTACAGCGCTCCCAGCAGATAGACGACGGTGAACACACCGATCCAGATGATGTCCAGGAAATGCCAGAACAGGCTCAGGCAGGCCAGACGCGTGCTGTTGCGCGGGGTCAGGCCGTTCTTGGAGATCTGGATCACCAGCACTGCCATCCACAACAGACCCGAGGCCACGTGCAGACCGTGCGTGCCCACCAGGGTGAAGAAGGCCGACAGGAACGCGCTGCGCCCCGGGCCCGCACCTTCATGGATCAGGTGGTTGAACTCCCAGACTTCCATGCACAGAAAGCCGATACCCAGCAGCGCGGTGACGCCCAACCAGGCATACAGCCCGGTCATGCTGCGCTTGTGCGCGGAGATCATCGCAACGCCGAAGCTCAAGCTGCTGAACAACAGCAGGAAGGTTTCCACCAGCACGAACTTCAGATCGAACAGCTCCTTGGCCGTCGGTCCGTCCACCGTGGCGCCCGAGAGCACCGCATAGGTGGCGAACAGACCGGCGAACAGCAGGCAGTCGCTCATCAGGTAGACCCAGAACCCGAAGACGGTGTTGCCACCGGCGTCGTGATGCTCGTGGTCGTCGTGGCCGCCCGCGTGGGCGGCGTGGTCAAGCGTGGTCGAGGAAGACATGGTCATACCACCTTCGCGGCCTGCGCCGCATGTTGCTGTTCGAGCAGGGCAAAGCGCGCGTTTTCGATGCGCTCCACTTCGTCGGCCGGCACCCAGTAATCGATGTCGTCATCGAAGGTGCGCGCAATGAAGCTGCCGATCATGCCGACCAGGCCGATGATGGCCAGCCACCAGATGTGCCAAATCAATCCGAAGCCCATCAGCACGCTGAAGGCACCGATATACACGCCTGCACCGGTGTTGCGCGGCATGTGGATCGCCTCGTACTTGGACGGACGCACCCAGCCCTTGCCGTTCTGCTTGTCGGCCCAGAACTGATCGCGGTCGTCGATATGCGGCAGCACGGCGAAGTTGTAGAACGGCGGCGGCGAAGAGGTGGCCCACTCCAGCGTACGGCCATCCCACGGATCGCCCGTGTAGTCCATGTGCTCCTTGCGCTTCCACACGCTGTAACCGATCTGCACCAGATTCAGGAAGATGCCCATGCCGATGATCGCAGCACCCGCAGCGGCCACGTACAGCCACGGCGCCCACTCGGGGTGGTTGTAGGTGTTCATGCGGCGGGTCATGCCCATGAAGCCGAGCACGTACAGCGGCATGAAGGCCACGAAGAAGCCGATGATCCAGCACCAGAACGAGGCCTTGCCGATCTTCTCGTTGAGCTTGAAGCCGAACGCCTTCGGGAACCAATAGGTCAGACCCGCCAGGTAACCGAACACCACGCCGCCGATGATCACGTTATGGAAATGCGCGATCAGGAACAGGCTGTTGTGCAGCACGAAGTCCACCGCCGGAATCGCCAGCATCACGCCGGTCATGCCGCCGATGGTGAAGGTGATGATGAAGCCGATCGTCCACAGCACCGGAGAGGTCATGTGCACACGACCGCGGAACATGGTGAACAGCCAGTTGAAGATCTTCACGCCGGTCGGGATCGAGATGATCATCGTCGTGATGCCGAAGAAGGCATTGACGTTGGCACCCGAGCCCATGGTGAAGAAGTGGTGCAACCACACCACGAACGACAGCACGCCGATGCACGAGGTGGCGTAGACCATCGAGGTGTAGCCGAACAGCCGCTTGCGGCTGTAGGTCGCGATCAACTCGGAGAAGATGCCGAACGCCGGCAGGATCAGGATATAGACTTCCGGGTGGCCCCAGATCCAGATCAGGTTGACGTACATCATGGCGTTGCCGCCACCGTCGTTGGTGAAGAAGTGCGTGCCCAGGTAACGGTCGGCACCCAGCAACGCCAGCGCCACGGTCAGGATCGGGAACGCGGCGATGATCAGGATGTTGGTGATCAACGCGGTCCAGGTGAAGATCGGCATGCGCATCAGGGTCATGCCCGGCGCGCGCATCCGCATGATCGTCACGAAGAAGTTGATGCCGGTCAGCAACGTGCCTAAACCTGAGACCTGCAACGCCCAGATGTAGTAATCGACACCGACCCCTGGACTGTATTCCAGCCCCGACAACGGCGGATACGCCAACCAGCCGGTCTGCGCGAATTCACCGACACCCAGCGAGATGTTGATCAGCGCCGCACCGGCTACGAACAGCCAGAAGCTCAGCGAGTTCAGGAACGGGAACGCCACGTCGCGTGCGCCGATCTGCAGCGGCACGATCAGATTCAACAAGCCCGTCATGAACGGCATGGCCATGAAGAAAATCATGATCACGCCGTGCGCGGTAAAGATCTGGTCGTAGTGATGTGGCGGCAGCACACCTTCGCCGCCGTTACCCGCCAACGCCTGCTGGGCACGCATCATCGCCGCATCGGCGAAGCCGCGCAGCAGCATGACCAGCGCCACGATGATGTACATCACACCGATGCGCTTGTGATCCACCGAGGTGAACCACTCGTTCCACAGGTAGCCCCACAGCTTGTACTTGGTGATGGCGCCCGCGATGAGCAGGCCGAGCAGGCCGGCGCCACCGAGAGCGACCATGATGATCGGCTCGTGGTACGGAACCGCCTCGAGCGTAAGTTTGCCTAGCATCACTTGTCTCCAGAAGTGCACATGGCAACCGGCTCTGCAGCCGATGCCTGATGGTCGCCGTGGCCTTCGCCATGGCCTTGCGGACCGTGACCCGGACCATTCATGTATTTGTCGACCAGCGAGCGGAACATGCCGTCCTGCACCGACGAGTAGTAGGTGACCGGATACTGTTCTTTATCGTTGCGATTGGCGGCCAGCACCTGGTACTCGGCGGCGGTCAGCGCCTTCGGCGATGCCTTGACCTTGGCCACCCATGCATCGAAGCCGGCCTGATCGACCGCATGCGCCTTGAAGCTCATCTTCGAAAAACCGTGACCGCTGTAATTGGTGGACAGGCCGAAGTATTCGCCCGGCTCGTTGGCTACCAGATGCAGCTTGGTTTCCATGCCGGCCATCGCATAGATCATCGTGCCCAGGTGCGGGATGAAGAACGAATTCATCACCGTGTCGGAGGTGATCTTGAAGTTCAGCGGCGTGTGCACCGGGAAGGCGATTTCGTTGACCGTGGCGATGTTCTGATCCGGGTAGATGAACATCCACTTCCAGTCCAGCGAGACCGCTTCGATGTTGAGCGGCTTGACGTCCGAATCCAGCGGCCGGTACGGATCCAGCGCATGCGAGGAGCGCCAAGTCAGCACTGCCAGCACCAGGATGATCACGCACGGGATCGACCACACCACCACTTCGATGGCGGTGGAGTGCGACCAATCCGGCTCGTAGCGCGCCTTCGTGTTGGACGCGCGATATTTCCACGCGAACGCGATCGTCATCACGATCACTGGGATGACCACGATCAGCATCAGCACCACCGAGGTGATCAGCAGTTGCTTTTCGTCGTGGCCGATCTGGCCTTTCGGATTGAGGATGGCCGAGTTGCAGCCTGCCAACAGCAGGAACGGCAACATCAGGCCTGGACGAAGTACACGCCCGAGATGTTTCAACGGAATCATCGGTCGATCCAAGTGCGAAGGAACGCCAGCCTCATGCGTCGCATTCCCTTTCGGGACATGTCCGGCAGCGCTCTTTCTGAAGAAAGATGACCGCGCAGACCGAAGACACGGGTTAGCTCCCTAATTTTAAACTTTGCTGCACCTGCACGAAACCCATCGGCCATGATCTGCCGCAATTAATGCGCGCAAACGTATGCGACATGTTGTCGCAGCGCTGCGCACGGCAGAAACGATGCGATTGCGGACCTGCACAATCAGGCCTGCGTGATGTGCAGCGTCTATGGCTGCGCGTGCGGTGAGGTGTACGTGCATCCGTCCAAAACGCAACTGGGCCGACCAATGGCCGACCCAGTATTGAAGCGATGGTGCCGGAAATAGGAATCGAACCTACGACCTACGCATTACGAATGCGAACGATTCTCATATTATTCAAGTAAAAACAATGACTTATTGACACCATGGGAAAATATTGGGAAATTTGAGGCATTGCAACGGATGCGGGATAGAGCATGGCACGACCCAAGAAAGCGGTTCGCACCAAGGGGGTCTACGACCGGGGTTCGGCTTGGCAGGTGAAGATCAAGCGCAAGGACGCGGCTGGCAATCTGCACACCATCAACCGCACCTTCCCTTACAGCGAAGCGACCCGAGCCAAGGCTCTGGCTCAAGCTGAGGCGTTCGCGTCGGCCGAGCGCGCTGCCCTACATGAAGAAAAGCAGCCGGCCTCCAGCCTTCTGGGCAACCAGACCTTGGGCGCCTGGATTGACCGCTACATACTAGAGGTCTGCCCTCTCAAAAAGGGCGGGGATGGGGATGCCCGGCTGTTGCGTCTAGTAAAGGAGCGCTTTCCTGCCACTTGCGGCAAACCCGTCGGCAGGCTCCAGCCCCAAGACTTCGATCTGTCGGACGGGGGCATGGCCCACTCCTTACAAGAGGACTATCACCTCGCCCCTGCCACCATCACCCGCAACCTCGCCATGCTCTCCAGCGTTTTCACCACTGCTGCCAGGCGTTGGCGCTTCAAGATCGACAACCCCATCCGTGTCGCACTCAAGCCCTCAGTTAGCAACGAGCGAGAGCGAGTGGTCACGGACAAGGAATGGGCCGCCGTCCTGGCTTCTCTTGCCCCCATGCGCCCTGCCACCCGAGCCGCCATCGCTTTCTTGCGTTGGACCGGGGCCCGACGTGGCGAAGCGATCAAGCTTCGTTGGGAGAATTTGAGCTTCGACAAGAAGTCTCCCGAGGCCACCTTCCGAGATACCAAGAATCCCAAGGGTGGGAAGGCCGTCAACCGAACCATCTTCTTGACGCCCGAAGCTGCTTCCGTTTTGGACGTCCTGACGAAGGAGCTTCACGAAGCCAAGTTGCAGAGCGAGGGCCTCCCACCTTGCCCCAAGACGCCTCCGATGCGCCCCAGCTCTGGTTACGTGTTCAGTCTGGACGAAGGCAAGACATCGATAGCGGCGGACAGTGTCACTCAAGCCTGGGGTAGGGCTTGCGAGGCTGCTCGGGTCAGCGGAGCCACGCTGCACGATCTTCGTCACACCCGGATTACGGAGCTGGCAAACCTGCTGCCCATCCATCAAGTCATGAAGATCTCAGGTCATAAGACGACGCAAATGCTGACGCGTTATTACAATCCCGACATGCAAGAACTGGGTGAGATTTTCGAAGTAACCAGAGCTGCCGCCGAAAAAGCCCAGCGAGACTACATCAAAAAGACCTCTAGGAAGACCGGTTGACTTCGTTCTTTTACATGCTATGAACTTAAACGAGCCCGGGTTTCATTCCTTCCCCGCTCACTAAGCCCCCAGGCTTCCGGCGTTCTGACCTCCTCCCTCAGGAAGCTGGAAACCTATTCCTGGGGGCTTTTTCTTTTTTCGCCTCTTGCGCTTTTCTAAAAATCCAATACCCCTGAAAGCATCCATATCTTTCTGGGAGGAAAGCATGAAATCCCGCAGCAAATATTTTCCCGTGTCAGCGGCAATCGCTTTAATGGCGGTGGCCGGTTGTTCAACCATCAAACCCGCCCCCTCTAATCCAACGCCACTCTCTCTTGGTTGGACAACCCCAAAGCAACACGGCCCCGTTTACCGTCTCTTTCATCCCAAGCAAGAGCGAATCTGGAAAGGGGTTTCGCCCTCGTTGCGGGAAAAGGTAGAAGCCGTCCTGGCCCAATTGGCAGCAGAGGGGTTTGAAGTGCGGCCAGTGGAGGGGTATCGAAGCCCAGAGCGCCAAGCGGTTTTGATGGCGTCGGCCAGCGGCGTCACGAGTGTTGGGGCTTGGTCCTCTTGTCACAACTACGGCCTGGCGTTGGACGCAGCCGTTTTTGTCGACGGGGAGCCCAGCTGGAACCTGGAAGATCCACACGTCATGGCCGGCTACTTGCGCTTCGGGGAGCTGTCAGAAATCGTGGGGTTGAACTGGGGCGGGCGATGGACCAGCCCCAAGGACTACCCGCACGTGGAACTGAAAGCCGAATGCGGGCAAGCAAAGTGGGCCTATCGCCAGGGCCGAAAGCCTCCCACTTTCGAAGTGGCGGACGAGGAACCCTCTTCGTATCTGCTTGCCCAAGCACTGGCGCCGAGCTGGTGCCCTCCCGGCACGGGCTGGGCGTGCGCGGCCTGGGGACTTGAAAACCCTTTGGCATGGAAGTGGGCCACGCCTACTCGGGTTTGTCTGGCCACCTTTCCTAACAACCCGAAAAAGATCACCTGATCGCCTTGCGCAAATGAAATCCCCTGCTATGGATTTAAGTATTAATCCATAACTCGGGAGGGTTTCCATGTCTTTATGCCGTCGTTCCATTTTAACCGCTGTGGTCAGCGCTGCTTTGTTTGCGTCTGCACTGCATGCGCAAACCGCCACTAACAGCACTGAAACCCCCTACTTTCAGTCCAACGGTCTGTCCGACAGCTCCGATGCGGCGCAAGCCAACGGGCCAGGGGACGTGGCGGTGGGTCCGAACGCTCGGGCAAACTCCGCCGATTCGAGCGCTGCGACGGCCATTGGCTCGGAAGCTAGTGCCCAAGGCGGGGCTACCCTGGCTGTTGGCATGCAATCGTCGGCCGAAGGCACCTACTCTTCTGCCGTCGGCGCGCAAGCGCGGGCCACGCAAGGCGGACAGGCTTTTGGTGCGGGCTCCAAGGCCACAGGCTATGTCAGCGCGGCCGTAGGACAAGGCGCGCAAGCCACTGGAACCGCCGGAACCGCAGTGGGCAACAACGCTCAGGCGCAACAAGACTACGCGACGGCCTTGGGGTCGGCGACTGTCGCAGGCACGAACGCTACGGCGGTTGGCACGTTTGCGTCGGCGGAAGGCAACCTTTCTTCTGCCCTCGGCTACGGCGCAAAGGCGTCGCAGGTCCAATCGGTTGCGATGGGCTACGGGGCGGAGGCCAGCGCTCAAGGTTGTGTCGCCCTGGGCTCTCTTAGCCGGTGCTTGGCCAGCGATGAAGTCAGCGTGGGCTCCACTTATGAGGGCGGGAGCCAGAGCACCCGACGGGTCACCAATCTTCGAGCAGGGACGTCGGACACGGATGCGGCAAACCTGGGCCAGGTGAGGACTGCGGTTCAATCCCTCGGCGGGGGCGCTACCTTCGTTAACGGTAACTTCGTGGCGCCGATCTACCAGTTTCGCAGCGGTGCGACTCACCAAACGGTTGGCGCCGCTCTCGATGACCTCGATGGGCGGGTCACTGCTGTTGAACAGACCCCGGGTAGCGGCTCTGGCATTCCTGGGCCACGCGGCGCAGACGGTCTGAGCGCTTACGAGGTCGCGTTGACCAACGGCTTCCAAGGCAATGAAAGCGATTGGCTGGCGAGCCTGAAGGGCGAGTCCGGCGCGCAGGGGCCGGCCGGCAACGATGGCGTGGACGGAACCGCAGGCACCGGTTCCGGCTCGGTGGCCAAGGCGGGCAAAAACGTTGAGGTCACCACCAACGCGGACAGCACCCAGACCGTTTCGGTCAGCGACAACGTGCAGCTGTCGGACACCGGATCGGTGAGCGTCGGCGCGACCACGGTCAACGCCCAAGGCGTCTCCATTCAAGGGGGCCCCTCGTTCACCACTGCCGGGGTCAATGCCGGCAATCAACGCGTGACCAACGTTCAAGCGGGCCGGGTCGAGCGTGGCTCGACGGACGCGGTCAACGGCGGTCAACTCTGGGACGCGCAGCAAGCCTGGAACGACAGCTGGACGGACACCGACCGCCGCGTGCGCCATCAGGATCGACGGATCAATGGGCTCGGGGCGCAGTTGGGCGCTATGAGCCAGATGGCGGTTGCTGCAGCACAGAACGGCGGAACGGCTGTGGGCCAAGTCAACCTCAACATGGGCGTCGGCTTCTCTGGGGGCGAGGCGGCGGTGAGCGTCGGCTGGGGTGCCCGTATCTCGGAGCGCACCAGCGTTTCTGCCGGCCTGTCCTTCGGCTCCGGGAACAAGCCGGTGGCCGGGTTTGGGGTGAGCATCAACTTGGGGCGGTAACGCATTCGTAGCAGCGAGAGGAGGTGATCGTATCTCGGCAAGGGCCCTTCGGGGCCCTTGTTCGTTGATGACCCTTGACGAACTGATCTTCTCTTCTATGGGTATATAGGAATACCCATTTATGGAGGACCCTTGAGCTGGAAACGCAATCAAAAACACCTGCCCCGCCCTCGGCACCTCTACGGCCTGTTCTTTAACAACGGGTGCTGTTACGTCGGGCAAACCGTTGATCTCAAGCAACGCGAACAGCAGCACCGGAGCAGCCGCGGGGGTTGGCAAGGGAAATCCTTTGCTTTTGTCCCACTGGGCCTCACGACGGGCACCCAAGCCGACGCCGAGTTACACGAATACGCGTGGCGCTACAAAGCGTTTCTGAAGGGGTGGTGCATTTACGCCAAGCCGCCGGGCATCCTCATCCGCAACCCGCGACGTCGGACATCGTGGGCAATGAAGCGCCTTGCTGCGAGTTACACCTGGCCTGGCAACGTCCCCGGCCGCGCACCGTCGGCCGTCACGACCTCTGCGAGCGGTGTCAGCCTGCTCAAATCCGCACTCAAATGGCTCTTCCTCTGCCCAATGTTCCTAATGCTCGTTGTGCTGGCGTCGCGCTAGACGCTTTAAGCACCCGAGGGGTCGGGCGCATCCCGGGTGCCAGATGGGGGGCGACCAGACAGCTCTAGGGACTTGCGGACTGATTTGGCGCGAAGTAGGATCTTAGGTAGGCGCCCGCCGAAGCTTTGGACCGCTTGAAAAAGGCAGCAGTTGAGACATGTAGTTCCGCTTTTGATCTTCCTATCCTTTCCGGCATGCCGGCTGCTCGATAGGCGACAAAAGGTCCAGCGCACCGAGCAGTTACGAGAGCATACGGATGAAATCCTTTATTAGTTCTGCCGCTTTTGCGGCTTCCCAGACCATGTCTCACGCGGGCCACGCGATTAAGCGTTCCCACCTCGTGGAGGTGATCTCGGCCATGTTGGGCTACCGAAGCTTTGCCGCGCTTTGCGTCGAAGAGGCGGACATGGCTCTAGACAATCACTTGGCCGACGCAGAGCTTTACGTGCTCAACATGCCGTTGGCCGAGGACCGTGCGAACAAGCTTGGTGTGCCGCAGTCCCTGGATGCGTGTAAGGCCGCCGTCGTGTCAACTTTCCCCGTTCCCGTCTATGACGGCATCGATGAGTTCTGGGATAGCCACGCACGCGAGCTGCTCGAAGGGGAAATCGCAGATGGCGAAAACACGGCCGCCGCCATGGCCGGGTGCAATGCAGCTTTCCCCGACTCCCCCGACCTTGAACCGCCAGAAGACACTGGCGATCTGTGGGCGAGCACTGATAGGTGGGCCATCGAGGCGACTGGCACCATGAGTGGAGAGTATGACCCTGACGGTGACCGCATGTTCAACGGCCACACTTTGGAGGTCTGGGGTGAGCTCTCCTACATAAAGGCGGGTCGATCCGGGCTGATTTTTGAAGAAAGCAAGGAGGACGCAGCGTTAGACGACGACTGGCGTGATGACGATTCTGACGATCTAGACGTGCAGTTCGCCGAGCGTATGGAAAGGGACGCCTGACCGTTACACACCAGCTTGGCCGCGCACGGCCAAGCTGGCTTTTCAAGTTTCACTGGTGATTGGGTTTGTGGCGTCGTTAACGAACCATGTTCTGCCTGGAAGGCATGTTTGAATGCACATGCTCCACATGAAACACCTGTGACGTCGCTTGGCGTCCAGCCAGATCCAATACCTCCAGCAAACGGTGCGCCTTGCGCTCGCTGTCAGTCATTGCACGGCGTGTTCCTTGCCCTTCTTTGTGATCGTGGAATAGCGCATCGAGCTTACTTTGAAGAACCTGGGCCTGTGCCTTAGGACGCTGGGCTTGCGGTCTGGCAGCGGGCTGCTCCCTAACCCCGGCATCGAGCACATTGGCCTTCAATCGCTCCAACCCCAGGCGCTCGTTGAGTCGCTCTACATCGTCGTAGGTTCCATAGAGCTTGTAACAGCCCTTCGTGAGCCGAGTGAAGGCCACCAGGGAACTAGCGTTGTCCGTCATTCCTAGGTTCATCAGGTGGAACACCTCGCGCTTTCCCTGCCCCTGGCTCTTGTGGACCGTCACCGCGTAATCGTGGACCAGCGCTTTGTGCTCGTGCGTGTTCCAGACGACCTTACGCCAGTTCTCCTTCGAGTTTTCCGAGCGCAGGGTGCCCACGATGTCGTAACCGCCTGACCGCGAAGGCTTGATCGACTGAATGGTGGCTTGGGTGCCGTTGACCACACCCAGGTCCTTGTTCTTCGCCGTGAACATCACCCGATCCCCTTGCACCAGGGCTAGGTCAAATTTGCGACCGTTGTAGCGTCCTTCAACAGTCACCTCCTTCGCGCCAATCTCACCGCGTTCCTTCAGCCCCTTGCGTATCCCGGCATTGAGCGCGCTCACCTCGGCTCGGCTGTGGGCCAGCACCAGCTTGTCGTCCAGCTTCGCCGGATTCTTGAAGTAATCGGCCACCAGCCGCTCGATGCTCTTCTCCTGCGACTCGGCCTCTACGATGGAATTCAGCAGCATCGTTTTGAGCTCGTCGCCCTTCTCTAGAGTTTTCCGACGGCTGCGCGTGCCTTTCTTCAGATCGATGATCTCGCCGTGCTCGTCTTTGGCGTAAAACGCCATCGCCAGCTCTCGGTCTTCCACCCTCGCCTGCCGACGGATCTCGGTCAGCTTCACGTCGCCCACCGCTTGCTTGGTGAGCTGGAAGCCTGAGCCGGCGCCGATGGGCTGCAGCTGCTCAGCGTCGCCTTGGAGAATGACCTTGGCCTTCGCTTTCTCGGCATGAATCAGTAAAGCCTGCGTGTCTCTGGTGTCCACCATTCCGGCCTCGTCAACGACCAGCACGTCGTTGGGCTGGAGCTCTCGCTTGCCCTCTGCAAGATCATGGAGCATCTGGACCATTGAAACGCTAGGCATGCCGCTCTCGGTTTCCAGCTTCTGGGCGGCCTTGTTCGACACGCACACCCCCAAGAGCACCATGCCCTCGGATTCCAAGGCCTCTTTGTAGAGCTCGGAGATTGTGGTTTTTCCTGTGCCTGCCAAGCCACTCAAGTTGGCCACCGCGCCACTTTTGAGGCAGATGTGATCCACGGCCACCCGCTGCTCTTGCGACAGTTGGAAGCCCTTGGCCTCTTCGTAGTCCGCAATGACACGCTTCACGGTCTCCGGGCTGGCGTGGTGCTGGGTCTCCTTCGCCCGGCGGTTGGCGATGTCCACGACCGACCGCTCGGCTTCCAGCATCCAAGGAGCGCAGAAGCGATCTTCTCTGTGCTTGCGAGCGAGCGTGGCCCCCCGGTCTTCTTCGGCGAGGCGCTCGGCATTGACCAGCACCAAGCCGTTGTCCGTCTTGAACTTCTCAATGAGGGCTTCGAGCCCTTCCGCATCCACCTTGCCGGCGTATTCCATCCCCAGCACTCGCACCAAGTCGATGTCGTTGAATACCGCCTCGTTCTGATGCAACAGCTCCAACAACTCTGCGTCGCTCTTGTGCTTCACCGTGTCCAGATTGCCCTGAGCAAGCTTCAACGTCTCTGTGCTTACGTTGAAGTCTTTAAGCGCTTCTTGCCAATGCTCCACCAGCTCCTGGTAGGTGGGCTCATCCTTGTGTTTTCGCGTGGCCTTGTTCGCCTGCTGCTTGCTAACGCCATGCTGCTCCGCGTATTCGAGCAACGCCTTTCGGCGCTTGCTGAAGGCGTCGATCACCTCCTGGTCCACGCCGGCCAGGCGAGCGAAGGTGCGGTTGGTCTCCCGGCCCTCATCGTCCAGTTCCCGGACGTGCTCAACCGGGTAACCCAGCGCCTGCAGGTTTTTGTAGAGCTCCAGCTTGTAGACCTCATCGACCGATCGGGCGTTCCGCCAAATCTCTACCGCGTCGAACGTGGATTCCTTGCCGTCATCGCCCAGTGCCACCCCATACACCAAGTGGTGGGCGTGCAAGTCCATGTCCAAGTCGCGTCCGGCGAAGTGTTGGTGGCTGGACCACACCAAGCCCTGCACGCCGATCACGTCTTTCCCGCCCTTCCCTCGCCGCGTTTCCACCTGGGCTTCCAAGCGCCCCATGGCCAATGCCGTAGCGGCTTGGTGGGCCTGAAGGATCGCATCGCGTTCCTCATGCGTGCCCAAAGCGAAAGCAATGCCCACGTCTTTGGGGGCGGAAACGGTGACGTCACAGCCGACCCTGTGCCCGCCTACCACGACAACCTCTGGCTGGCCCTTGTCGTCCACTACAGGGGCTCCGTGCTTGTCCACCTTGGGCTTGAGCTTCCCCTTCTCCCCGGCGTTCTGGCAAAGCGCCCTTCCCGTCACTGGGTCGAAGCCCGCGGCCAGCTTGGTCATGCGCTCGCGTGTCACCGCCGAGGACAGAAGATTGAGGTGGGCCGCCATCTTGCCGCCCCATGCCATGGCCTCCTTCGCATGGCCATCCTTGTTGAGGTAATACTCGGTGGCCATCAGGTATTCGACCACGGCTGCGCCGGACTTGCTGTCCTTGCCTTGGGCGGTCAATGGCGTCACGTTGATCATACGGCCTCTCCTTTACTGGTGTTCCTTCATGCATAGCAAAAAAGCAAGAATGGGCAATGGGAATCGGAGGCGGGGATGATCTATTTCTTCATTGAGGACACCGACGAGCTGGTCAAGATTGGTCGAGCCAAAGACATCGAACGGCGCCGTCGAAATCTACAGACCGGGAACCATCGCAAGCTGTTGCTGCTCGGCTGGATCCGCACCAACGACGACGTCCGCGTGGAGAGAGAGATCCACGAACACTTGAAGGTTCGGCGAGGTCGCGGCGAGTGGTTCGACCTTGAACCAGCCGACGTGCTTCCCATCCTGTCCCGATTTGGCATCGATGGCTTCGTTGGAACCACTGACGATCCATTTGCAGTGACGGGCTACGATCGCGATGGCGTGCCCGAATACATGGGCGTATGGAAGTGGGGCGATCTCGAGCATGAGGAATGCTGCCCATTCTGCGGCTGCTTCTGCGGACTCCACTTCCAGGACGCGTCGAGCATGTATCACTGCATCAACTGCGGCGCGTTTACTTCGTTCGACTTTCTCTCACCAGAGGAAGAGGACGAAGAAGGCCGCTGATCCGGTCATTTTTTGAAGATGGCTTCCAGCTCGTCGTTGCTGACGGCGCGCAGCTTCGGGGACGCAACGCCCCGCTTCTCCAGCTCTGAGGCGGCTCCGGCGGCGGTCATTTTCAGCACGCGCTGAACCTCTACTGCGCTTTGCGCGTCGCTTGGGGGCATGGGCTTCTGCTCCACCGGTTTGGCGCCCTGCTTTGTCCACTTGGCCCGCTTCTGCCCCTCCCGCACTTTCGGATAGCTCACCCCCGGCCAGTCCAGCAGGAGCAAGTCTCCGGTCGTCTGAACGATGGCACGGATGCCCCAGCGCTCTGGGCCGTAGGCTTTGCCCTTCCGGAACCCCAAGTCATCGGTGAGCCGACCTGGTGCCACAATGGCTTTGCTCTCCTCGTGGATCGTCGCTTTGTCGTCGTGTGTGCGCCAAGCCACGGTGCGCTTGCCCAGGTTCCTGGAAATCTTCTCCCGCGTCTCGCCAACCTGGAGCTGGCAAATAATGTGTGTTCCAACCAACCCAGAAAAGGCTTGGGCGGTTTTGTCGCCGTAGACTTTTTCAACCTGACTCCAGTCCTGAACCGCCATACACGCCACCACACCTTTGCTGCGTCCCAACGCAAGCAGCGGCTCGATGTTGAGCTTGCCGGCAGAGGTCAACTCATCAAAGAAAAAGCCCATGAAGCGACCGGATTCGTCGTCCGGCAGGCTTGGCCCGATGATCTCCGGCACCGTGACATTGATCATGGCGGAGATGTAGCTGCGGGCCAGGACTTCATCCGGGCCGGATTGAACGATGACCTGTTTGCGCCCGGTGTAGTCGTCGCGGATCCAATCCAGCATGGAGAACATGCGATCTGGGTTGCGCTCCGGCCAGGCAAGCGCCAGGCGCTCGATGATCGCTGTTCCGTTCGCGACACATGCCATCACACTGCTCGTCGTGCCGCTTTCGACATTAGAAATCAAGACAGCGGCGCGGGGGTAAGCGATAGAGAGCGCGGCGTGCATGGTTATCGCGTCTCGTGCCAGTCGATCTGCCAGTTCGCTCCACCCCCATGCCTGCCCTCGCGTCGCCTGAAGCTCTCGGACGCAGCCTTCAACGATTGCCTGAGCGGCAGACGCCCAGAATGCTCCTGCCCCTTCTTCGGGCGGGATGATGGTTTGCGCGAAGGCAGCGGCTTGCGTGACAGTGGAAACGTCCCGGCCCACGTCCCAAATCCAGCTTCGCTTGTCGAACGGGCAGACGATCACCGGGCGCTTGAAGATCGAGGTGAAGTCGCCTTTGATGTCGTAAACGAAGGCTTTCTTGTCCAGCCGCACCACTTGCTCAAGCAGGTGCTTGAGGATCACGGACTTGCCCGAGCCCACGCTGCCGTAGAGGAACATGTGGCGGGCCAACAGCTTCTTGGAGACCATCCAGTCGGGGTGCAACGACAAGGCATGCACCTCGTCTTCCAGCTCTTTTTTGGTCAACGACCGGCGGCGAGCTTCAGCCAGCGCTTCTTTGCCCTGGAGCAGTTGCGCCCCAGAAACGTGCCAAGTGTTGGACCGGGGAATCAGGCCGCGACGCGTCACCCAGGCAGCCCCCGAGCAAGCCACTCCAGCCGCGATGCCCACCCGGGCCAGGGTTCCGACCGTCGCCTGCTCGCGTGCCAGGTCCCACCAGGCTGCGGCTGGCTCACGCAGGGACATGGTGGCCGTGGCGGCGTTGACCAGGGCAGCGACACTACCAGTGAGCGCCTGGTTGTAGGTCATGAGGGAGTGGCTGCTGGTCACCTGCCAGCCAAGCCATAACGCAGCTGGGTAGGTCAGCGCCGCAACGCAGGCCCCAGACAGAAGGGCCTGGGGCCAGTGGCGCACGTCCGTGCTTGGCGCGACGTGGCTCGGGACCTGCCACGACCAGCAGTCATAGATCGATGACACGTCGTTTCTCCAGCTTGTGTTCCCGGTGGATCTCGCCCGGCTTGCGGCCGCCGCTGTCCCGCTGATTGGGATCAGCTCCCCCGGCCATCAGCTCCAGGCAGACGCGCGCATGCTTGTGCTGAGCGGCCAAGTGAAGCGGGGACTCGCCAAAGGCATTGGTGAGCGAAGGATCCGCCTGAATCTCGATCAGCCGGCGAACGATGGCGTGGGCGCCCATGCGAGCAGCCTGGTGAAGAGGACGATCTCCCGACTCATTCGCAAGGTTTGGATTCGCCCCCAAGAAAAGCGCAGCGTCGATAACCTCCGGTGACTCCAGCGAAATTCCTTCCTCCAACCAGCGCTGGAGGGGCGCTCGGATCGGCAGATAGGTTCGAAGCGCGAGCGCCGATGCAAGAACCTCGGCTTCGTGGAAGCGAGCAAGCTGGACACCATGAGAAGCAATTAGCCGCTGTTCCAGTTCAGCGGCTTGCACGGGGTCTACCCCGTAGCGCTCCAGTTCTTCAGCAGGGAAGTGCCTCACGCGTTTTGCCAAGCCCAGCGCAACGTAGGTCTGGGCCACCAACTGCCCGGCTGCCATATCGAGCGTCCTCGTCCCGGAGGGCCCTTCAATCGCGGGATCAGCACCGTGCTCGAGCAAGCGCCGGACGATGGCGCCCTCACCTTGCCGTGCGGCCAAGTGGACGGGCATCAACCCACGGGCATTGGGGCAGTTCGGATCGGCGCCCATGCCCAAGCACGCGTCCACCGCGGCCAGGTTTCCCAGCGTGGCGTTTTCGCAAAGCCAGGTCTGCCACGGCGCCCCGAACAGCCCGGAGTGCTGGCAGTGCTGAAAAGCAGCAGCCAGCACCTCGCTCCCGTGCATCGTGGTCAGCGCGCCGCCGTGGGTCTGGATGAGGTGCTGCTCGGTGGCCTTGGCTTGGTCCTCTGGGACTTCGTAGCGCTGAAGCAGCCCGGCGATGTCCAGGGGTGGTAGGGGTAGCGAGGGGAGCTCAGGCTGGGCCCGCATGGCCCGAAGCCGGTGAGCTGCGGTGCGGTTGGCCTGAACCTGATTGATCGATTCGCGGAGCTCCGACAGCAGTCCGGCCCGTTGGTCGTCGAGTAGATTCGTGTATGCATGGGCCAATACCGGGTGCTGCAAAGCGCTCCTATCGAGCACCTGCTCGAGCGCTGCGGGATCGGTGACGTGGATAAGTGCTACAGATGCACTCTTCCATAATTCCAAATCCATCCCCCCGGACCGGTCGTTCGATCGAATGACCCAGTCGAAACCCGCCCGGGTTGAGGTATCCAAGCCTGCCACTTGGTCCTCGCGGCAGAACTTCTCGGCCAAGGCGAGCGCCTGCCGGGCATCGGCGGTGGCGAGCGCTTCGTGGTGCTTGCCGTAGAACCGGGCCAGGGTCAGTGGGTGGAGGATGGGGTGGAGCAACGGCTCGTGGGGACGATTCAAAAAAACGTCCCCGCTCGGGTTTGCCTGGTTGTCGATGTGGGGTTCCATCCCCATTGCATACCGTTTTTTTTCAGTTTGGCAATCAGCTGTAAATCTTAATGATCTAGGCCATGCCGATCAGCAAGCCTGCTTGAAGGACAAACGAGACGTTGTGCAAATCCATCTTCTTCAGGTCCTCCCGAAGCCAGGCCTTCATGCCAGCAAGCCGATCACGTTGGCAGCGATGTAGCTCACGACGGAAAATCCGCCCAGCGTGAGCAACAGATTTCCCACGTTATCCACGGAATATTCGTAAGCATCAGCGAAAATATACATAGGGACCTCCCCCGGTTGTGTTTTGTGTAAACCCAGTCAAACACAAATGCACACATTGGCAAGCGCAAAAATGCGAAATTCCCGGCAGTTTTTCTGTTTGGTCAACTCGTTGGTTGTTGCTTGATGAGATGGGCTTTGATCAGCCGGGAGAGAGCGTCTGCCAGGGAATAACCGTGTTTGCGCGCATACGCCTCCAGGGCTTCGCGGCACTCGGGCTCCACCCGTGCATTGAGCACGGCGGTTCGTTTGGGCCTGGCAAATCGCTTGGGGTTGTTGTTGTTCATTGTTTCAGCATGCGTCCGCGTTTCCCTTTGTCAAACCCCCACCCATGCTGTTGCTTTGAGCCGCTTTTGATGTTGCTTTTATGGGTAGGTCGACTCATACACGATTCGACGCTGTATAAGCTAAGGGCCCCGTAGGAGCCCTGAGGTGTGTGTGTCGGTGTGACTGCCGGTCATTGGCGGTAGATGTTCTTCTGGGACTGAGCCTCCTGCTTGTTCCAGTCGTAGTTGGCTTCATAGTTCTTCATGAACTCGGCCTCTTTCTTTGCAGTCGCCGCGAAGTTCGCGTAGCCCAACTTACCGGGGCCCATGGGCTGCTGACGTTGCGCAGCAGTCAGCATGGGCGGGGCTTCCTCCTGCTGCTGTCCTTCGTCCTTTTGCTGGCGCTTTTGGCGCCATTCGTCGATGGTGCCGAACATGACTTGGGCATGCTTGTCTTCGGGGACGGCCTGGGCGCGTTCCTTGGCCTGCGAATCCATCTGGTCGCGGAAAGCAGCGATCTCTTCGGGCTTGGCTTGTTTGGCCCAATCCAGCACCGCCTGCTGCTTCTCTTGGATCGCGGATTGATCCTTCGCCAAGGAACCATCAAAGGCGTCCTTCTGCTGGGGCTGGTGGTCGGTGGGTCGATGGCCGGCCAACTTGGCTCGGCGCTGGTCGCGGGCGGCCAGCAGATCGGTCATTGCATCAGTGGGGGCAGTGCTCATGAAATCCTCCTTCAAGGGAATGGGTCGTAGGGTCAGCATTGATCGATTTGAGAAAAGGGCAAGGGGGTAACCCTTGCACTTCGCGTGCTCAATCGTTGGGCATCAGCTCAACCAAGTCGGTGCGGTTCACGCCAGCCCGGCAGAGCGACACGATCGCGTTGCCGCGCGCCGTGGTGAGGGCCGGGTATTCCTCTTCCAAGAAAAGGGGTTGAACCTCTCGCTTGCCGCCCGTGGGCATGTCGATGTCGCGCGCCAATTCGTCCTGGCCCAGCGTGTCCTGAGCCCCAATGCGCCAGGTGCGACCGGTGGCTGGATCCACGCGCAACGCGGTCAACCGTCCAGCCCCCTGCATCAGCATCTGCTCGTAGGCGGCCGCATAGGGGTGGTTGGGGTCGTTGAGCACGCTGTGGCGGAAGTTGGCCAGCCCGCCCTCGTAGTCAATGCCGCGGGTCTTCTGCTTGAACGTCGTCAGCTCCGCCTTGCCCAGCCGTTTCATCAAGTAGTTGCGCGTGACGAACGAGTGGCTGAGCGCAGCGAACGACTGCATCGTGTTGGCCAGCAAATCAGCCTCGTTCTCGGAACCGTAGGCATTGATGAGGCTGTCGTGGCCTTGAACCGCTACCACGGGCATCAACCCCAAGCTTCGCGAGGTGCTGAACAGCAACACGTCATCGGAGGTCAGCAGCAAGTGGGCCTCGTCCATCATCAACAGCACTTCGGTTTGGCCCGGCAATAGTTCACGCCACTTATCGCCATGCGCGCCGCGGGCCCGAATGCCGTTCATCACGCGCTGCTTGAGCAAGCGCTGCATCATGTCGCCCGCTTCGCCAAACTGAGTCGGCGGCAGGAACAAGCCCACGAACTTGCCGTAAAGCGCCTGCGAAACGTCCACCTTGCCCGTCTCAATCGAGTGCCACGGAACGTCGTTGGCATCGCGCAGCTTCTCACCACGCAGCAACTTCTCAAGGAGACCGCGGGAGTTCAAAGTGAAGGACTGCCTCTGTGTTGCCTCCATCGATGGCACTTCCAGTAGGGCCCACTCCAAAGAACTCTGCAGCTGGGACATGGGGCGCAGCAGGTCTGGATGGATTGTCTCGCTACGGGTCGCAAGCCGGTTCCGGCAGGCCTCCAGGTAAGCTGCATACGCCGCACGCTCCTCGTCGGTCGTGCACATGTCGGGGCGCTCCAAGCCCAGCCAGTTCACCAGCTCCCGCACCTTGGGATTGGCCATGCCACCTGCCGGGGATGGCAACACGCGCTCGATCATTGCCAGCAACTTGGCATGGTGGAACGGGGTGTAGAACCAGGTTCGAGCAGACTCGGCCACGATGGCATAGGTGCCGATCTGCTCTTCCACCCGCTCCAGATCCGCGTCCAGGCGCTCCAGCTCCATCCCGCGCTTCTCCAGCTCTTCCCGTTCCAGCAGCAGCATCAAACGGACGTGCTCCAGGGCTTCCAGCTTGGCGATACAGAAGTCACGATACGCCTGATCGTGCTGGCAGGCCGCCTTCAAGATGATGCCGGTGTGGAAGAGAAACGCGTCGCCGCCATCGCTCCATAACTTCGATCGCTCATCCACTTTGCCGCCTGTCGCACCGCGCAGGGCTTTGGTGATCTGATCCGGCTCCAGGCCCTCGTAGGGCGCCACCGACATGCCTGCGCGCACGATGATGTCGAAGGCGTCATCGCCCAAGTCAGAGATGATCGCACCGTCCTTGGCGTCAAGGATCAGCGCACCGCCGGCACTGCCCTCGATTCCACGCTGGGTGGCCAACGCCAGCGCTGACTTCCGATAACGGCGCGCCAAGGGGCGCAGTCCGCCGTAGGATTTCCCCGAACCAATACGCCCGTAGAGGATCAAGCCCTGCGTGAGGTCGCGCCAGGACAGCATCATGACCGTGCCTTTGTCGGGTGCAAACCCATACCCTCGATCATTGAGGTGGCCCGACGCCCGGCCCACGGCCAGTAACGGGGTCTTGTCGCGCAACGCCTCCGCTGCCTGCTGTTCGCGGGCCTTCACGTGCGATGTGGACAACGCGCCCTGGGTTGCAAGGTTGTTGTCGTTGTTCTGCAGGTAGAGACGGGCTGCCGTTTGGACGAAGTTGCCTTCGGTGAACTGCAACGCATACATGCAGGCCGCCACATAAGCCAAGCCAACGCCCATCCCGCTAGGCAGGATCTGGCCGACGATGGCAAATGCCACAATGACGCTTAACCACTTCATCATTTGGATAAAACGCTCGGCCGTCCCACCCAGCACTCCCCGATGCGGATGCGAGGCGGCAGCGATAAACGCCACAAACAACAGAACCACAGGCAGGCTCAAGGTATAGGCGATCATCGTGGCAGCGCCGCGGAGACCAGTGCCCGACAACCCAGACAGCATTGCGGCGATGGTTCCGATGAAAGAAGGAATCAGCATCAGAGCCAAGCCCTTGAATGCCTCCTTTATGCCCTCGGCCTGCTTCACGGCGACGAAGTAGGGAGTGGCTGCCAGAAGCACGGCCCAGCCCATGAATCCGATAAGGCTGTTCAAGAAGTAGCCCACGGCCCCGATCAAGGGGAAAGCCAGATACATGAGCGAGGTGGCTGTGCTGTCCCCACCCAATGCCATGTCATCGCCGAGCACAAACCCTTCGGAACGCCGTCCCTGCTTGGTGATGATCATCCGGGCCTGGGTGTTGCGCAGGTCCTCGGGGACCTTGGGCCACCAGACATGGAAGGTGTCCAGGTCCAAATATTCGGGCACGACGAACGCGCCTTCCTTTTCATCCCACACCGCGCCGCATTGCTCTGCCAGCTCTCGGTCCTCCTCGGGCACGTCCAAAACGCGGCTTTTGACCCGGTCGCTCACGTCAAAGCGGCCCACCAGGTTCTCGTAACGTTCGTTCCCCTCCAAGATGATCTGATCAAGCGTGCTCGACGCTTGGCCTTCCTTCTTGAACATCTTCCGGCCAATGCCAGCCGTCCAATCCAATACTGACAACAACATGCTCATCGCCCCTCCATCTTGTTCTTGATTCGTTTGCCCTGTTCAAGACAGTCTTCGCGTTCCTTGCCCACCAGCTGCCCCCGGAAATCCTTCACCGTGCATTCCTCGACGGTTAAGCGCCCTACCCTGACCTGGTCGGCGGTGACTGCATTGCTCGACGAGGAAACAAGGGACGACCCCTTTTGAATAACCATCGCGCTGAAGCACAGCGCCAAGCACGCGGCCGAAGCCACGATGAACCCGGCTTTTGAGACGTGCTTTTCACTGGCGTGTCGAACCTGACTGGCTCGCAGCGCGTCCAACCTCCACGCATCAAACTTGCCATCGTCTGTCACCGGCATCTTTCGATCCGCGCGCAAGTAGTAGTAAGACGTCAACACGTTTTCGCTGCACTCCTGAAGCCCAAAGCGCTCCGGACTCCCGATAAGCAGACGGCCATGCAGGTTGAGCCACTTCGATCCGAAGTGGAGCCTTCCTGGCTTCCGATACTGCGTAAACAACCAAGCAAACATTTTTCCTCCCATCCTTTAATGGATACACATTCTTTCTAGCGGGCAATTCGAAATGCGCAAGCGCATCACCTGATCTTTTCAGCCCAGGCGTCGATATCGTTGTTCGCCTGATCCTGCCAATCGGTTTTTGGTTCGCTTTTGGGCGCTGGCGTTGGAGTAGCCCGAGGCTTGGATTTCGAAACCGGCGTTGCATCTGTCCGGGTAACGGTTGCTGGCACTACCGCAGGAACGACAGCGGCCGCTTCAACCTTGGGTGGCGTTGCAGCTTTGGGAACCTCCGACACGGAGGGAGCCATTGGGGGCTTCTCTTCCTGCAGGGGGATCAATGCCGGAACGGCTCCGGCCGTGGGTGGAGCCGGTAGCACCGGAGCTACACGCGCTGGGATCGGGGCAGGAGCTGTCACCCCTGCCGTGGTATCGATACGGGGATCGGAAGCCGGGTCGCTGGAGCGATGGGCGAACCACCAGGCCAGAGCGCCAGCCAGCACCAGGACGACTATGCCCGCACCGGCCAAGCGCGGCCAGCCCTGCTTGGTGCTGGCCGCTGCTGACACAGCACAGGAAGACGTGCCGGGTTTGACCTGACTCGCTTGTGGTTTCGCCGTGGCCTCGGATGGCATCGGCTTGAGTGCGCTCACCGGGGGCTGAGTCGGCCTCCTTGGAGCAACCTCCTGAACTTCCGGGACTTGAGGCTCGACAACCGCTTGCTCGGGTGGCGCTGCCTCTCCCACTTCTTGAACAACGGGAGCCGGCGTGCTGATCACCAGGTCGGCGTCGGGTGCAGAGGTGGCTTCCGGTTCCTCTGCCGGCGTGGGTGCAACCTCAATTACCAACGGCTCTGCAGTCGTGAGCATGGGCCCGGGTTGAACTGACACCGTTTCGACCGCCCGCGCTTCGGGCTGAGCAATCGGCACCTGCTCGGCCCGTTCTCGGGCCCGCTCCGCTTCCCGTCGTTCTTGCTCTGCCGCATCTGCGTCCTTTTTTGCCTTGGCTTCCTCGGCACGGCGAGCCAGGGCTTCTTGAGCCTCGCGCTTCTTCTCCGCAGCCATCGCTGCCGCGTTCTTGGTTTTTTCTGCCACCGCTTTGCCGAAGCTCGCTGCCAAGCGGCCGGCGCTCTTCAGGTTCTCTTTGGTGGCATCGCTGACGATCTTCTCGTCGTCCGATGCCTCGGTGGTTTTGGCCTCGGCGGCCCTGGCGAGCAGCTTGCGTTGCTCGCGCTGTTTGATGAGTTCTTCGGGTGTCATGGTCCCTCCCAGGCGCTTGAAAAAGATTTGGGCCAGGGGCATCCGCCCCCAGCCCACGGTTGGCATCAACGAACGTCGGGGATCGGCGTTACCCGAATGAGGAACGGCTCGTTGTTCTCCCCGCACGCCACTTCCGAGCGGTGCCCGGTCAACGCCCCGCGGCGATGCAGCTCCTCGGCCGGGATCGGGCACACCCTAAGGTCCCCGCCTTCAAAGCGAATCGTCAGCTGGTTTTTCGAGGCCTTGAGCAGCGCCGCCAACTTGTCCAGGGTGACGGCCGTCTTCGGATTGCTGCCCTGCATGTCCTCGGGGTTGTAGCGAATGGTCAACGCGTTCAGGGCCTCGGTCTGGCCGTCCTCGGTGGCCACCGTCTTGGTCTGCACCTGGGCATCCAATCCCGCCGCCTTGGCCGCTTCGGCCACTTCCTTGGCCTCGTTGAGCTGAGCTCGATAGGACGCAATGCCGCCCACCACGGCACCCGCCGCGGCACCCGCCGCGCAAGCGGTCAGGGCTTTGTCTTTCTTGCCAGTCAACAACGCAATGCCTGCGCCGGCCGCGCATCCAATGCCACCTGCCTTGAACAGTCGCAGCTTGTTGGTCTTTTGCCGCTCGGGCGGTGTGGTGTCCTGTGCAAGCGCGAGACCTGGGGCCAGCAGAGCCGCGATGGTGAGGGTGAGAGCGAAACGTTTCATGTAGACCTCCTTGAGGCAGTGGGGAAAGAGTTAGGGCTTCGGTGGAAGGAACGCTGCAGCGCTGCGGCTGGACGGCTTAGGAGCCGGCTGCTTGGTATCCGGTTCGGGCTGGGCCAGGAACTGGCTGAAGGCCTGGAGGGTTTTCGTCACCAAGTCCTCGTTCGCTTGGAGCACAGCGGCGACTTCAACCCGCATGTCGGCAAGTGCGCTTTCCAATGTCATGGCATTGCGCGCTTCGGATTCGCGAGCCGTGGCTCGAATCTCGTTGAGTGTGTCCGTCGCTTCCAACCCTTGGAGAACGCCTCGGGTTTTTTCGATGACCGCCAGGCGCAGGAATTTGTTTAGTGAAACGCCCTGCTCTTTGGCGCAATACCGGGCGCGCTCCAGTTCATCGCTGGCGATGTTGAACGACTTGGTTAAAAGCGACTGGCGAACCACTTACCCTCCTGCATTGAAAACCCATGCACCATGGATTAGCAGAGGATTTGATAAGCGCAAGCGGGCCACGTCAGAAAACTTTGACTCTGCTGGTTCTCCAGCATTTTCCAGCCGATCTCCTGGCCAAGTTGTTAGCCAAGACGTAAATCAAGGCGCAGCAAGGCGTTTATGGGTGGAAACGCCCAGCGTTTCTAGCCAAGTCGGAACTCACCAGAGGTGCGACTTGTGTATGCCCCACTCCCTTCACCCTTCGGAAAACCTTTAACGGTGAATGGGGAGACAAATCGGTTCCTCGCAATCGCCTCCCAGTTTTCGCTCCACCGCTCTTGCCCTTCCGCTTTTCCCCGGTAGTTGTATGAGAAAGCCCATCACTCATAGCAACCCGGAGACCCCAATGCCCCTCGCCCCCGCTTCACTCCATCGCACCAAACCGTTCCGCTTCACCCCTGCAACCCATCCAGCGCAGCACCCCGTCATCCTCTTCTCCGACGATCAGCCCCCCGCCTCTTTCCGTATCAGCAACACCGATAGCCCCCATGTCCCCGCCCCACCTGTCACCCCTGTTTCCGTTGAGCGATTCCTTTGGTTCTGGCTGGCGTGTGCTGGAGTTCTACAGTGCTGCTCGGGTGTTCGGAAAGCCCTGACTCCATCCGTTTTAGTCAACTCTTCATGGGGGTTCGGGTGGTCGAGTGCTGGGGTTTCGGCGCTCTGCTTGGGTGCCCTGAAAGCGTTGACACAAGCCGTTTTAGTCAAGCGGCCTGTCCTTGCTTCCGTTCGCTGCACCTCGGCCTTCGATCAGCGTGTTGAGGTCCAGTGCTGGCCTGGGACCGGATCAGCGAAGCGGGCTCTTGGTTTTTGTTGGGCGGTTGCTGGGGGCGTTCGACAGGCTCGGCAAAGCGTTTTAGTCAAATCTTTTTCAGGCTCCTGCAGTGCACCTCTGCAGCTGTTCTGCGTTCTGGGTGCTGGGTCTGCGTTGAACGGATTGGGGGCTTCCCATGCTTGAGTTGACCCCGTTCTTGGATGCCATCGCCCGAGCCGATGCCCCGCTGGAAGGCAAGGCCAATGGGTGGCAACGCAAAGCGGGCTTGGCGGAGTTCGGCAACGCCTGCGCCTTCTGCTCCGCTCCGCTGGACCTGTCCTCTCCCAAGTCCTGGACGGCTACGTCGCTGGTCCCCGCGCAACTGGGCGGCCCCGCTGGCGTGGTGGAGAACTGGGTGCCTGCCTGCCGGCCCTGCGCTGCTGCCAAGGGCCTGCGCGATGTCGTGAGTTGGTCAAAATGGCAAGCGAAGGCAGACCCTGACCGGGTGGCCCTGCTGCTGGAGCGTCGGCGTGCGGCGTTGCTTTATGCCGAAAACCACCTGACGCCGCTTTCCCGCCACGCGACACGCGAGCGAGTGGTGGCCCACCTGGCTGGACGTTTCCAAAGCCCCCGGTTCCGCGTCCACGCCTGGTCTGGAGTGATCAATGGGGCGCGCGTGTGCTTGGTGGGCTGGAGCACCCGAGCGGGTGATCCCGTCGCTCTGGGTGAGAGCCTCTTGGCGTTGCGCTTCGGAGATGGCGGCGAGGTTCTGGTCGAGGGCCAGACCACCCTGGTTCGGGTGCCAGCGGAAGGCTTCTTAGATGCCGTGTGGCGGCTCATTGAGGCGCACGGGATCATCGTGCCGCTGAACCTGCCGGGCGAGGCTCCGATGGATGCTACCGACTGGCGGGAGTGCTGGCGGCACCACGTCCAGGATCCCGTGAGCAACCACAAGCGGGTGCCGATGATTGGCGGGCCGGCGCCGCCTCATGCGCTCCGAGTGCCGTCCACCAGCCCGGATTCGGTTCGCCGGCTTGGCCAGCTGCGTGCCGCGAAACGGGCCGACAAGCTGGAAGAAGCGGAACATCGCTACCGGGAGGCAATGGCCCGGAAGGTCAAATACCTAGAACGCGTGAAGCGCGGCATGGAGCCAGCGATGCCTCTCGAGGACTACCGGGCGTGGAGCGATGAGGTGCGGCAGCTGGGGGGTGACTGGGCGCGGCTGGTGAATGAGCAACGAGCCATTGACGCTTCTACGCGATGAAGCGCAGTATCAGCTTCCTGAACATGGAGCGAGAGCGATAGATGGACCTTGCAATGGTTGAACAAATCTCCTTGAGGGATCGAAGCTACAGGCCGGTTGCTGCCGCTATGCGCGTGCTTGCTCCTCACTTCACCTCACCCTGGAAGCTATGGGCTCAACCGTATGGCGGGAACGGAGCTTCCAGTCTATTCAAACTTCACTTTAAACACGAAGGCAGGGATGATTCGAACTATCCATCAGCAATGGTGCTTGATGTCGATCCAACCGTGATTGAGATACCCAACGTCATTCTTCCTGACCATTTGCGCCACCAAGCCTTGATGTATCGCGCCCTAGAACAGGTCGTGCTTGTTGCGGAGGAAGATGGTCAACACGTTGTTGTTTCGGACTGTGTTGATCGCTATAAGCGAAGCCTTCTCGCCAGAGGAGCCACCCAGACGCCCAACGTCGCTGACGCCGTTGTTCTCCACCTTGAAATGGATTTCGGCCTGTCAAAAATGAGTGCCCAGCCAAAAGCCTGATGGCTTACGCTGAACCTGCTACTGCTCATCTTTCAGAGAACCCCCCCGCATAGGGCGAGTTCTTCACCAGGTGCCGGTTCCAATCCGGCGGCCCATCGGTCCACCACACCGGCCCCGTTCGCCCAGGCCTCTCTTCGCGCTGTCCACGGCACGCCGGGCGGCGGCCAGTGCCTCCTCGTCCCCGTTGGACTTCGCTGACTTCACGGCCCGCCGCGCGTCCATCAACTCGTGGACCAGGCGTTCCCTTTCCGGCCCGCTTAGGCCAGGGTTCGTGGCTCGCCAGAGCCTCCCCCCCTCACGATGAGGTAGCCAGCCGTGTAGTGTTAGCAACGCCACCTAAAAACCCGGAATACAGCGTTCGCTGATGGGACTAGAGCCTACGCGTGTTGATGTTTCGGATTTCCGTAAGCGCATCATTCCAGCCATCCGAATAGCCACCTCGAGCCCGCTGGTTCGCGCTAGAAATGTCAGGCTTTTCTGGGAACTTGATCGCATCAATTGGACGCTCCTCAGAACTAACGTGTTGCGTATGCTCTTCAAGTTGAATGCGTCCTATAAGAGCTCTGAAACGCTCCCATACAGCTATAGGAATGAATGCTCTTTCCGCAGGAATCGAGTTCCCTGATTTATAAAAAGGGTCGATCTCGTTAAGCAGCTTAATCAACTCGTCGTATATAACCTGATTACTCATCTACCGCTCCATGATGATACGTCACCTGAGATTATCAGATCGGCAAGTGGCTTCCCCAAGCGCATGTGCGCCGGCCCTAGCCGCTGGATCGCATCGAAGCGGAGCTTGTAGTCCTCTACCTCCCAGAGCCAGGCCTCCTGGACCTCGTAGCCAGGGTTGTAGAGGATCCAAACCAGCCGGTCCCAGTCGTAGTTTCTGGGCTTGGGAACCCAAGTCACCGCGCTCCCTTTCTTCCCACTCGGCCGGTTCCCCTTCACCTGGTAGCGCAAGCCTCGGTAGACGAAGTCGTAGCCCCGTTGAACTGCCGTTGCAGCCCTCATGCTTGTGGAGTAATCGGCCAGGGGACAGCCCAGGAGCACGGCAGCATCATGCTCGGACAGAGCCGATGTGATGGATGGGGCATTGCCGAATGCCCTTTCCCAGGTCAAGGTAATTTCTACCAACTGTCGTCGAAGATCTTCCAAGATTGATGCTCCTTTCGAATATTCTAAACGTGCTTTGCCAAGCACATTGAAGCAATAGCTCAGCATTCCAATCGCACATGAGCGCGCTTCGACCGTTCACCTATTCTGGTCCAGGCACCGGTCCACCAACTGCCGTAGGGCCTCGGCGAGCGAGATCCCCGCTGCTCAGGCATCGGAAACGAACGGCTCACCCACCTCATCAAGCACACGGAGATCCGACTATGCGGCGGTGTGGCGCTCGCCATGGCCACCATTCCGCGTCGGCCTAGAGCTGGCTTTAATCGGCGGCCCGGCCCTGCCTCGCGCTCCCCCTCGGCCGTTGAAATACCTCGTCCCGATGGATTTGGAGGTAGTGCTTCAACACATCACCGGGCAAGCTTCTCAGACGCGCCTGTGCAGGAATGAGCCTTTTTGCAATGAGTTCTTCTTCTATGAAAGCGTCAGCAAAAAGCGCACGACCATCGTCGTTGAAGGTCATCAAGCCCGAATCGAACAGCGCATCAAGGGTCGCCACAAGCGGCAGCCCATTGTCAGGATCCAGACGTGGATCCGGCGCGCCCGGTAGCGACTGATTGGCTTTCACCACGTATGCCCACGGCTGAACATGCGAGGCGCGAAGCAATGGCTCCACTGTGCACCCAGTGACGGCACAGCGCCGGCCCCAGCGATCAAGCACCTCCTGCCGAAACTTTCCTTGACCTATCCGCGCATTGATCAGTTGCTCTCGCGTGGTAATGGATGGTTCTGAAGAAAGCTGCTGAAGTTCCAGCAATAGAAGGAGGCCTTGCTCATTGTGGCCATCGTCCGAAAGGTAGTCAGATGGCATCAACGACTCGCCTTTGATCCAGCTTTCGTAAAGATCCTCGTGTTCTTTCTTCAACCAGCTGCCAAGCCGTTTCATTTTTGATGCGAATACTGAGCTCGTTTTCGCAAGAGCTTCCAGAGGGTAGACCTCTTGCTTGATCAAATCGTTCCAGTTTCCCGCATCAAAAAACGCCTGGAGCACTTGACGTCCGCTTTTCTGAGACTTGGCAAACCCCAGCACATGGCTGTTACGAACTTTTCTGACTACCAGCAGCGGATTTCCTTTCCATGCGTCAACGGCTTTCCTGCCCAGAATAAGCGTGGGGTTCCGCATGCCTGCATACGTGGCCATATAGGCATCCAACGGGCCCAGCACCCGCCTCACCTCAGCCAATGCCCTATCGAGCCCAGCCGCCTCTTCGGGTGACATTCCCAGTGCAACAACCGCAGGTTCATTGCTGATGAGCATCTTCCATTGCCTCTGCTAAATTTAAAGACACCCCCATCTGAGGGGCTCGATCGCCTACTACGGCCATTGCGTAGAGGGATCAGCGAGTTTTTCGACTTTTTGCGACGATGGCCTTCCGCACCTGCTTGCGCACCGGGTCCAGGTCATCGGCCGCTGTTGTGACCACCAAGCGCCGCTTGCTCTTTTTGAGCTCCTGGCAGGCCCAGGAAGCCAACGCGATGATCGCTGTGGTAACGATAGGCTGCTCTTCACCGGTGACATCCTGAATCTGCTCGCGGAGCTTCGGCGGCACGGTGACCATCGTTCGCTCCACCCGCGCCCCGTTCTCGTCGCGGTAGTCGAACATGGTGGAATCGCGGCCAACCTCCAGGTGGACCTTCTGCCCCGACCGGGTGTAGGGCGCCTCTTCTTCGAAGTCGAAATACGTTCTGCGACCCGAAGCATCGCCGGCGGCCACCATCAGCTCGGCCAGCTCCTCTTCGGAGAACTGCCTCAGGTTGATGAGTGGCGCGTATTCCCGCTTCGGCTTGGAGTGCACCACCTTGGCGGCGGTTGCCAGGTTCTTGCGGGCAGGCACCTTCTTGGAAGTAGCTTTCTGGGTGGGGGACTTCTTGGCGGCCATAAGGTCAGGCAGGGGCAGCAGTGGGAGCTCCATCATGCCTGCCCTCCTGCCGGGTTGGCTAACCTTTTTTGGATAGCCTCACCTACCCTCAAAATGTCCTCCCGCGCCTTTTCCACGCCTGCGCCCCTCATGCTAAAAACCGTTTCGCCCAGCTCGTAGTAGCTGGCCAAGGCCGCACGCTCGGGGATGACGATGGCCCCGGCCAGGCTGGGGTCTTCCAGCCTGCGGCGGTGCTCCGCGCGCCTCAGGTTGACCCGGTTGGCGACAGGCAAGAACGCCTTGCCCTGCTTCTGTAGCGTGTCGATGGTCCGCAGATAAACGACATAGCTTCCGCCGTCTAGTAGGGTTGGGACGATGTAGAGATCCGCATCCGGCAGCTGATCTTTGACCGGGGCGCTGGGCGGCAGGTCCTGAATCTCAAGGTCAAACCCTGGGGAGGAGGAACGACCGACGGTGAACGGCGTTTCGTCAGAGAGCGCGGCCCATGCGACGGAACCGCATTGCGGGTCACGGTCGTTGACCAGCACGCGGGATTGGCCGGCGAACGCCGCCGCGAGATTGAGTGAAAGCGTGGTGCGTCCTACGCCCCCTTTGAAGCAGCAAACAACCAGTCGCATCGCGCGGATTCCTTTTATGAGTAGGTTATGCAACACACTACGATGCAAACCTATTCCCGCAAGCGCTGTGCAGCTAGTGGAGTGTTGTCATCCAGACGTCTGGGGTTCAGCGCCACCAGGGCCTGGCGGAAGCCGTGGCCCTCCCTGGCCTTTCTTCCCCTACGTTCTTCGGCGGCGAGCAGCCGCCGGCACCTGCGTCATGCGAGCTCTGCACGGTGGCGGTGGGATCCAACGTAGGCCGGATGATGGCGATGAAGTGCAGTGTTCATCCAGTCCCCGGCTTGCTGTTGCGCAAACCAGCTCTGCATAGCAGGAGCGAGAACACCCTCGCAGACTTCAGCCAGCGCCTTGCCATCGGCTACACGGCGCTGTTCCAGCTTTCCAAGGTGGTTCCTCTTAACGACGAACCGCTCACCGATCCGCACCAGGGGATTGGCTCCCGCATCCAGAAGCGCTGCAACCATGGCCGCATACCGGCCTGCTCGGTGGCGGTCTGATTTGAGCACGTTGGCATACATGACCGCGGCCACCGCCAAGGGGGTGATACCCGGGTCACCGACCACGCCGGCATCCAGGTCCGGGGTTCCTTGGAGCGCGCGCAACCAGCCGTAGAAGGCGATCGCATCGTTCGTTTGGATGGCCCGGATGAGGTTCTCGGTTGAGGCGCTCATGCGAACCGCTCCCGTTCGTTCTTCCAGCGGCGCTCGGCGCGGGCTTTGGCGGCCAAACGGACGACGCGCTGCCGCTTGTTGACCAGACGGTCCAAGCCGTTTGAACGATCGCACGTCAGGCTGGGGGTCAGGAGCTGAAACGACGCCACATCAGTGATCGCGTCGATGGAGCTCATCGTAAATACCTTCATGGTGCATCCTTTTTATGAGTTGGTCGATTTACCCATTAAACCGACTCAACCCATGCAACCATGCACACAACGATTGTCAACCCACTGATTTGAAAGATATTTGACTAAAAACATCCAATCGCGGGAGGGACTTGCCAAATCCGTCTCCTGTCACATGCTGGACAGCATGAACACAGTCTCTTTCCAGCGCCGTCGCCCCTTCCTTCCCCACGGTTTTGCCCTGGTAGAACTGCTCATCGCGCTGGGCGCAAGCGCAGCCATAGGAGCGGCAGCTCTGATCTTCTATCCCCGGGTTCAAACGCGCGTGTTTGTAGCAACGGACGTGGAGAACTTGCGCGCCTTGTCCAGCGCGATAGACCGGTCCTACGGCGTCATTGGCACCTATCGAAACGTCAGTGCGTCAAGCGTGGTGGAGGACAACCTGGCCCCCACTGATTTCCGGAAAGCGTCGTCTGTGTCGGCGCTGACCAACGCTTGGGGCGGGCCCATCGCCATCACACCGACTACCGTTCGACGCTTTGGAGACAGCTACACAGTGGCATTCACCGGCGTGCCTCGCCGCGCCTGCGTGCCCTTCCTTTCGACGATGGCCGGTGATCCCACCGTGCTGGACGTGATCGTGGACAACACCAGTGCGAAGCGAAACACGGGCGGGCAGCTGGACGTGCCAACGCTGGCGGCCGCGTGTGAGGAAGGAGGCCAGCGACTGGAGGTGCTTTATTATTCCGGCCTGGCCGGCGGTGGCTCTGTGGCCGCCCTTATTGATCTACCCGTTCCACCGGCCCGTTCTTCCCTTGATCCCCCGCAGGCGATGCCGGTTGGTCCGATTGGCTCGGCGCCAGACGTGGGCGATGCGTTGCCAGGCGCACCCGGCGCTCCTTTGCCCGGCATGTCGCCTCCGGCTCCTCCTGCAGTCCCAGCCCTGCCCCCGGCCGCGTCGACTCCCTTGGTGCCGCAGCCCTCGCCCATTGGCCTTCCCTACCCGCTGCCACCGGCCTTGGTGCCTTGCAAGCAGGCAGAGGCACAGACGCAGACGAGCACGTGCCCGGCGGGAACGTGGGGGACGGAAACGCTACGGACCCGGACCGTTTGTTCGGACGAAGGCGTCGATCCCAACACCGACGCGGCGTGGGCGCATCCGGAAGCGTGGGTCAGCCCTGTTGTGGTGACGGCAACGATTGCCAGCAGCTGCCAGGCATGCCCCACCAAAGAGCGGCAAACGCAGGCCCAGTGGGTCACCCGCACGGGGTTATGCCCTTTCGGGATGACCGGAAACGTGTCGCAGGACTGGGAGCAGGTCCATTCGCGGGATATCACCTACGCGTGCCCTGCTGGACGCACCACGGCACCATCGCCCACCGTCGGCGGATGGTCCGCCTGGTCGGATACCGGCAACCGGCGCAATCCGGTCAATACGTGCGTTCCCACAACCCCGCGGTGCAGTGACGGAAGCCTACAGGTTGCGGCGTGGTATTCCTCAGATTATGTGGATCTTCCACCTGCGTCGGGGTCTTCAGCGAACCAATACTGGTATCCAGACGCAGTGGTTCGTTTGACTCCATCGGAGAGTGCACGGCTGCAATGGGCATTGAACAACGTTCCGGTGACCCGCGTGGAGACCCCTGCCCCGATACCAGGGAACTGGCCGGCGAACGTCAGCGAGTCAGCGAGCTACGCAGAGCAGTGCAACGCGTTGGGAGACGTTGGAAACATCACCTACGCCTATTCCTACGACTTCGAATGCGTGTCCAACATGGGCATGCACTACTGCGACTACAACTCGAGCGGTGGGGGCACTTCCATGGCGGTTTGTCGCCAGGCCTGCGCCTCAGACTTGGTTGGGAAAACAAACAATCCCTACCACTGGGAGTGGCCGAGCACCGCGATGGTTTCTTCCATCCCCTCCGTTACGTGCACGGGTCAGCCAGGGTGCACGCCCAACGGCGGGTATGGGAGCCAAGCTGGATTGCCTGCATGCACTGAGAGCAACGTGGGCCAAGCCATCGCTTACCGCTGGTATCGGCAGTTCTACAGCCCACCAAGGATCGGAGTGCAAGAGTTTAGTGTCACCTGCCGAGGGCCAGCGCCCTGAGAGGCTGATGCTGCCGCTTGCCCAGCTTCCGGATTCAGATGAGCATGATACCTCTGTGCCCCAACTCCAAGGCCTGCCAGTGCTAACCGGAATGCTGCTGCGCTCCTATTTCTCGCTACATCATGCGCAAATGGCGGCTTATCACGCGCGAATGTCTCGGAATTTGGACCTAGATGGGACGGAGGAAATGGCGATCGCGCTCGAGGCTCACGTATCCGCTGCCGTTATCTCTGCTGGGGCATTCATCGACGCCACTGCCAACGAGGTCGCCGAGAACGACGCGCACCCTCGAAACCGCGCCAAGGGTGTTCCTGCGTCTTTGTTGCGGCTCAATGAGTTGCTGGAGGACGCCAATGCTCAGCAGCTCGACTACACCGATCCCCTTTGGATGGACGCCCAGACCGTCATCGACCTTCGAAACCGCCTCATCCACTACAAGCACGACTGGCTGGATGCAGGCACTGAAAACATGGTGGGTGAAAACCGCCTCTATGGCAGCCCGCTCCAGTCACGGCTGGAGGCGGCTTTCGAGTTCCTGCCTACAACAGTGCATTACATCCCCAGGTTTCTGTCGCCCGATTGTGCGGCATGGGCAATCAACTCAGCCACCGCATTCCTCGACGAGTTCTTTGCAAGGCTTGGGCGCACAGCCCACCACGATCACCTGCGGCACCGTATTGAGGTAGAGCGGCCGTAGTCGATCTCATCCCCGCTGAAAACCGCCCCTTATCAGTCGCGTGAGGAATGAGGCATCAGAGCGCCGGAACAGCGGTGCGATCCCACGCCCGCTTCGCCCAGCCGGCCACCACGGCCATTACAACCAACACCGGCAATCCGTAGAGGAAGGCTCCGTAAAAAGCGTAGTTGGCAAACGTCCCATAGAGCGGGTCGTCCATCAACCGCATGCCGAGCCACGCCGCCGACATCACCAAGCCGCCGCCCAGCAACGTGCCAACCGCCGCCCCCTCCAGGAAGCTACGGTTCCGGAACGTCGGCACACGACCGGTTTGGACGTGCCAGCCCCAAAGCCGCTGGGCTCGAACGTGGAGCGCTAGGCAGAAGGCCAAGAAAGCAAACATGCCCGCTCCGGGAATGCAGCAGACCAGGCCAACGAAGAAATCACGCTTCATCACCTCCAAGCCCGCGGCCAGGGCCAGCAAGCCCAGGGGACCGAGAATGATCATGGGCAGGATCATCTGCGACGGACCCGGAGGAGCCATCATGCGATGGTGCGGTGCGTAGTTGCTCATCGTTCTCTCCCCCTGATGTAGATGGCTGCACGCTTGATCGAAAGACGCATGCAGTCAATTCCCCCGCCCCAGACGTTCAGCCTGCAGACGTCCCTTCGTCCTTCACTTCAACCGGCTCCCAGCCCTCGCCTTGCGGCCGGAAAGTGACGTGCATCTTCACCTTCATGTTCTTTCCTTCCTGGCTCGTGGGCTGCCCTCCCAAGTGGCCCAAGGCGGTGACGGTCCCCGACACGTCGCAAGCGTGGTCGCCATTGGGCTTCTTCTCGCATTTCAGCGACAGATCGCCTGCGTCGGTCACCTCAAAGCGCCATGTCCGCTGCAGCGTCGCTTCCTTGCCTTGCTGGGTGAAGTAAGCCTCCACCGCTTTGACGGCGTCTTGGTTCGTTGGTCCCTTGTCTCCCGAACACCCCGCCAAGGCCAACACGGTGAGCGCTGCGAAAACCTTCATCTCTCGGCTCATTTCATGCGTCCTTGTCTTTGGAGGGAGTGATGCCGATGACTTGGTTCTTGTAGCCGATCTCCAACCGGTCGATCTGGAGAACAATGTCAGGAATGCCGTTGGGTTGGAGGCCGCCCCTCAGCGCCTTGAAAAAGATTCGGTCCCCGGTGGCATCGCGCCCCACCCGTCGCAACTCGACTGCATCTTCCGGCTTCAGGCGCAATGCAGCGTGGTAGCGCCCGCCGTGCTCGACCCCAACCACCGCGTTGCCCTTTCCCAGCGGAGAAGGACCGATGACAGACACTGGCAAAAACTCCGGAGATCGGGGATACCAGTTCTGGTTCATTACCAGCACGTAGGCGTGAAGGATGTTGGTCTTGGGGTCGATCTCTACGTCGAGATAGGGCCTCAGGTAGAACGCATCGGTGGAGGCAATCTGCTGGGCCTTGGCCTCAAAACCGGACGCCGGATCGCCCCGCTCCCCCACGCGCTGGAATTGGTGTCCCCACGATTCAATACAGCGGCTGCGCGTGGCCGGTGTCATGGCAACGCCCGCCTTAGCTTGGGTAAAGAGGTCGTCCTCGCACATGCCGAAGCCGCCCGAGGCCGTGGCCGCCAAGCCCCACCGGATGCGGGTGTAGCCATCCACAACCGGGGGATCGCCGTCGTCCCAATACGTGCCTGCAGGCTCCAAGTAACGCTTCGTCGCCGGCGCGGACACCGCGTCTTTGCTTGCCTGCAGCACGCCCTTGCCGATCCTTCCCAATAAACCGTCTTGGGCTTCAACGTTCCCGCTCGTCAACGCCAAGGCTATCGCCACACCTCCGATCCACTGCTTCATGCACGCCCCCCTGTGTGTCCGGCCGCCCTGGCCATATTTGCCATTTTGGCAAATGCAGTGCAGCATTGGAAGCGGCAGACTGTGGGGTCGTTATGGATCCGTTGATCTCCCATGCCTGCTCCTCTCGCCCCTGCTCATCCGTTCGGTCGTCGCTTACGCGAGGCCCGGCTTGCCAAGGGGCTGACACAAGCGGACCTGGGGGCCGTGCTTGGGTTGGACGAGGAGAACTCCGCTGCCCCCAGAATTTCTCGTTACGAGAGAGGCGATCGGGTGCCGGATCCTGCAAGCATGGAAAAGCTGGCCGAAGCTCTGGGTCTTCCAGTGGCCTATTTTCATGCTGCCAACGATTTGATGGCCGAGACGCTGCTGGTGATGTCTCGCTTGAACCCCGACCAGCAACGTGAGTTGCTGGAGAAGGTCAGAGCCTACGCGCTCAGCAATGGCGTAGATGTCGATCCGACTCCCGAGTAGCGGCATTCATCGGCCCCAAGGAAGAGCCCTCATGTTGAATCGTTTGAAGCACTTGTGGTCCCAGCGACGCCCACCGCGCCCCATGGCTCCTGAGCAGATGCAGGCCCTGGTGGAAATCAACTTGTTGGAAATCCAGTTGGCCACGTTGGACAGCCGTCGGACCCGGGCGGCGTTTAACGAGGCAGTGAGCACTCGAATTCGCGCCTGGCTGGCCACCCTCCGGCGTCAGGGCCTGAACGTTTCCCACGACTGGGCCAAGTTGAAGGCAGAAGCCCGGGCATTGAATCGCGAGCTGGCACCTATCCTCCATGCGACAACTCCTGCTTCCTTCCCCGAATCACTCGACGGACTGAGCCCTTCTCCTCCGCCGAAGGCATGTCCTGACGCCAACGACGGACGCCCACTTGCCCCGTGCCTTGACCAGCGTCACCATTGAATGAGGGGGAGGGGGCCTTCCTGGCTCACCGCCGAACACAGGGGATGTGATCCATGGCGAAGAAGGACGGGGCCACTGCGCCCACGGCGCTGGAAGATTGGTTGAATGGCCGCCCAAGCTGGCTACGCATGGCGGCGGCCATCCTCATCGAGCACCGTCACGTGCCGACGGAAGAAGAGATGGAGGCCCTGGCTGCCCATTGCCTGGCAGAAGCAGCCAACACGCTGGACGCGCCACACCCGCCATTGACGCCTGGGACCATCTTGGGAACGCCATCGGCGGCAGATCTTCGCATCGATTCGGTCTCAACCATCCGCGGCGTCAATGCCATCGGGGAAGACGCCACCTTGGATCTTAGCCAGGGGCAGATGACCGTGGTCTACGGGCCCAACGGAGCCGGAAAATCGGGCTACGCGCGCTTGATGAAACACGTCTGCGGGGCACGGGCCAAGGGATCCATCCACGGGAACGTGTTCAAGCAGGGCTCTGCAGCCGCTTCCGCCCTCATCAAGATCACAGCGACGCGGGCCGACGGCACCACTGCGTCTGCCGATCTCGGATGGGAAGAGGCACACGGCCCCCATCCGAAGCTAAAAGCGGTCCCGGTCTTTGATTCGGCTACGGCGCTGGAGTTCGGGGACACCGCCACCACCGCCACCCACCTTCCACGCGCCATGCGGTTTGTGGGCATGCTCATCCAGATTTCCGATGGCATTGCCATTCGACTGAAGGCCCGCGCAGCCAAGCTCACCAGCAGCCTGCCCCTCATCCCGGCGGAGCATTCCCAAAGCAGCGCTGCCACCTTGCTACGCAAGCTGACAGCGAAACTGACCGAGGACGATGTCAACAAGGCTTGCGCCTTCCCGTCCGCCTTGGATGAAGAGCGATTGGCGTTGGAGACGGCGCTGGCACAGGCCAATCCAGAAGTGGCCCACGCCAAGGCTGTCGGGGAGCTGGAGCGCCTGTCGCAGATGGCCACGAGCCTCTCGGCGCTGAAAGACAACCTGAGCGATGGGAAGGTCAAAGCGCTTACAGAGGCGCGCACCGCTGCGGAGGTCAAACGCCAAGCCGCCACAGCCTACGCCACGGCCTTCCTCAACGGTCTGCCGCTGGAGGGGGTCGGGGAGAAGGTGTGGCGAAGCCTTTGGGAGGCAGCCAAGGCGTATTCGACCGGTCACGCCTACCCTGCCCACCCCTTCCCGCACGTCGGTGAGGGGGCCTGTTGTGTCCTTTGCCAGCAACCGTTGGGCGACGACGGCAAGGCACGGCTGGCCAGCTTTGAGCACTACCTCAACGACACGCTGCAGACGGAAGCAAAGTCAGCAGAAGACGCCTTAGAGGCGTTGAAGAAAGCGCTGCCGGCCCCCCTCGCCGATGTTGCTTGGCAAGCCCAGTGCGCTGCCATTGGTCTGGAAACCGAGCAAGCCACGCAGCTTCTCAAAGCCATCCATGCAAGGTTGAAAGCCATGACCGAGGCCACGGCGGCTCCGGCGGTGGAGTGGTCGGTGTGGACCAACGCCTATGATCAGAAGGTCAAGTCGACGACCGCAGAGCGCAATGCCTTGGCGGTCCTGCTGGACCCCAAGGGCCGTGCGGAGAAGGAAGCCCGCCTTCGCGAGCTGAAGGCTCGACAATGGCTGGCCGGCCAGCGCGACGCGGTTTGGGCCGATGTGGTTCGCCTCAAGCGCGTGGCAACGGTGGAAACCGCCGTTCGATCCACATCGACCAATCAGCTGACGTCCAAGAGCAACGATATTGGTGAGTCCGAGCTGGCCCAAGGCTACTGCGATCGATTCAATGCCGAGCTTCAGGCCTTGGGGGGCAACTTGCTTCCCGTCCGCATGGCCCACCGGGCCGTAGGCAAGGGCGCGTTCACCTTCTACATCGAACTCAAGGACGCGACCGGCGGGGTGAAAAACCGGGAGATCTTGAGCGAAGGCGAGCAACGCATCGTCACCTTGGCCGCGTTCCTGGCCGACGCGACGGGTCTTAAGCAAGGAATGCCGGTCATCTTCGACGATCCTATTTCCTCGTTGGATCAACGTTACGAGGAGACGGTGGCTAAACGCTTGGTGGACTTGGCCGAGCATCGTCAGGTGATCGTGTTCACGCACCGACTGTCGCTGATGGTCCTTCTCCAGAATGCCGCTGAACAACGGGCCAAGCTCGATCAGCCTGCGGTCAAGGTCTCGGTTGAATCGATCGCCCGCGATGGCAGCAGAACCGGCATGCCGGCGCAGATCAACACGTTCTCGCTCAAGCCCCAATCCGGCTTTGGCCAAATGGTCGGCAACATTGGGCAGCTCAAGAAGCTGGATGCGCCCTTGAAAGAACTCGCGTTGAAGGCAGCCTGCAGCAACTTCCGAATCCTGGTCGAGCGGTCCGTGGAAGACGACCTCTGTTCCGGCATCGTCAACCGCTACCGGCGCGAGATCAAAACACTCAACAAGCTCAAGCGGCTCAACGCCATCACCCCAGCGGACTGCGCGTTGATCGATGGGATGATGTCCAAGTATTCCGCGTTTGAGCACTCGCAACCCACGGACACCCCCAGTTGGCTCCCAGAGCCAGATGATTTATTGGCAGACGTGCAAGCGATGCTGGAGTGGACGAAGGAGTTCAACAAGCGCGCCGAAGCGGCGGCAAAAGGCAACCCGTAGACCCGGCTCATCCTCCGTGCGGCACCTCGTTCCTTGGGCCCAGTCATTGCAGAAGCGTGGGCTTGATGGGCGCATGTGCCCGGCGGCTCAATGTGGGATTCGAGTCAGAAGCGCGTGCGTTTGTTGTGTCCCACTTATGCCGGTAACGCCGCGTCCATTGCTCTGGCTCGGATGACCTTCTCCAGCCAGACCCGCACCAAGCTCGCGGAAGATCACTCCAGCGACCGTGTCCCCGGCCTCCACAAACGGATCCTGGTCCACGTCCATGCGGGCAAGCGGTTGAAAAAGATTTGCCCCACCCTCCACCCAGCGCTTGAGTTGCGCAAACGCCAGATCATCGGTCCCTGCGGCTTGGGCGCAGGCCAACAGGTCCTTCAATGGGTAGATCGATCTATCCATTCTTACCAGTCGATGTCGTCAGGCATCCCATTGGGAATCCCAGCCATTGGTCCCGAGTAGCCGACGTTCTGAGCCAAGTTTTGGGCGGTATGCGTCATGCGATCAAGACGCTCCGGAACCTTGTCCAGGGCGAAGATGACCACTCCGAAGATGGCGATGTTGAGAAGCTTGTTGAAGATCTTGCGCATGGCTGGTTTCCTCCCGGATCAGGTGTTCGATTTCAGTTGAGTTGGACGTGCTGGGCGATGCCAAAGAGGCATAGCGACCACACGGCGATGACCACGACCGGCACCAGGCTGAGCAGCAGGCCGGTGGCGATGTGTTTGAGGCTGGACCACGGCCCGGTGAGCAGTTGCCAGCCCATCTGGCCGATGGCCAGGCCGCTGACCCCAAGGACGAGGAAGTGGAGCAGGGCCAAAGGGGTTGAGGCTGGCGGGTGCTGGGGAATCTTTTTCAAGTGGCTGGCGGTGGTGCTCATGCATTCCCTCCAGCGCTTTTCAGCTCCAACAGTGCTTCCAGCTGGAGATTCAGCACCTGCTCCCGAAGCTCGTTGTAAGCGAAGTTATAAAGCTGGTAGTCCGCAAAGCCGAGCTCGTCTCGGCGCGCACTCGCCTCGCGAATCTTTTCAACGAAATGGTCTTCAAGGGGAGCAAGGAAATCTCGGACGTTGCTACAGGCCTCGTCTCCTGCGGACCCTTGAGCCAACTTGAGAGCCTCAACCTGGGCTTCGAGCTTTTCATTGAGCCGATTGCGTTCCGCTTCGTATGCAGTGGCTGCGGCAATGCCTTCTTGGTGTAGGAACTGAAGTTTCATTAGGGTTTCCTTAGTTGAAATAGGGGTTGGATTCGATGCAATCAGCGATGGCGAGGCCAGCAACAAGGCCAATGAGCAGGCTTGCGGTGTAAACAGCGAGAGTGATAGTGAGCATTCCTTGGTTTCTTTTTACTAGCAGGAAAAAATTTCCCTTCCCTGACTTCAGGGTATTAGAAAAAAGAATTTTGGCAATACGTTTATAGATTCTTTTTAAGACTAAATATTTAAATTGACGAACCAAAAGCAGTTCCACCAAACCTTTGCACCGTCTCACATTTTCTACCAAACCGCATGCAAGGCGGAATCTGCCGCTTTTCTCCGCCTCTCATCCCAAGACGCTTTTAGCCGCTCTTGCTCTTTGCTCTAAAAGAACGCGGCGTTGCCGCGCTAAACAGCCAAAAGCATTTTGAGAGAGGGAGGCACCGAGCCAGGGCTCCCGCCCCGGCCACCGCTGCACTATCCCTGCCCCACGCTCGCCTGTCCCATCGAAAGGGGCAGCTGCCCTTTCCTGCAGCAGCGGATCGCCAGGCGCAAAAAAGGCGGCCATCGCTGCCCCGTCCCCGCCAACCCTCAGCCCATCAACCGCCCGCCTGGACACACCTCACGACCAGCTGGCGCACGGCCTCAGTCATGCGGATGCCAGCCCGGTTGGCGTCGATCAACAGAGCCATGCCGTCCTCTGGGGACACTTGGACGGCTGGCAGAGCGGCGTTGTAGGTCGTGCGATCCAGAGCGGCATTGATGCCCCACGGACGCGGGGTGCGGGGCTCGAAGGGCTGGCGGAGTTGGGCATGGAGGGTGATCAGCTGCGCCAGCGCCGCACGTGAGCTCAAGCCCTGCGATTGGGCCAAGTCATCAAACGCGGCTTTCGTGACCAGATCTATTTTCACCGGATGGATGGTCTCCACCCGGCGTTGAGTTTTTGGCTGCGGCTTGAGCGTGTAGCGGGGCGTCATGGGGTCCTCGGGCCGGGTCGTGGCAGCCAGGCCTGACGGTTGGCCTCCTCCTGGGTCAGCAGCGACGAGGTGTGGAGGCACCGGGCCAGGTGGAAGTAAGCCTGGGTGTGCGGGTAGCGTTGCAGGTGCTCGTGCATAGCTTTATCGAAATAGCAAACCGAGCCAGAGCGGCGTTCGTAGGCGTAGTAGCGTCGACGTCGTTCCGCCATATACGAAGTCCGCGCAGTCCCGCAGAGGCCATCGGCGGCCTCATGCTGGGTAGGGCTGGCATGGTGACGGGCCATTAGAAGCGCGCCCGGGCTGCGAGGGAGCTGGCGGCTGGCAGGGTGGCATGGAGGCCGACGGCGCGAACCATGGGCTTGAACGATTCCACCGCGTCTTTCGCGTCGTCGTCCGTCGCAAACATCACTTTGCCTTTCAGGTTGTCGCCGACTTCATCGCGCAAGGCAGCCAAGGTCTTGCCGAAGCGGGAGCGAGGCCCCTGGTTCCGTGAGTCCACCTTCCAACGCTCGATCACTTCGAAGTTTTTGGCATGGCGATGACCTTTCGTATTCAACTCTTCAATCGCCTTGTCGAATGAAGCCAAGTCAAAACTAATCGCTGAAAGCATAACGAGATTTCCATACCTGCCGCCGCCGCTAGAAGCGGCTTGGGTAATGGCGATGACCTGGGTTCCGTCGGTTGCGAGAGTGCGAATGTGCATGTCAGCGTCCTAATAAATGATTTGAGTGGAAGGCGCTTCCCCTCTACACAACCAGGTTATAACACCATAAATAATTCGCAATAGTTCTATAGATTCTTTTTAAGACTAAATATTAAATCTGACGATTGAAAAGAATATTCTGAAAATCTTTGCACTACTTCCCATTTCCTGCCAGACCGCAGGCGTGGCGGAAGCCGCTGCCGCTCTTCCCCCTTCTCTTCCAAGACTCGGCGGCAGCGCCGCCGGCTCTTGCCTTATCCGCTTTTGCTCTTTGTTCCAAACCTCACGCCCACAAAAAAGCCCCGGTTTCCCAGGGCTCCAGTTCAACCCATCGCCCCGATCAATCCGGCGTGTAAGGGTATGCGGGGTATTTTTCGTTCGGGTGCTTCTTCTGCCAAGCTTTGCCCTCGGCCGTCGCTAGCCAGTTCAAAAACTTGGTCGGGTGCTTGCCATTTCCTGCCCAGGTCGTGCCGTCCGCGATCTGATATTTCGGCGTCCGAGTTGCCGTTCCGCCCACTTTCCCGGCTTTCTTCTCGACGAATCCCAGCAGCGCGCCCAGCTCTCGCTTCTGCTGCGTCGTGTAGTGCTCTGCGTAGGTGCTTAAGAACTCCACCACCTCTGGAAAGCGTTTCGTGGCTTCGGCTTTGGCAATGTCTTTGGCCTCTTGTTCCAGCTTTACGAGAAGTGCCTGCGCCTTGGCTTTTTCAGCAGCGATGTCTTTCAGAGTGCGAGCCATGTTTCACCCATGCATTTGTAAAAAAGAACACCGATCCTGCCTGTTCAGCGGGTTGAAAACAAGGCTTACCTTTCCAACCCCTGCTTTTCTTTTCCTACTGCCAGTTCCAAAGGGCTTTTCCCCCGGAAATCGCACAACGAGGGATCCACGCCCGCGGCAATCAACCGCAAACAGCTCTCCGTGTCCCTGACCTGCGCCGCCAAGTGCAGGGGCGTCTGGCCGTTGTGGTTGAAACTCCCTCGCCAAGCCCCGGCCTCCAGCAGTGGCACCACCAGGCCTGGGTGCCCGTTGAGGATGGCTTGGTGCAGGGCCGTGTTCCCGCCCGCGCCTGGCGCATTGACCGCCGCCCCAAGCCCCAACGCCGCTTTCAGCAATCCTGCATCGCCCTTCTCAACCGCCTCGTCCAGGAATGCTTGACGCCCGCAGGTCTGCTGGAGGTGCTGCGCGTGGTGCTGCCGCTCGCGGAATGCGATGCCATCCATCGCGATGGCTGCGAGGGTGTCGGCGCGGTCCTGTCTGACCAGCTGCTCATCCAGGTAATCCAAGATCACGCCGCTCACCGGGGCCACGTCGCCGTCGTGGAGGGCCATGTCCACGCTCTCCGGAGTGATGGGCCCCAGCATAAGGATCTCTTCCCTTTCGCCTTGGCAATCCAGCACCAGCTTCACCCATGGCCACCCTTGCTCGGCGCCCCCTGCGGTCCAAGTCAACGCCCCGGAGCCGTCCACGCCATCTGCCGGCTGCTGAAGAAACGCAACGGCGGCATGGAAGACGTGGGCGGGGTGATGGTCGCCCTCGCCCAACTGGGATCGGACGTGGTTGGCGATGATCGAGGTCGGGGGCGATGCCCATGCCGGGTGTTCGAGCGTTTCGAGCAGCTCGGTGATGCCTGGGGATGTTTGCGTGTCCATCCCCAGGTTCTACCGTGCAATCGGCGGATGTAAAGCGGCCACCCGGGCGGCAGCAACGCCCCAGGCATCAGTGCCGCAATCCGGGCATTGAGCCAGTCCAACAGTGTCAGGGCGTGAGCGCAGCAACGAGGTGTCGGCGGTCATCGGCAAAAACAAACCCCGGCTTTCACCAGGGTTTGGTCGTCGGCACTTGAATGGGGGTTGTTACTCCCCCGCCCCCCTTCCCGGCTCACGTGACCGAAGGTTTCGTGAGGGGTTCCGTTCTTATTCGTTCTATCCGTTGCTTGGGTGCTGGTGGTCTGGACGACATGGATAGATTGAACACTGCCGATCCGCTCCGCTATCGGACTCAAGCACGACAGAGGCTCGGATTTTTCCTAACTTGCGGTCGGATTCGGCTTGCGCTACAAAGCACTTGCCTGCTCGGCTAAAGCCCAGGTGTTGTGCCCGCATAGCCACTAGGCTCCGGGTGCCCGAAGTTCTCTTCTAGAGGCACGGGAATCGTCCTTTGATTCCGGAGCCTTCTATGAGCAACAAGCGCCTCAAATCTCTTCGTATCCGTGCTTTTCACGCCCAGTCGGGCTGCTGTTTCTATTGCGGCCTCTCAATGTGGCTCGCCTCGCCTCACGAGCTGGGCTTGCGCCCCCGTTCGGTCGCCCCTTTCCGATGCACGGCCGAACACCTGCTGGCTCGCCAGGACGGCGGGAAGGGCGTGGCGGGCAATATCGTGGCCGCTTGCCACCTCTGCAATCAGCGCCGTCACAAGCGCCCCACCCCAGCTCCCTCACCGGAGGTGTATCGCATCCACGTCCAGAAACGGATGGCAAAGGGAAAGTGGCACTTTCCCCGCCCCCGATTGGCCGTCTCCGGCCATGCCCAAGCGATTACCATGGAACCGTCGGTGCGGTGACGCATCCCCACCGGCATTTCCAGGGGACATGCGGGATAAGAAATGGCAAAGGAATGGGTCCCGTCGTGGATGGGCCACCACGTAACGGGATCATCGGAGTGGCGCTTGCGCTTGGAGGGCCTGGAGCTCGCCTTGGCGTTGGAGGACCGCACCCACCGGGTCAACGTCGAGGACGAAGCCAGTTACCGCGTCAACGCCGGCACCTTCTGGACCGACATCACGTTCTACCCGGGGCAGAACCGGGAAGTGAAGGCCGATGGGTTGCCCAACGCCCGAGGCGCTGCCTTGGTCCAAGCGTTGAGCGTTGCGTTGGCGGAAAAGCGTCTGCGCGAGGACGTGACGTTCCTCAAGGGAGAGCAACGCACGATCGACACGTGGCTGGACCACAAGGCAAAACAAGAACGGGCTTGTTCGGAGCAACGCCGCTGGTTCACCCACGAGCAGCAAGCCGACGTCCTGGCTGCCCGCGCTCAGGTTGATCCTGCCGCCCTTCGGGCCCGTTTGAAGAAGCCGGGCGTGGCGGCCCGGCTGGGAGCGGCGGCCCAGGCAATCGAACGCTCGTTGGCTGCGTGGGAAGACGACCACCGCCCAGCCTGGGCCGCGCTCAACGCCGCCCATGTGGAACGCGAGTTGGTAGCCAGCAAGGACTTGCTGGACCGGGTGGAGAGCAAACCGCTCACCCCGGAACAGGCACGGGCCGTGGTGTGCTTCGACAACCGCGTGCAGGTGGTGGCTTCGGCCGGTTCGGGCAAGACCTCCACCATGGTGGCCAAGGCGGCCTACGCGATTCACCGTGGCTTCGTTGATCCCAAACGCGTCGTCTTACTCGCCTTCAATAAGCCAGCTGCGGAGGAACTCAAGGAGCGTGCGACTCAGGCCTTCGGGCGCTTAGGAATGACGGACGTGCAAGTGGAAGCATCTACCTTCCATGCCTTGGGACTAAGCCTCATCGGGAAAGCCACTGGGGAAAAGCCAGACATCCCTGAGTGGGCCACTGAGGCAGCCCAAGGGGTGCGAAAGCTCACCGAGATAGTGGACGACTTGAAAGATCGTTCGCTCACATTCCGCCATCAATGGGACCTATTCCGCTTTGTCTTTGGAAGGGACCTCCCAGCCTTCGGCGCATCGGAGCCGACAGACGTATGGGACGCACAAGGCAAGGGCGCCCTGGTGACCAACCGCGGCGAACGGGTGAAGAGCGTGGAAGAGGTGATGATCGCCAACCTGCTCTTCTTGAACGGGGTCGATTACCGCTACGAGGACCCCTACCCCCATCGCACCGCTGACGAAACGCACCGGCAATACAAGCCCGATTTTTACTATCCCGATCTGGACCTGTTCCACGAACACTTCGCGCTCGACGCCGACGGCATGCCGCCAACGCACTTCGAGGGTTACTTGGACGGGGTGATTTGGAAGCGACAGCTCCACGCGGACAAAGGCACCGCGCTGTTTGAGACCACCAGCCACGGGTTGCGCTGCGGAGACGATTTGGACCGCCTGCGTCGCGAACTGACCGCTCGTGGCTTGGTGCTCGATCCCAACCCAGACCGGCAGATCCCCAGCGAGGGCCAGAAGCCCATGGAGGCCATCGAGCTGATCGGGTTGGTGCGCACTTTCATGAGCCACGCCAAGAGCAACGGCTTGAATGCCTCGGATCTACAGACACGGTTGGACGCGATGCCCACCGCCACCTTCAAGCTGCGCCATCAGGCGTTCCTGGACATCGCCGTTCCGGTGATGGCGGCGTGGGACCAAGCCTTGGCGGCCGAGGATGGGATTGACTTTGAGGACATGGTCAACCTCGCCGCCGCCCACCTGGAAAGCGGCCGCGTGGAATCGCCCTACGACTTGGTAATGGCCGACGAGTTCCAGGATGCCTCGCGCGCCCGGGCCCGATTGTGCCGCGCATTGGTCCAGGACAAGGGCCGCTTCTTCTTTGCCGTGGGCGACGACTGGCAGTCGATCAACCGGTTTGCCGGCGCGGACGTGTCGGTGATGACCAGCTTTCGCCAGTGGTTTGGCCATGGCCAGGTGCTCAAGCTGGAGCAAACGTTCCGCTGCCCGCAGGCGCTGTGCGACGTCTCTAGTGCGTTTGTGTCCAAAAACCGCGGGCAGATCGCCAAGCGCGTGCATTCGGCCACCCCGGCTCAAGGCCCAGTGCTTCAGGCATTCCAGGTGGATAGCAAGGAACAGTTGGCCGACGCGATCGACCGCTTCGTAGTGACATTGGCCGAGGGAGTGCGCGATGGCACGAGCCTTCCGGGGCGCAACGGCAAGTTGTCGGTTTACATCCTGGGCCGCTACAACGCCGACCGGCAGTATGTGCCCATAAGGCAGAACCGGTTTAACCGCTGGGTGGACGTCTCCTTCTTGACCATCCACCGCTCCAAGGGCAGCGAAGCGGACTACGTCATCCTTCCGGAAATGATCAGCGCCCCACGTCGGCGAAGCTTCCCCAACACCCGGGCCGATGATCCGGTGTTGGCACTGGCGATGCCCGAGGGAGACACGTTCCCGCTGGGCGAAGAGCGCCGACTGTTCTACGTGGCCCTGACCCGCGCCCGGCGTTCCGTGGCCATGTTCACTGTTCGGGGCCAATGCTCGACCTTCCTTCGTGAACTGGAAAATGACCGAGCGGTGGTCATTACAGACACCGACGGCCAGGCTATCAAGGAAGCGTCCTGCCCCGCTTGCAAGCAAGGCGTTCTGGTGCTGCGCACGGGTCCGTATGGAGAGTTCCGCTCGTGCTCCAACTTCCCTGTGTGCAACTACAAACCGAAGGCGCGCGGCGAGGAAGTGCCTTCTGTCGCTAAACAACACACCACCACGTCCATGCAGGCGCGGCCCCGTAACGGCTCACGTTCAACAGCGTCAGCCGCACCCAATCTGGCAACCCCGCCACGCACCTCTTCAACCCAGCAAAACCCCCAAAGTCCGCGAAAAAATCCCCGAGGCCGCCCTTGAACAAGATTAACAACGCCCTGGAAGGGCTCTCGCAAAAATTTGACAGGGCACACGCGCTGCAATCGGCGACGATGGACCTATCACGGGAGCTCATGGTCGAGGAGACCGTCTTAGACGCGGCGCTCAAGTCCGCTCAGCAATCCGTGGAATTAGAGAAAAGTCTTGCGGCCAAGGGACCGAAGTATCGAGCACAGTATGAAAAATCGTATGCCCAGCTCCAGGCCATCCTTTCCGACCCATCAACATCGGACGGGACACCAATGGAGCGTCACCTGCTGCCGAACTTTGAGCGCATAGGCAGTCACGCTGATCCTGATATTCGACTGGCTATCGCGGCTAAGGTGAACGAACTGCGGAAAGAGCGCGACGCCTTTTTGTCGAAGGCCCATGCTCAGCTGGCAAGCGACCCACTGCTTCTGGCCTCCTTTGAAGACGCCCTTCGTGGACTGAATGGAGAGCACTACTGGGCGACACTGGATCCCAATAGCACCTTGAAACGAAAGGCGTAGTCGATGCCCAACCATGCGCGAAGCGCGATGGAGATGAAGTAAAAGACTGGTGAAGCGACCAAGCCCCTCCACTGACTATTCAAGAGTGTGGACGCTGGCCTACCGCAACGCACCCGCAAAGTGCTGGTCGAACAGGCCAAGCACGGGCGCCAGGAGTTGCCGCCAATCGGCAACCGAAGGGGCAAGCAGTTTCGTTGGCTATGGATGAAACGGGCATCATCGCGCGTCTGATGCGGTGCGTAGGTTGATCGCTCTGTATTGCCTCTGGTTGCCGTAACGCGGCCCGTTCTTCTCAAGCGTGGCGCAAAGCCTTCCTTCCCCACAGGGAGCTACGTCCGCACGCGACACGCGATCCAGGTAATCGATGGACGCTCGAAGCTGTGCAAGTTCGGTTCGCTTTTCGTTGATGATGCCCACCGAGTAGGCCACCGCCCCTAGGCCCAACACGCCGGCCACGAGCATCGTGGCGGATGCAATGCCCATGCGCCGCGTGATCCTTGTCTCCAAGGACTGCTGGGCCTGCGCATAACGTCGAGTGGCTTGCTGCAACGTCTCGTCCGCATGGGCCATCTCTTTGTTGAACCGCTTGGCGGCCGGTTCCAGCGTCTGCGTCAACGCCTGATTGGTCAGCTGCGTCAGCCTCGGCAGTGCGTTGTCCAATACCCGATTGACCTTGGCATCGGCGCTGCTGGCCGCGTGCTGGAGCACCTGGAGTTGCTCGGCGACCACCTCGCGCAACCGTTGTTCGCGCTGCTGCGTGGATGCCACCAGCGTCGTCAGCACTTTGACCGTTTCCTGCAACGAGGCGTTCGATGCATTCAACGTGGCCATCATTTCCGCCATTGCGGCGACGTCTTGCCTGTCCATGAGGTCTCCTGAGCTCGGCTGGTCACGGAAGCGATTTTGACTAACCGCCGCCCCCACCACCACCACCGCCGCCGTCTCCGCCTCCACCGCCGTCCCCTTGCGGACCGCTCTGCATCGGCCCCTTGGCAAACTCGGGCAAGGTCATCACCATCACCGGCCCGCGGCTGGTGTTGATCTCTGCTGAGACATCCATCCCCAGCGCTTGGCGCGTGGCGACGTGCTCTTGGGCCTCCTGCTGGGCCTGCGCCTCCAGGAACTCATTGCCTCTTTTGATCAGCGCCTGCGTTGCTGCGCTGTTGGCCACCCGATTCAAGGCCTGCTCGATCGCCAACTCGTTTTTGCTGTCGAGCGCATAGAGCACCTCGTCCACGTCCGGGTCGCCCGTGATGGATTTCCGCTCAGGCTGCGAAGAGTCGTGTGGCGCATCCCTTCCCCCTGACCCGATAGAACGCTGGGCTAGAGGTGGGAAGGCATCGGTTTGCTCGACCGCTTCACTGGGAGAGCGTCGTGCTTGCTCGTGCTGCGGGAACCCATCAAGGCTTGCGCCTTGCGCGCTTCGTGTGTCGTCGCGAACGAAGGGATAGGGTTCTCCACGGTCGCGATACTCCTTCCACTCCTGGTGAAAGCGTTCGTCTTCCCGATCGGCCGCCTCAATCTCTTGTTGCAGCTGGCGCAGCGAGCGCATGGTCTCTTCCAGGAACAGGGCGCCACCCGGGTCTGCGGCGCTGCGGTCCTGCGCCGGGGGCGATGGGGTGCGCAGGTCTTCGGCTTCCGCCGATCCGACGGGCAATCGATTCTCTGCACTGGCTTCCAAGGATTGCTCACGCGCTTGCGCGAGGTGTTCTGGGGGCAGCACCGGCGCGCCATGATCAGCGAGCAAGGCGTTTGAAGGACGGCGCTGTTCTGCCTCGGCTTCTCGCTCAGGCGTGGTAGACGCTGTGGAAAGCGATGCAATCAACGGTTCTGCTGTCGCAGGCGCCGTTGGGGCTATGACGCGAACCGACGCTGCCTCCTGCTCTCGCGTCGCGTTTTGCTGGCGGACCGACGCTTGCTCCATCTCTCCTTGCGGCGTTTGCCCGTAGTGATGCAGCGCTGACGTCCCCGCATCGGCCTGCGCGCTCTGAGAAGATTGACTGTCAGGCTCCGGGCCTTCGGAGGAAGACACTTGGACGCGCGCGGCGGCGCGGCTCTCCATTGCCTGCATTTCCAGCGCGCGCTCTGCCTCTTGTGCTTGATGCGGCTGCGCGTCACCTGGACCGGGCGTCTGCTTCAGTGGGTCAGGTGTGTCGTGCGCCAGGTTTTCGCCTGTCTGTTGGTTCTGTGTCTCTGGCCGCTGGCGCGCGTCTTCCTGTTGCGACTGAGGACTCGTTACTTGGTGAGCCAGCGCGGCATCTTGAGCATTCAGCTGAGAGTCTGGTTGCTGCGAGGCTTGCTGAAATTCGTCCTGCCCCTGCGCTTGCTGAGCCTGACGTTCCTGGAACTCAATTCGCGTTGCTTCTTGAACCTGGCGGTATTGCTGCTGCTCGCGCTCTTGGTTGTCCTGAGCCTGGCGCTCTTGCGCCTGACGTTGCTGGACGTCCCTTTCCTCATGTTCCTGCAGTTCGCGCTGTTGGCTGGTCTGCGCTTGGCGCTCCTGCACCTGGCGCTCTTCTTGTTCGCGTTGCTGCTCCGCTTGGCGTTGACCTTCCAGCACCGCGTGCGCCTGGACCGCTTGTTCGCTTTGTGACCTGTCTTCGTGCTCAGGCTGTGCCTGCTGGAGGTGCTCGCGCACCTGCGCTGTGTGTTGCTCTTGCGCGAGGCGATCTTGCTGTTCGCGTTCTTGCCGCGCCTGCGCCGCGACAGAGGCTTGCATGCGTGTCTGGATATCCAGCACTTGCTGCGGATTGGACGACTCGGAGGTCGAGGTGTCCGCGTCTGCCGTTCCCTCAAGCACGCGCCCAACGGTCGGCGATTCTCGCCGATTGCCTTGCGTCTCACTCAGCGCCTGCCGAATGTCATCGCTGCTGGTGACAGCCACCACGCGTGCGATGCCATCGGGCCCTTGCTGCAGGTGTGCGATGGGGCTGTCATAGCCGTATTGCCCGGCCTCGTTGCGCTGCAACTGCTGCATGGTCAGCCCGGTGATGCCGTTGTCGTCCCTGGTCCGCTGCGCGGCCAGCTCCACGGCCTGCTGGGTCTGCGGGTTGACGTTCAAATCAACGCCTGCGGCCCGGTAGCGGTGCAGCAGCTCGTTCTGCTCCATCTGCGCCGCCGTAGGCGCGGGACGCGCTTCAATCGCCGCCAGGGTCTCCTGAGCGCGCTCCAGCGAAGGCTGGCGCATCTGGTTGGTGAGCTCCAGCTCCACCGCCAGGTTGCCGGTCGCCAGCCCTTCCTTTCCAAGCCACTGCCTAGCCTCGTTGCGCTGGTAGGCCTGACCATCGTGGCCTTGAACCCGGTCCGGCTTGGCCTGGGCAGCTCGCACCGCCGCCGGCACCTCCACTCCATAGTCGCCGGCGCGCTGCGCGGCGTGGTTTTCCAGGTAAGCGGCGGCAATGGCTTCGCGCCCCGTGGAGATGTTGCTCTCGATGCGTGCCAACGCCTCCTGGTTGAGTTGCTGCACGCGTTCCGGGGGCGCGAGTTGGAGTGCGTAACTGCCAATCTCATCGGTGCCGGACGCGGCGGTCCTGACTTGGCGCTCCCAAGTCTGACGCTCGGGATTGCGCTCCCAATTCTGGTTGTCCAATCCCACTTGGTCGCTTGCCCGTGCGGGGAGGTTGAACGGGTTCTGGGGCGGCGGTGCTTTGCCCAACGCCAGCTCCACCGCCTTCGCGTTGGCCAGGGCACCCAGCTCCTGCGATTTCTCATAGCTTGCAACCACGGGCTGCTCGCCCGACGTGCGGCGGCCATCCTGGGCGAGGTCAATGGCGGCTTCGCGCTGGAAGTTGCGACCGTTGAAATTCCACTCCACGTCCGCTTTGTCGGTCTGGTGGTAGATGGCGCGGTTGTCCAGCAAATCGGCGCCTTTGTCGAACGCCTTGCTCATCAACAGCGCGTCGCCGACCACCAAGGCCGCAGGCACGAAGCCGCTGCCGCCCAGCGCTGCTGCGGTGGACGCGCCACCGGCCCAACCGCCGACGTTGCGGGCCAAGGCATGGGTGACCTCGGATTGCGCGGCGGTGGCGTTGCCTTGCTCCAACAACGCCGACGCCGTGCGTGCGGTCATGACCGCATCTGCGCCAGTGGTCAGAAGCCCACCCGCACGGGTCAGCCCCCGAGCAGATGCCTCTCCCATCAACAACTCCATGGCGGCTTCGCCACGTTGGCCACGAGGCACGCGCAGGTTATGTGCGGCTTCCGCACCGAGAACCTGCTCGACCTTGAGGATGCCCTGCTCAGACAAGACCACGCGCCCATCGTGGTGAGCATTTGCGATGGCGAGCGACAATCCGCTGCGCTGAAGCTCGATGTCCCCGCCTCGAATGATGGCGGTGTTACTGACCTGTATCTGGCTGAGCGTGGTGACGATGCGCGACTCGGAATGCGCAACAGCTCCCCATCCGTGGTCCACCCCCGTGAAGCCCTTCAAAGCCTCGATTTGCTGGGCGTGGGCTTGGTAGTAAGCAGGGATATCACGAAAGAACTGGCGAACTCTCTGGTTGGTTTGCGCCGGAACCTCACCTAATGGCGTGTTGGTGTTTAAGTCATTGTTGATCAATCCGACCTTGACTGTATCGCGCAGCTGCTCCACGCGCTTAGCAACCCGATCCATCGCCGCCGTGTCGCCTTCCAGAGCTGCCTGACCGTCCCGCGTCAATTGAATGCGATTCAACCGTTCAAGCATGCCCTTTTGGTATTCCGCTAAAGGGCCGCCGCTGTGCGGCGTCACCCCAAGCGCGTCAGCCAGTTGAGGACTAGCCGGCAGGAACAAGCGGTTCTCAGGCGCATGAATATGAAACTTCCCGACCTCTTGCAACCTTGCCAACAACTCGCTGTTCTTCAGCGTCTGCTGTTCGATGTTGTGATGGTCTTGGAAAAGTGTCCGATAGTTCGCCATAGATCAGGCTCCTTCCTTGCTGCCCGTGTTCGCAAATCAGCAGTTCACAACGTCATAAAACCAAAGCCCATTGGATTTTCTGGGCGTGACAATACCCGCCGCCTCAACGGCCTCCTTGAACGCTCTATCGCAGAAGACGCCGCCATGGAAAGACAACCTGAAAACGTGTGCAGAACCCAGCACCTCTCGCCGGAAGGCCAGCCGGATATCGCCTGTGAGGTCGTAGTATTTTCCCGCTTCGAAGTCGTCACTGATCTCGATGTTGAGCTCAGAGGCATCTTCGTCCAAGGCATCCAATGTGCGGACGACATCGCAGAGGAAGACGGTCGGACCTTTGGAACCATCGGCCAAACGATAGTCAGCTTCAGCGAAGGCGAACGCTTCCGCATCCACTGACTCCATCACACGGCGCAGCCGTTCGGAAACCAACCAATAGCCGCTGAAGCCTCCCTCTAGGTCTTCAGGCAATACACCCTCACTCGGGTGGTAAACGAGGCGCGGGGTTTCGCGCAACGGCGGGAACCCGCCCTCCTTTGGCTTTACGATCAGGCGCGGGGGTGTTCGCAGAACCTTCTCGTTTTCAAAGACCACCCCATGACCTTTTCCTCCACGCCGAGCGTCTGGCTGCACTTGGAAGAACGCCCCTTTCTTGGGTTCATTGATCATTGTCGTATTCCTACGTTGCGCCCAGTCAATAGACTCTAATTCTTCAAGTTCTTCTACGACGGTAAAGTCGCTTACAAGCCAACCAAAGGCGTCACTGAGGGCGTTGGCTATACCGTCTTGGCTATCGCATTCAACCGTGGCTTCGGCCGGCAACGCAGGACGCTTGCCATCGGTCTCCCACACAATTCCTCGCACGCGGAACGCCTTCATTCCTGCTCCATGGATGTGGATTTACCTCGGCAGTCTAGCGTCGGCAGACCGGAGAGGTGAAGGGTGGGCTATGCCCACCCCCTACTGGCCAGGCTGACGTGCTGCCGTCCACCGATGACCAGATGGTCGAGAACTCGGATGTCGAGAAGCGCCAGCGCTTGCTGCAGTCGCTCAGTGACTTGGCGGTCGGCTTGGCTGGGCTCGGGATTTCCGCTTGGGTGATTGTGGAAAAGGATGAGCGCGACTGCGTTGAGCTCCAGCGCGCGCTTGGCGACCACTCGGTTGTGGACTTCGCATCCGTCTACGGTTCCAGTGAACAGGTGCTCGACGGCCAGGATGTGGTGCTTGGTGTCGAGGAAGACGACGCCGAAGACTTCGTGCGGCAGGTGGGCGCAGCGGGCGACCAGGTAGCTGCCGGCCTGCTCGGGGCTGTGGATGTGGCCCAGCCGCTGGAGGCGCTGCTCCAAGATGCTGGCTGCTGCGAGCAAGATGCCCTCCTCGTCCATCTGGAGTTGGTATTGAGCCTTCAGGTCTTGGGTGCGCTTCATCGATTTGTCTCCACCAGCGCGTTGTGCGCCTCGTGGGAACCGACAGGCGAAGCGTCCGGCCCTACCGCACCCGGGAGTAAGCACCGCGCAAGCGGCGCGCAACGGAGGGCCGCAACAGAGCGCCAGCGTCGAGGAGGAGGCTCGCCCTTGAGGTCGGGACAGCGAAGCCAAGATTCCCTTCAAGAGGCCCAGCGCTGGTGGAGAGTGGTGATGTGCGACTCCCTTGCCAATGGTCGAAAAGCCAAGGGTGGGCCGGATGCTGCTCGCGTGCCGTTGCCATCTGCTGCACTAACCTTGTCTCCGCTTGCCAGCACCCCGCCGTTTGCGACCCGTTGTCAGCACCAGCAGCCTTGAGCGTCTGTCCACAAAATCACTCCTACTGAGCGCATTTCTGACGCAGTAGCTGAGGCGTGCATATCAACGAAATGTCGCCACGCTGTGGGACACTCGAGGCATCTCCGGACTGGCACCGCGACATGTGAAATGAACGGCTGAAGGCCGCCCTGGACCGGTGGATATTCGCTTTTAAGGCAAGCATGCCTCGCATGTCCGCATCCGCCCGGGGGATCAGAACCATCCGCACCGAGCGGCGTCTGCGTAGCTGAAAGCACGCAGATAGTCGACCACACCTTTAAGAGCTTCCGAACCAAAGGGACAACTCAGGCTCTCATCTACCGCAGGAGGGCGAAGTGGGTCGGACTATCGGCGGTTCTACTGGGGAGAACTGGTAGTAACCAACGCCAACTCAGCCTTGGCCGTCCGAGCCTTGTAGCCCGTGCCAGGCCAGAACGCTGGCGCTCATGAGGTCTGCATAGCAACGAGGGCAGCGGACCTCTTTTGATAGAGGTCTTCCGCCACCTGGGGCCACTCAATTAAGTCGTGCACCGGAACGCCAACCCATGCATGGTAGACGCACGGCAGTGCAGGGATGGCTAAAACCAGCCAAGGCGTCCATGCATGCCATTGCGAAAGAGCCGCGATGCCGGAGCCAGCCATGTTCCAGTCCAATGCCACCAACGCCACCCCGACCCAGCCCGCTCCCACCAGGGCCTGCCACCTCCCCTCGTCAATCGCGCGCTCCGCGAGTTGTTTCTCCACCGCCTTCGGGCGAGCCGACTCGGCCACTTGGGCCAACGCCTTCTCGGCCTCCCACCGATGGACGTAACGCGTCGGGTCCGGGTTCTGCGGTGGGATAGGGGTTGCCAGCCAGTGCTGAATCTTGGGCACAAACAGTTCCAGCACGGCCATTGCGAAGGAAGAAATCAACCCAGCGCCTAGGGTCATCATCACGCTGTAAGCAAGGACCAACAACAACCAGGGACCTGGGCGCGAGGCGATGTCGTTCCACTTAAAGGCCCACAGGTTGGATCCCGTCATCAACACCAGGAGCACATCCGCCAGCGCTGCAAACGCCAACAATGCGAGAGCAAAGCGAAAATCCCGAACTTTCTCTAACAGGTTCAACTTTTCAACATCGAAGGCCATGACAACAACTCCAAGGGTAGTAGCCCGGCCACCATGCCCCAGCGATGTCTCAGCAGCCGCGACGCCTAGGGCTTGGGGAAGCACCATTCCCACTCGGGGATGCCATCGACCATGCGTCCGGTAGCGATTGCACCCACTCGCTGAAACAGCTGTTGATACGCTGGCGAAAACTTGCGGACACGAAAAACGATCCGCGCGACCCCCAGTTCACGCTGGATTGATTCAGCAAAGCCCCGAAGCAGCGGCTCGCCAAATCCCTTTCCCTCCAGCTCCCGCGCCACCGCAAAATGCCCGACCGTAGCCGCCGCGCCTCTCAGCACCCATTCGTGGACGTAGCCGGCATGTCGCCCTGCGAAATAGACGTAGAGATTGGGCGATTGCTCGGTAGCATTTTCGAAGTGTTCCAGCCCACGCTGGCTTCCAAAGGTTCGCGCGTAGTGTAAGAACCGCGTTCGTAGCTCTTGCCGCATTCTTTCGGTGCCCCACGCGCATCGTTGACGCCACTCCCACATGTTCATTGCCCTCCGTGTAATCGGATTGCGATCCACGCAATCCAGCCCGACTGTGCCGTGGAGGCGCTCGCCATCACGGCCCCGTGACCAGGGATGACTTTCAGCTGGTCCACGCCGGCCCGGTCTTGCGGGAAGAACGGGCCATCTGGGCCGTAGACGAAGTGATCGCCCTGCAGCGCGTCGCAGGCCTGGCAGTGGTTGGCCAAGTAGGTCCGGTCAGCCGTTTGCGAGTAATTGGGCTTGAGCCAGGGAGCCTCGACCTGGACCCGGGCCATCGTTCCCACGTCCAGCTCGCTGATGTATTTCAGCAGCGAAGGCCCGCCCTCTTGCGGGTATTCCTCGTCTTCGTTGTCGATGAACCCTGGCACCCAAAGCGCGGTTACGGGGATGGTTGCCGAACACTTCCAGCAGGTGGTTTCGCCCTGCAGTAGGGCGTAGCTGGTGGCCGCGATGTTGAGATCAGTCATGGGATACGTCCTTGTAGACACCGCGATCCCAAGAGCGGTAGCGCCACGGCACCACGTCCTCCAAGAACGTGACGCGGGGGCTGGGGAGGTTTTTCAAACCGCCGATGGCGTATTGGAGGCCCTTGGCGTTGGCCTCGGGGACAAACAGCCAAGGTCTGGCGCTCCAATCCAGGGGCACACCGCTGTCCCTGGCCAGCGCTGCCCTGACCCCTGGCCAATGCTCGTCCCAGGCCCGCAGACGCGCCAAGAGCGACGGCGCGCGTGCGGCGTAGGTGATTTCGCAGAGATAGGTGGCCTGCTCCTTGAAGCTCACCGCCACCGCATCGCAATACCAGTGCGGCCCGCTGGTGTCCGGGTTGGCGCCTTCGTTGAGCTGGATGCAGCACTGGCTGTTGACGAACAGCGCACGATCAGCCCGTAAGTAGTCCAGCACCACGCCTTCAAAATGGTCCATCGCTTCGTGTCAGGGATCTTCTAATGATCGAAACAACCGTCCAGTCCGGGCCACGGAACGTGGCGGACGGAATGCTCATTGGTTCAACAGCTTGCTCTTCTGCGAATCGAACTCGGTCTGCGTGAGGATACCCTGCTCCTTGAGCTTCAGAAGCTTGGTCAACTCATCGGCAACCGAAACGGCTTGAGCTACGGGGGTGGTCACTGTGGTTGAGTCCTCAGCGACGGTAGCGACCTGAGTGGCAGCGGGTCGGTAGTCACGTTCAACGGTGAGTGCCAGCGCAGAGCCATTGCGCGTCACGTCGAGTGGATAGGTCGGCGCCTTAGTGGCTTTAGCCAAGCAGTCCAAAAAGTCGCTATCGGTCTTGAATTTCTTTCCGGCAACCGAAGTAATGGTATCCCCTGCCTTGAGGCCTGCTCGGTCCGCAGCTGCACCGGGCGTAACCTCAGCCACCTCATAGATAGCGTTTCTACCACCCGGAACAACCCTACCCAGAACTCCGAGCACAGCGTGGTTGGGAAACGTCGTTCCCGCCGGAAATGAGCCTCCCGCACTGATCAGGAAGCTCATGATGCTATTGTGGAAATCCGCCCCCGAGAACGGGGCGCGCTGCATCTGACCGAAGGCCATCTGCGTCTCCATCCAGCCTGACACCTGCACGCGTGAAAGGCCGGACAATTCACTCACATTGAAGCGAAAGAAGCGCCGAGGAGGCGTGGAATAGCTATTCCCGAGCAGCATCTGCCCCATGATGGACTGCCCGGCGCTCAACGGCGACTCGCAGACGACCTCTGTATCGCTGCTGCTTACGACCGTCCATTGGACGTCCATGCACTTGCTGGACAAGCGGGAAGCCGCCGCAGACGCCTTACCCAAGAACACCGCCTCGGGCGTCCCGCTCGGAGTTACAGCAAATAACTGTGATCCAGCCACGGAGAATGGCAGGAGCATGAAACCGAACAGAAAAATTAACGTGCGTGCAGACATCAGATTCCCCCTTGAGCGTTTGACGTTTACTACTTGTGCAATATTACTCTTTTAACAAAAATACGCACACCGTTTTGAGGTGCTGCTGCGAATAAAACAGGGGAGAGCCACTGCGATCCCACAAGAATCGCAAGCCATCATTACTGCCTCGAATACTATTTCCGCCGAACTACCCACATGCTTGCGACTGGCACCCGAAGCACAGGAGGTTCCGACTTCAGGACGCGGCCAGCCACATCATCTCGGAGCATGGGGACTTCTTTATTCACTCAGGTAGCAAAACAACAGAAAACCTTGACCACAACCATGGCAGCGCATGGTCGCTGTGCTCGGCCATCAGGAAAAGCTTCCGCGAGCTGCCGATGCAGCTTCGCAAAGGCGCTAGTGCTCCCATTTACCAGCTCAGTGAAGCAAGCCGAGGAGTGGGCTGGCAGAATTCGTCGATCTGAAGCTTGCGATACGCGGCTCCGTTATCCCGATCATGAACCGGGGATTGGAATACTCACGATGGCGTATCGACCCACCTTTGCGACCGTCGCTTTATCTCCCCTCCTGTAAGGGCGATCCCATCCCAACTGCTTTCCCGCTTTCTTCTGGATCTTGCGCATCTTTCGATACGCCTCCGTCCCCTCCCCGGCGCGCTCGGGATCCAAATCACCACCACGCCTCGAGGATTCGTAGTCGATAAACATGTGATTGTGGAAAGCCCGAGCCAAGTCGGCCTCCTCTAGTGCCTCTACTATTGGCCCGTAAAGCAGAGCAACGAGCTCGCCTCCTTCAAGGCCTTTGGCCATTCGAGTGCGGGCATAGTCTGCCGTCATTTGTCCCCAGTCATACAGCTGACCAACTTTCAGACGAGGGAGACGGACCACCTTGATCTCCACCACACGGCTCGCTGTTTTTCCGGGATAGACGATGTCGATACGTGACTTTACGGTGTCAAAAAGCACCGTTTCTCCGCGGTAATCGTGAAGCCATTTCTCTTTCATGGCCTCATCCCCAAACTTTTTCTTCAGCTCTTTCAAAATCCCTAACTGGATCTCTTTCTCAAGCCCTTTCGCCAAATCCTTCGAGCGCACTTCATCTAGGCCTGGCGTGGCAGTTTTAATGGCTTTTGACAGTAGGTCATGGGCCAGCATCACGACTCCTGTCGTTAGGTTCTTGAGACTACAACACGTCCTCGATGTCCTCTTCCAAAGGCAACGCAGCGGCGATCAGCATTCCTGCAGTCGCTGGGCCACGAGAGGCGTGGGGCCCTTGCGGAGTCCTCAAGCACATCCGCCGGCCGCAAACTCCATCTGCAACGCCCTCTCGTCCCAGGCCTGCGCACGTAGGGTGGGCAGGGATTCCTAGCGCGCGTCCAGACAGTCGTCGTGAGGTCAAGCATGGGCTGGCGCCGGTGGCAGGGTGATCGCGCACCCTGCCCCGACCCGTGTCAGGCCATGAGTTTGAAAAAGATTTCGCTCAATCCTTCTCGACGAGCACCGTCCAGAAGAACCCGCCCTGCGTGGGGTTGGTGGGGTTCATGGTGGCCTGGCTGAACACCGACACCACTTTCCAGCCCTTCTCGTAGAGCTGGGCGATGGTCAGGGTGCCAGCCTTGCATTGAAACGTCGTGGTGCTGTCCAGGGGCTTCATCGTGCCGACCTGGGCTGGAGAAGAACACACCTCCCCTTGCTTGGCGAAGGCGGGGGCGGAGAGGGCCAGCAGTGCTGCGGCAACGCAAATCTTTTTTAAGCTCATGGGTAGTCCCCTGTAGGCCGCCTTCCTGGCGGCCCTTGAACCTTAGCAGCGCAGTGTGGCGATGTGGATCCCCCAGTGCTTTTCACTTAATCAAGTTCCTCGCCCGTCTATCCCCCTCTGGACTTCTTGGGCGTATGAAGTGACCACTGCTATCAGTTCATCGACATGTTCTTGGCTGATGTTGTGAGGGTTGTGCTCAGTGTCTTTTCCGCCGCGGTGCGCTATGTCATGGCGAATCTTGGTGGGGGCTTCAAGGGCCGCATACGATGGCATGGTGATACCAAGCAAATGCCCTAAAAAACGTCCGTTCTTCTCCCAGCGGTGCCAGACCTTCGTCTTCAACCCCTGGTTGAGTTCTACGACAATCGTGGCCCTGTTGCCCTCGCTGTCATCACCCAGTTGAGCCAGCCGCTGTTGCGTGTGCGGATCTCGTTGAATGAGCCGGCCTATCGCTGAAGCATCCTGTTCCAACCAATACGCCGCCTGCTCCCAGAGAAACGTTTCCAGAGTAGTAATGACTGCCGCATACACCAGCTGACGCAAAAGGATTCGAGTCATGGGAGGACCATTCAGCTCGGTCATCGTTCGAAGTTCGGCCAACCGTTCTTCCAATCGCTGAATAGGGCCGTCAGGCCGATCAACGAAGACATCGTCCCACTCGTCCTCCGCAGTGAGCTCCGTTGGCGCCCACTCGTCACCTACCTCCTGATGAAGTTCATTCACAAGCTCTGCAATCACCTCGTAGGTCACCACGTCGTCAAAGCGCTCTTGGAGGACATCGTTCGGATCGTGGGGACCGCCTCGCAGGAAGAAGTAGGCGCCAGCATCAGAGTTGTAAGGCGTTTCAATCTGGGGGTCGCAATAGCGCTCAAGGAACCAAAGCCGCATTGCCTTCGTCTGCTCACTTGGAGGGGCAGTGGCCAGCCACCCGTCATCCACTTCCCGGGTAGCCATATCTGAGAATGCGGCGGGGTCTGGCTCAGGCGGTCGGCTCTGCATTTCAATGATTCGGTCCGTCAAACTCATTCGATTCTCCTGGGTTGATAGCGCGTGAAACGTTACAAGAGATGTCGCCGCGCGCGTTCCACGCCTGAGTTCTGCTTGCAGCGGCGGGGGGGGGGCTTGGCTCGTTCAGGGAAATACTAATAGCGGGGGTCCGGGCTTGGTCGTAGCCTGTTCCACCGGTTGCGTCTCACCGGGTGATCCGAACTCCCCGGAGACTTGCCGCCATGCTCAACCCCGCTCACACCCCACCCGGCTTTCTTGGCGCTGCAGACCTGCGCGCATTGCAGATGCCGCTCCCGTTGCTTGGCTTCCGTGTCACGTGTGGCTTTCCAAGCCCGGCCGAGGACTACATGTCCGACGTGCTGGACATCAACCAGCGCGTGGTCAGCAACCCGGTCGCCACCTCTTTTGTGGAAGCCGACACCGGCACGTCGATGGTCGATTTCGGGATCTTCCCGGGCGACACCTTGGTGGTGGACCGCTCGCTGGAAGCCAAGCACGGCGACATCATCATGGTGAACTGGGAGGGCGGCTTCATGATCAAGCAGCTTCGCCGACGCGGTGGTCGCTTCGAGCTCCACTCCGGCAACCCGGCCAACGGCCCGATCCTGGTTGGGGAAGACGTGGGCCTGGATGTCTGGGGAGTCGTGACCTGGAGCTTTCGAAAGCAGTTGAGGCGGTAAGAAGCTAGATACGCCGATCTCCTGCCGTCGAGGGCTTGGTTACCGCGGGAGTGCTGTCATACAGGATGCTATTGCCAGCTTTTGGCGACTTGTTTGCCGCCCATGTATCTGGGTCTTGCTCGCGCAAACGCGCGTCATTCCATGCGTCACTCCCAATCTCCAACTCTGCTGATGACTTCTTGGTTTCCTTTCCCACGTGAACTCCATGCTTGGCCTTGTTGACGGAAACAACTTTTACGCCTCTTGCGAACGGGTGTTCAACCCCTCGTTGAGTGGGCGGCCGGTCGTCGTGCTGTCCAACAACGACGGCTGCGCGGTGCCCGGAGTCAGGAAGCCAAGGACTTGGGCGTGGGCATGGGGCAACCGATCCACCAGGTCCCGCCCGAGGTCCGCCGTCAGCTCAAGGTCCTATCGGCCAACTTCGGCCTGTATGGAGACCTGTCCGGGCGTGTGGTGTCGGTCTTGCGGGAACTCTTCTCGCAGGTTGAGGTCTACTCCATCGACGAGTCGTTCGTGTCCTTCGACGGCATCCCGGAGCGCGATCACGAGCGCGTGGCGACGGAGGCCCGGGCCAGGATCTTGAAGTGGACCGGCATTCCCTGCTGCGTCGGCATCGGGCCCACGAAGACGTTGGCGAAGCTGGGCAACAAGGCGGCCAAGAAGACCGTGCTTGGGGTCATGACTGCCCTGCCCGGCTCTCTTTTGCTGGAGCGCTTCGAGGTGGAAGACGTGTGGGGCGTGGGCCATCGCACCCGGGCCAAGCTCGACATCGAAGGGATTTTGACCGCCGCGGACCTGGCCCGGGCGGACACTGAAACCTTGCGGTCGCGGTATGGCGTGACCCTCGCCCGCACCCAGCGCGAGCTCCAGGGCATCGCGTGCTCGGGGTTGGAAGAGGTCGAGCCGGATCGACAGCAGATCGTGGTGTCCAGGTCATTTGGGCGCGAGGTCACGACCATCGAGGACCTTCAGCAGGCGGTGGCCACCTTTGCGCAAAGGGCCTGCGAAAAGCTGCGAGGTCGAACGCTCCAGGCCGGCGGCGTCTGGGTGTTTCTCCACACCAACCCTTTCAAGCCTGGTGCTCCGCAATACCACCCCAGCAAAGCATTCAACTTCGTGGCCCCAACCGTGGACACACGTGAATTGCTGAAGGTCGTTCAAGGGCTGACCAAGGCGATGTGGAAACCGGGCTACCGCTACAAAAAGGCCGGCATCGGACTGCTGGACCTGACCGCGGGCGACTTGCACCAGGGCGATCTCTTCTCGAGGGTTGATCCACGGAGCAAAGCGCTCATGGAGGTCATGGATCGCGCCAACGCGAAGTTTGGGCGCGGCTCGATGGCCTTTGCCTCGTCGGCCAAGCGGGTGCGAGGTGGTGAGCAGCGCAAGCAGGTCTGGGCGATGAACCAGGCCGCGTTGTCTCCGGCCTACACGACTCGGTGGGATCAACTCGTCAGGGTGAAGTAGAAGCGCCCGGACTGGCCATCACGACGGGGACCCCATCCTTCTGCATCGCCTTCGCGTAAAACGCAGGCAGCTCCAACAAAACAACACCTTCCCTGACGGACAACGTGAGTGGGATGTCCTTCCAAAAGCTCTCAATAGCCTGGGAGAACGCGTCTAGATGGTCTTCGGTGACGCACAAGTGCGTGTAGTCCACGTATGCCCAGGGGCTCCCCGACGTTAGCGTTGGGATAAACCGGGGAAAGCACTTCTTGAGGTCCTCAAAGGACTGGCCCTCCCCATGCTTAAACGCGTTCACGACCAGTCGCAATGCTTCCAGGTCTTGGTAACCAGTCGCTGACGGGACGTCCCAACCCAATGCAACAAGCAGCGATTCTAGGTTGCTCCAATCCGACCGCCAGATCTGATCGCGGGTCTTTTCGCCCACTACCCAGCCAGACTGGCGCAGCTCACGCGCCACACGGACGCGAAGGCTCTTGTCGAAGTGGTGATACATGCCGGCAGCGATGCCCAGGATGGTGCGCTGGCGCATCTCCTGGAGCAGATCGTAGTGCTCAAGGCCGCGATGGAACGCCGCCTCGTAGACCATGGACATGTCCCCGTCTTCAGGATCGAAATATTCTGGCGGGATCTCCCTGCATTCCTTCTCCTTCGCGTCCGCCTCCGCTTCAATCGAAGCAAACGGCGGCAGGAGCCGAGCCTTGGACTCCACCAGGTAAAAGCGTTGCTCTTTGACCTGCAATGCAATCTCTTCAGCCATGAAGCAGAAAATGCCTCTGCGTCTGCGCGTGACTGGGACCCCCAACGTCTTTGGCGTCTGGCTCACGTTGAATCCTTAAGGCGAAGCGTGTGGACCGTAGGGCTGTAGGTCCGAACCGACTTGGACAAACGCCTCTGCTTTCGAGGTTTCCAGGACCGATGGCTCGTTGGCCTGGATGTCCTCCAGGAACTTGCGAAAAATTTTCCCGCCCTTCTTCATCGTCATTTCCTCGCTGCGCTGGTGGTCATCCGACACCATCACCATGATCAAGTCATCGGCGCTCGCCAACTCCTTAAGAAAGTCTCCAGAGATCGGCGCGAGCACGGTCCATGACCACGTGCAAAGCTGGCCAGAACAACGCACATCCGGCCGACTGGTGTTTTTAGCACTCAATCGAATGGTGCGGCGTCCGTCGACACGGAAGAGAATCGAGCTGACATCCAAAGGCTTGTATACGAACATAACAGCACGTTGAAATCCCATTTGCCCGTCAGCAGTGATGATCTGATTGCCAACGCCAGCCATGCCAATCGTGCCGGTGCCGTAAACGCAGCCCTTCTTGCCGGTGAAGGTATCGGCCTCGCACTTGGGCTTGGCTTGAGCCAGACATGCCCAGCCTCCAAGGACAGAAAAAGCCGTCAGAACGGCCAGCACTTTCCTCTTTCGCCAGCAGGAGATGCTGCAGAATTTTCCTAACACTGTTCCTCCACCTTCCGTTGCGACCACTTGCGAGCCGACACATTGCTACCCGCAAGATCAAGTAAACGAAACCTCGAAGACACGCTCAACTCGGCGAAGCTTCTCAAACTTGGCCTTCAAGTCGATCTTGGTCACTTTGAGCGCCATGTCGAAATCGAACCCGAATGACTGCGTATAAGTGTTCTGGAGCGTAAAGCTGTGGATTCGATTCCCATCTTTTCTGCCCTTGAAGATGGACTGCACCTTCGGATCGTTACGAAACCAAATGGACTTCTCCACCAGGTCATCCGGCACCGGGCCGTCATGGCCAGACATGGTGGCTTTCGTCACAGACTCGTTCCCTGACTTGCTTCCGCCACCGAACGTGCCACCCACTCCGGAAGTTGCTTCGGCAACGCCCGCAGAACCGCCTGCTTCATTGCTTATGCGGTCGATGATGGAAATAGACGTGGCGCCCATGACGCGCATCAGGTCCATCAGTTCGGAATCCTTTTCATCCTTCAGTGCGACGTGGAAGTCTTCCACGGGGACCAGGCGGTCGTCCGCCATGGGGTGCACCGTGTAAAAACCCAGACCGATGCCGGCACTACCCGGAAACCGAGCGTTCACCGCTGCTCGCTGGATGGGCACTGCGGCTTTATCGAACTCCTTTGCAAAAGCCTGGAAGTCCGCCCACAACGCCTTGTAAATGGCTTGCGGGGTTTCCTGAAGCTTTGAGGTTCGATATACAGCACTCAGTGCGGTCGTCATCTGAGCCACCCCTCCTAAGACGGGCAACATCGAAGCCATCGCCCCCACCTTGCCCACCTTGAACGCGGCCAAATAGTCATCAAAAATCTTCTTCGCCTCCGAAGCCTCCATGACCTTCGCCGAGCGCTCTATCGCCGGGTAAGCCCTGAACACATCCGAGTCAACACGGATGTTTGCGATTCCATCTGCCGAGTCGGCAACCACTTCAAAGATCTTCACAGCCCCCCCCTGTTTCCTTTATTCCATAGCACCCAATGCGGGTGCCTTCCTATGACTTCTTGTTGATCGCAGCCTTGATCTGATCAGTGACGCTGGGGCCATGTTGCTCCTTGACGGCCATGATGTAGACGCCTTTGCCCTTGCTCTTCGCTGCCCAAAGGTCTCCGACCATCCGCTTCTCTTTTTCTTGGTCAGCGGTAAACCGATCGCTGCCCTTGTATTCAACAACCAAGAGGCGCTGATCCTTTAACCGCGCCACGAAATCCGGGTAGGTGCGCTGGCGCGAGGTGGGCATCCAGAACTGGGAGGGGTGAGCCAAGTTGCGCACCCAGAACTCCACCTCCGGCAGCAAGTCGATGGCCTTTGCGCACTCGTATTCCTCGCCTTCGCCCTTCGTCGTCTTCCAGGTCAGATCCCCTGGCACCGGGTAGTAGTGCTTGGAAAACCGGTAGGGCCCCTGGTAAGAGAACCGCGCCGGGTATTTCGTCATGTCGGCCGGATACTCGAACGCGTGGTCCGGGCCATCGTCCACCACCAGCTCCATGCCGCTTTCAAACAAGGCTTGCTGAAACCCCTTGGCCAAGACAGCAGCTTTGGTGGACTGAAGGAGCTCGGAAAACTTGCGCTGGAGCACGAACTGGCCGCGGAGTAGCTGCGCCAGTGAGAAACCCCGGTCGTTCATGAGCCCCTCGATGGCCACCCGCACCCACTCCCGCACCTCGGGCTGCCGGATGTGGATGTCGCGGATCTTTCCATCCAGAAAGCCGATGAGGTCGTTGGCCGTTTTGTTCTCGGCAAACCCTGGCAGGTAAGTCCCGACGTCGTCCTTGATCGAGTGGTAGACCACGCTGCCTTTCTCAAGATCCACCTCGAAGGTCATCGAATCGTTGTCAAAGTGGAAGCTGGAAAGGTCCGCAGGGTAATCGCCCAGGTTCCATTTCAGACCCTGGGTCACGACGCTGCGATCAACCAGCTCCAGCTCGCCTTGCTCTACTGTGTAAAGGCGTGGGACTCGGAACGGGATGCCGTGCTCGCTGGGCGCCTTGGCGGCTGCCGTGAGCATCTGGTGGCGTTCGACCTGGGCAGCGACCTCTTCGCGCCGCTTGGCCGGCACCGACTTGAGGATGGCCGCGACTGTGGAATCGTCCAGATCGTTGGTCAACTCCACCACACCACTGTTTCCATCGCCTTCCTGCGTCAGCTTAAACACCACTCGCTCGTGATCGCGCTCTGGAGCACTGGACAGATCGGGGGCTTTCTCCAACTCGATCCGGGTCACTGGCAAGGTTGGGGTGTTCATCGACCCACCCGTGAGCTCCAGAGGTCCGCCATCAGTTTTGGACCCGCGGATAGCAGCAGCGGCTTCCAAGGGGTTGAAACCAATGTTCACCAGCGACTGGGTGAGCTCTCCCGCCGCTTTGCCAAAGCTCGTAGTGGTGACATGGGCATAAGCCTTGTTCATTTCGTCTTGCTTGCGGCGAGTCGCATAAGGCATGCGCAACACGCGCCCCAGCAACTGCTGAATGTCCTTGTCGGACTTCACCTGGGCTACCGAGCAAAAGACATAAGCGAAGCTGCAATCCCAGCCTTCTTTCAGCGCCTGCTTGGTGACGATGACCTCAATCGGGCAGTCCTTGGCAAAGAGATCCTTGCCTTCAATCCCACGGTGATCGCCTGTAGCAACGGCCACAGAGTCATTGGGAAGTTTCTCTACCTCCTCCAAGTGCTTGAGCACCTCTTCGACGGTGGCGACGCCCTTGGCGCTTTCGGCCTGGATGAGCAAGATGGGACGAATGTAGTCCGGCTCGTTGGTAGCGATTTTCGACAGCGCCTTGCGCCGTGCCACCGCGCTGCTGATGGCTACGGGCCAATCGCTTTCGTGCTCTTTCAACACCACCGGGAACTTGATCATGTTCTCGGCCTTCAGTTCAAAGGCAGAAACCGACACCAGCACGTTGGAGCTCTTCATATCGGGGGTGGCGGTCATTTCAACCACCGCGCGCGGGCCCAGGCGAACATAGACCTCGTAGCTCAACGGGGTGGTGGCGTTGTGGGCTTCATCCATCACCACAAGCGGGCCATGAAGCTTCAAGAGGTTGGCAAAGGACGCCACCACCTTGCCCTTGTCGTTGCGCTCAAGATAAGGAAGGTCTGCAACGCCTCCAACGAAATGGGGCTCCAAGTCCTCGTGGTGGTCGTAGACCTTGCGCCCTTCCGTCTTCTCCACGCGCAGCGCAGCCACGGTGGCGACCACGATGCAACACTTGGTCAGCAGATCAGCCGGGCGGATTTGGGCAAAGTCGGCCACGTCGAACACGACGACCTGGCCGCCAAAGGCTTTGTCCAGCTCCTGACGGTAGGGGTGCCTGGGGTTGCGAAAGGCATCCAGGGTCTGGGTCTTGATCTGGGTGGTGGGCACCATCCACATGACCACCGGCAACTTGCGTTCCAAGTAGTCCGTGCCCGCGGTGTTGATGACGTGAGCACCCATCACCGTCTTGCCGCCACCTGTGGGAATACGCAGGCAGACGTAGGGCACTTCGGGCAAGCCGGGCATGGGCTTGTAGGTATCAATCAGCCCGTCGTCCACCGATGCTGCAAAGGCATCGGCAGGGCCGTCCAGCCGTGCTGCCTTGAAAAACAGTGACAGGCGGTTCAGCGAACGGGTTTGATAGGTCTTAAGGGCAAGCGTCATCTTCAGCGGGCCTTGATGTCGTAAGGGGTCTGCTTGAACGTGATTTCCAGTTCATGCAGTTGCTCGTCGGACAGCGCACAAGACTCGCCGTAGATCACCTTCGGTCCTTCGAACTTCTCCAGGGAGCGCAGCACGCGCTTGGTCAGCACGTTGCCCCCCGTCTTGCTTTCGTCGCCCAGGATCCCGTTGAACAGCAGGTAGTAACCCACACCACCATGCGCCCCCAAGAACGGAACCTTGGGAGCGCGGCTGGAACGCGCGCAGCCTGTTTCGGCAAACCAGACGTGGGCCGCGAGGTGCTCGAACCGGATGTCCTCACGGATGTGGCCGTTCTCATCGAACACAGGAGCGCCCAGTTTGTAAAAGCGGAAGCCACCGCCACCTTCCCAACCCACCAGCTCCGACGCACCGCCCTGCTCCCCGTCCACCACCTTCTTCATGCGCTCGTGACAGAGGGTGCGAACGTGGTCGCCAAACTCCACGCCAATCCAACGGCGGTTCATCTTGTGGGCCACTGCCGTTGTGGTGCCGCTGCCCAGGAAACTGTCCAGCACAATATCGCCAGGGTTGCTGGCGACATGGATGATCCGGTGGAGCAGCGCTTCAGGCTTAGGGGTCTCAAACGCGGCCTTCTCGCCGAACAGCAACTCCATCTCTCGGCTGGCGTGCTGGTTGAGGCCCGTGTCTTCCCACATCGTCGGGGTGGTCATGCCCTTCTTCGCTTCTTCCAAGAAGAGCTTGCGCATTGGAGTTCCGGCCTTGCCGTCCACGCCCCAGTAAAGGCGCCGGTCCTTCTGCAGGGCTTCCATGTCGGCTTTGGAATGCCGCCAGCAGGTTCCCTTACGCGGCCATACCTCTTCCCCGGTGTAGGGGTTGGTGATGCCGTAGAACAGGCTTTGCACGAATCGACCACCTTTGCCGTTGGCCGTCGTGTCGATCTTGCGGAAGGCGCCGCGCTCGTCTGGACCATCCGGCTCTGCAAACACCCGGTATTGGGCGTTGGCCTTGTCGGTGCGTGGCATGAGATTGAAGTTCAGCTCGGCCAACGTCGCTTTGGCCGTGGGGCTCTTGGACTTGCCCCACACCATCACGTGGTCGTGGACGCTGCCGATCTTTCGGTCGTTGGGCGCGCCATCGCGCTTGCGCCAGGCAATGGTCGCAATGAAGTTCTTTCGACCGAACACCTCGTCGGCGATGACCTTGAAGTAGTGCGCTTCGTTGTCGTCCAAGGAAACCCAAAGCGACCCATCGTCAGCGAGCAGCTCTTTCAACAGCTCCAGCTGGGGATACATCATCGACAGCCACTTGGAGTGCTCCAAGTTGTCATCGTATTGGGCAAACGCGCTTTTGGTGTTGTAGGGCGGATCGATGAAGATGCACTTCACCTGCCCAGCGTAGTAAGGCAGCAGGGCTTTCAACGCATCCAGGTTGTTGCCATGGATGAGCATGTTAGGAGAGTCCGCTTCGCCATACGACAGGCTGTTAAGCGGCTCCAACAAGCGATACGGAGCTCCGGCGGCGCGGGTGAGATCCTCGTCGCGATTGAACCAAGACAGTAGCGGCATCTAACACATCCCCAAATACAGCGGCCAAGTATCGGCCAGGCGCAGCTACTGCTGCCAGCACTCTGGCAACTGGCTGCACCTATCTCACTGTTTAGATTGCCCTTTCTTTGTCGCACGGGGCGAGACCATGGGCTGCGACTAGGCCCTTACAGCTTCGAGGATGAAGAATCCCCTGCCCGGGGCTTGTTGAGTCCTGCCGATTCCATGCCTGCTGTCCCGTCCATCTGGGGTAGGTCTCCGCTTGCTGGGACAGCTTACCCTCGCCAGCCACTCGGCCGACACCAACCGTCCAAAAATCTATTTTAATTATACTATTCAATGACTTGCTTGACTTAAGGACCGGTTTTTGATACCATCACATCATTGGCACAGCTGCCGTTGCTCGAAACAACGGCGGTGCTGATAGTGGGTTCGGTAGGAGCCGTGGCTTTACGTTTCATTGAGAATCTGGTCAATCGCGGCATGGGGGCATGGAAGAAGAAGTCATCAACCACTAGGAGTAAGAACATGAAGAAATCCAACACCTCGAACCGCAACAACAGTCGTTCCTCGGACATCCAGTCGACCACCTTAGGCAAGGCAATGCGCTCCGTACTGCCTGTTGTATACGACCTCGCTATCGGCACCGTTACCGGTGTAGCAGCTACTGCATAAAGGGCTCCAGACATGGGAGTTCATGGCCCTCAGGGCCAGCAACACAAGCCCGGTTTTGCGGGCTTTGTTGTATCTGGAGGCCCCCCCCTGGCCGCCAGACTCTCGGCGTGGGTCCCACCCAGGACGACGTGGTCCAAAACCCGCACGTTCAGCAGGTCCAGCAGCTGCTTGAGCTTGGCAGTGATGGCGCGGACTGCAGCGCTGGGCTCGGGGTTGCCTGAGGGGTGGTTGTGGAATAGAACCATGGCGGCGGCGTTGAGCTCCAGGGCACGCTTGGCGAAGATGCGTGGATGAACCTCGCAGCTGTCGACGGTGCCGGTGAACAAATATGACCCGGTGGCGCGTATCCAGCCACATGCGGCCAAAGACTTCGTGCGGCAAGTGGGCGCAGCGGGCGGCCAGGTAGCTGATGACCTCTGTCGGTGATTCGATGGTGCGTCGGCGTTCCAGGCGGTGCAGGATTTCTTCCGCAGCGAGAAGGATGCCGTCCTTGTCCATCAGCAGTTGATACTGGGCCCAGGTGTCGTTGAGGTTGCGCTTCATCGCTTGGCTCCCGGCGCTGGATGCGCCTCGGGAGAACCGGTCAGCGGAGCGATCTGACCAACAGCACCTGGAGTCAGCGCCGCGTCAGCCGCGCGCAGGTGGGCCGAAACGGGGAGGAGGAGCCGCAGGCTTGCGGGCTAGGAAGCGGAGCCAGGACTCCTTTTCAGAGGCGCATCGTCGGGAGCCGTGGAGTGCTTACAGTGGACTGGGGTTTGGTAGCGATAGATAGGCATGCACGTTTGCAAAACCTGTAACCCGCACTCGGATCTATGCCAATACGGCGAGCCACCGCAGGGGAGTTAAGCCTTGGTCCAGCGTGGCTTTGATCGCATCGGACTTTTGGCCAGAAGCAGAGCGATAACCGGCGGCTTTCGCCGCCATCCCTCCCTCCCCTTCCCTCGGTCCGCTGAACCTCGTAGTCCGGCGCACAAGCACTGCCCATGAGCTATTGTTGGCCCCAGAAAGTAGACGTTGAACCTCATGACCGGACCCACCTTCCCTATCCAGCCATCAAGCGTTCGCTTCATTAAGCTTGGCAAAGGAGGCCAGTGGGAGCAACTGAGCATCAAGGAGCGACAGATCTTGTGCTTCGGCTTTGATTCCTCGGACCCCGAGCAACTACAGAAGATGAGGGACGGCGATTGGGTCGGGGTCAGAAATGGCTGGCTCGATGAGAACCGGGGCGCTGGGTTTCCTACCTACGTGACCAACGCATTGAAGGCCTACTTCCAAGACGATGGCACCACCTTGTGGGTGACCTTCTTTGCAGGGGACCTCTATTGGTGCTTCCTAGAACCCGGAGAGCCCGTGCCGTTGCCTGACAGCGCCGAAGGCTACAGTTTCCGCAAAGTTCGCGGCGCCTGGTCCAACAAGGACTGCAAAGGCAACGTCCTCAACCGCCGTAACTTATCGGGTGCCATCAACGCTGCGTCGCGGGTCCAAGGCACAACCCACCTGCTGTCTGCCCACAAGCAGCTCTTGCAGCGTCTGAATGGCCAGAGCCCCAAGGCCGTCGAAGACGCAGAAATCGCCTACAAGGCGCTGGTTGAATCCGTCAAACCGCTGATCGGCGAACTCACCTGGCAGGACTTCGAAGTCCTTGCCGACCTCATCACCACGGCAAGCGGGTGGCGTCGAAACAATCAGCGCGGAGGCGGCGAAAAAACCATTGATCTAGATCTCGAGCTACCGCTGACTGGCGAAATCGCTTTTGCCCAGATCAAAGCCAAGTCTAAACAAGCCGAACTGGACAGCTACATAGAGCAAATGGCCCAGCGCGAAGGCGTAAAGATGTTTTACATCCACAACTCTGCTCAGGATCTTCAGACAGAGATACCAAACGTCTACATCATCGGTCGAGATCGTCTCGCAGAGCTGATCGTTAAGCTTGGCTTTGTTGAGTGGCTGGTGGACAAGGCCAGGTAGTAGTTGCGCCGCTGAAGGTCTGATCATCTCCAGCGGTCCTTCGGCTTGGTGCTGGGAAAGCCTTGTCCAGTTCAACAATTTCCTCGTGCGACAACACCAGGTCCAGCGCCGCCACGTTCTCCTATACGGGGGGTCTGGGTGCCGGCCTTAGGGATAGGCAATGACCCCGTCTTGGTGGAGCACCCAGGCCAAGACCATCTTCCGGCTTACCCATGGCGCTGGGCCATGATCACTCTGCATCCACGACTTTCCAGGTCTCACGATGCTCTTGGCCATCAACGGCAACCGCATTTTACGTCGACAGCCCGCACCTTCGTCCCGCGATCGCTTTCAATGCGAGCGGTTGCTGGGGAGTAGAAAACTTCGGGCGCACTCAGTGCAGGCGTGAATATCCTCACCCACTTCGGCTCGGCGCCGGAGGCCAGCGAAGCAAAACCAATAAGGGAAAACCCAGAATCCATTTCATTTATCACTCCTTAAATATTGAGCTCATGACTAAAAAGAGATACTGAGGTATCCCTGCATCCTTCTGGCGCGTTCCGCTTCGAACATCAACTGATTCGAAAGCCATTGAATCCGAGACCGCCAATTTCCCGAGAAGGACGTCCTCCCTAGGCGAGCCCATGCAGCATCGTCCAGATCGCCGATTCCGCTCAGCAGCCGGGTAGCCCGGTCGGCCACGGCCTGACTTTGTGTAGCAGCATCATTGATCATCTCGGAGAAGGCCTCATCAAACCGTGCTCTTTCATCTTTACGCAAGAACAAGAACTCCTCGCCGGAGTCAAATGCGGTCTTGCCGCGATAAGCCGCCAGCAACATGCGGCGTTCTTGAACACTCATCTGCTTCCAGCGCTTTCCCGCCTTGAGAACGTTGAGGTCAAAACGACGCAACTGATGGACCGTCAACCGCGTCTTGGTGGGATTGATAGAAAGTCCCTCGGACACCACCTCTATTGGTGAGACATAGCGAGAATGGGCAGGAAATGCATCCAGGGGGACTCGGACCAGTTCGGACATCACCCAGAGCGTGTGATAGCGAGTCGCAGGCATTGCAACGAGAACAGACAAGACCACCGCAAGGACCGCAGTGGAAACGGCCGACACTTTAAACGCCACACGCAAGAACTCACCGAGCCCAGCGAGAAAGCCCTTGCCGAGATCATGCCCGCCTCCGGTGGCACCAATCTGCCCCGCCAGCTCTAACATGCGAGCGTTTATCTTTCTAAGTTCTTCTTCGTGCCTCAGCCGCGCGAGGGTATGCTCGGGGTGCTCGCCACGGGAGTGACCATCGACGGACTGACCCAGGCTAAGCACATAATCCACTCCATGGAAAGGATCACCATTGCTCATGCGTTTGGCCGCCATTCTTCCCTGAGTATTCTTGGATACTAGCCGATATCTGGGCCGGATTTTATGCTCCAGCCCTAGTCATCCGACGTCAATTCTTTGGCACCAGCTGAGCGGTAGAGCTGAGCTAAAGCACGACTTGCCGCCTGCAGCCCTTCACGGGAAATCCATGCAGGTAGTAGCCACCCGGCACTCGTTATCTGGTATGCGGGAGCTTCTCCCCGCCTCATTGGAGCCCTTGACGCGTCTCTGCTCCGTGTCCTGCGCCGTCATGATCTGCGGTAGCGGTTCGCGTTCGAATGCCTGGACGTCGAGAAACGTCATGACCTTCTCTGCCTGACTGGCCGCGCGAAACAGGGTCCTGGGGTCGTCAGCCAAGGCCTTCATCCAGGACTGCAGGTAGGCGGCATGCTGCTCTTCGTGTTCTTTGCCCAGCGCGATGCCCAAGCGCTCGGAAATGAAGAGACTGCACAGCTCGGCTACCAGCTCCTCCTTGGCATAATCTTGGCTGCCGAACCTCCCGGACTGGTCGCGGTCGAGCCGGTGCTTTGCGCCGGTCCAATGGGCGAGCTCGTGGAGCATCGTTGACTGATAACTCGCCTCGTCGCTGAAAGCGTGGCGCTTGGGCAGGTGAATCGAGTCTGCGACGATTGAGTAGAACGCCCGGTTGCCGCCGTCGTGGTGGAGCTTGGGCTGGTGCTGGTCCAGCAGCTCTCGAACCCGGAGGTTGCGGATCGACTCGGGCATGACGAACGGAGGCGGGAGTGGCGACAAGCCGTCGATTTGCGAGCCGTTGAAGACGGTAGCCACGAACACGGACGGGCCCTGATAGCCCTTGCCCTCGCCCTCCGATGGCTCGGGTTGCTCGCCTGGCTGTGCCCTGCCAGTCTTCGAAAAATCCCAGTAAGCGATCTGCTGTCCCTTTTCGCCGCGCCTTACCTGAGCGCCGACGGAAAGCCCCTGCTTGAAGGTCAACCATCGGTTGTCCTTGTATCCGTGCACCAGTTGGGCTCCACGCAAGATCAGGGTGTTCGAGCCGCGGTAGGCTTTGCCAGTGCTCGGGTTGTATGGCCCGTTGATGCTGCCGTTCTGCGGGGCGCTGGCGTCGTTCCAGGGCCGGCGCCAAGGAATGGTGCCCTGCTGCATGAGTTGGAGCATGCGCTCGGCGGTGGCTTGGATGAGATCGGAATACTTGGACATAGGGTGGTGCCTCAAATCTTTTTCAAACGCCTGCGCCTCTTAAGCAGGTGCTTGTGGGTGGTTGGGTTTAGAACTCGAAGTGCAGATCTACGGATTTACGCTGGTCCAGCAGACGACGCACCAAGTCGGCGATGTCGTTTTCGCTGCGTAATCCGTCGTCGCCCGGCTTGCCTTGCTTGATGTGCAAACCAAATGCGGAACGAATCAGGAGGAACTGCGGATCAACCTCGGGGCCTTCCAGATCGGACAGACCGATGGCCTCTTCCAGGAAAGCGTCTTCGGGAATTGGGTTGGGCGATGGCATGGTTAGGGCTCCTTTGCTGGGACACCCCTTTGCAATACCGCAGCCTGGGGAAAAGTAAAGGCCTCCGCCCTTACTCTCCTGCCGCTTTCTTTTTAGCGCCCTCGGCCTTGCGGCATTCCCGTGCCTCCGTCTCGCGTTTGTCCTGGGACACCCAACCTGCAGCCTCCTTCGCCTGCCTTGCGCGGGTCTCGCGGCGTTCGGCCTGAACCTGCTCATACGGCGTGGTCGCGCTGAACCCAAAAATCTCGCGGATCTCCGATGGTGTTTCCTCCCAGTCCTTTTTTGACAGGGCTTCAGCCCGGGCCACGCTGGCCTGGTTGGATTCATCGTTGGCGGCGCGCATGGCGCTTACCTCGGCCTGCCGCTGCTCGGGGGTCATAGAGGCCAGGCGCTTCTGGGCGGCTTCCTCCGCACGCTCTTGGTCGGTTTGCTCCCCCTGCCAGATGCAGAGGAAGCAATCGGCCTGCTCTCCGTTGATCCGGCGATTGGAGGGCCGCCCGCGCAGGTGCCCGGCGGTCTTCAGACCGCGGGTGAACTGGCGTTGCGAGAGGATTTCCTCGGCCTCAAAGCCCTTCTTTTGGCACCAGGACACGTAGCGGGTGTGCATGGCCTTGATGCTGCTCCAATGGCCGCTGCCTGCGGCTTCGCCAAACGACACTCGGTCCGAATGCACCCAACTGGCGATGGAATCGGCGTTGTGGATCACGGCTTGTTTGTAAGCACGAGCAGCCTCCGGCAGCTCGTGGTCGGCCATGAAACGGCCGCGTGCCACGACCCGGCGGGCGCCTTCCAGCATCCAATCGAGGAACAGCTGTCCTTCCTCGGCAAGCAGTTTTTTGTGGAAGTCTGGGATCCGCTCGGACTCGGGGATCGCGTGTGCCCATTCCACGACGGAGAGGCGTCGGGCCACGCCGCCGGACTTGTCACGGAAGAACGGCGCGGAGTTCGACGTGATGATCCACTTCGCTTTGGAGTGGTAGTTCAGAACGGACAAGTGCTTGCGGTTGATCCCGATGCCGTTGCCACTGACCAGGGTCTTGAACGTGCCTTCCTTCCAGCGGTCGCATTCCACCTCATCGACCAAGATCAGGTTCGCGCCGATGATGTGCTCCAGCGCGAACACGTCGCTCAACGTCGCCAGATCCAGGCGGGCTACCTTGTTGTGCATGCCTTCCACCGCTTCGGCCAGGCTGCTTTTGCCGGAGCCCGCCGCGCCGTGCCACCAGGCTGCCATCTGATAGCTGCCCGGCAGCAACGTCATGCCGCACTGTTCCTGCACCAGGTCCCGAACGCCTTCGTCAGGCAGAGCCCGGGCCAGAAACGTCGCCAGCAGGCTGTCGGCAGGCAGGGGCTTGGGAGTGTAAGCCTGGCCATGCGCGGCGTTGGTGGTGATGTTGATCGCGTGAGTCATGCCATAGCGTGGCGCTGGGGCCAGTGCCTGGATGCTGTCTTTGCTGATCTCCAGGTAAGCGTCCTGACACGGCACCAACGAGCGGCCTTCCAGTTGCGGCAAGGGCGCTTGCTGGCCCAACCGGGTGCGTGCGTAGGCCCAGAGCCCGGCGGCGGTCTTGTCGCAGGCCTTGGCGGGGATGTTGGTGTCCAGCCAATCGGACGCCAGGCCCTGCCCTTTGCCGCCATGGACCATGGACCAGTGGTTGGCTTCCCAACGATAGATCAGCGTGGACTGGGTTGCCCACTCGTCGCGGACGCTTGCCCAGAGGTTGCCGTCCAGGCCAAGCTGGAGGTGGCGAGCGTAGAGATAGTCCAAGCTTTCCGGGCGCAACTCGCCTTTGTTGAGCTTGGCCTGTTTGTGCCGATCCAGTGCCCGGTGCTCCACCTTCAGGTTGCTGGAGAACTCCTCGCGATTCTTCTCCCAGTGCTTTTCGATCAGGAAATGAACGTTTGCGGGCTTGACGGCCGACGGATCTTCGGCCACATTAAGTTTAGACATTGTAGTTAGCTCCAACGAACCCTCGCCCTGCCAGGCGGGGGTTTCGCATTTGTGGGGTTAGGCGACTTGCGGCAAGGCGTTGTCGAGGATGCGCCGCAGCTTTTCACTGGGAGAAATCCCCGAACGCTTGGCGTCGGCTTTCAGCCGTTCAATCAGCACCTGTTCCATTCGGGCATTGAACGGGGCCTTTCGAATCGAGGACTGAGGGGTTTTCTGCGGCTGCATGGAATCTCCGTATTGCTTGTGTAATACATCCAAGAAAGCAGGTTTCCGAACAACGTCAAGCCCAAAGCGAAAAGAAAGTTTTTAGTTGCTGGTTAACTCTGCTGCTGGTTTTCTGCTTTTTCTTAAACCAGCACCCAAACCAGCAACTAAAAACACTTCAAGTGATTGATATTTATTATTTTTGTTCAAAAAATAAGCCAACTGCTGGTTTGCTGGTTAAAAAATAGCTTTTACGCACGCACTGCGTCTCACGAGAGTTTGATACTTTTCGAACTACTTCACTTTTTTCATCGCTAGAAGAAATTTGAAAAAATAAACCAGCAAACCAGCAGAAGCTTGAAAACCTTGTCCCGTAAGGCTTTAGCTGCTGGTTTAGCTGCTGGTTTATGATTTGAGCGTTAACCAGCAGAGGCGTTAACCAGCAGGAAACGCTAACAACATGGATACGGATGGATTCTTTTCCGTATGGTTTTGCCAATGAGTGGCTGGTAATAAGCGCCTGTCACTTGCGGGAGAAACAAAAGAAAAAGCAGCTCAAAGCAAAAGCGTCCGGAAGAGAAAGGCCGATGCCTTCGGCCTTTTTTCCTCCCAGACGCTGTGCTTACTCACCGTTGGCGGCCGCTGCAGCGCCGGCCACCACGCCCACGCGGGCCATGTCCAGGTAACCGCCCGGGATCTGCCCTTCGCTAACCGCCAGGCGAAGCCGGCGTGCCGCCTCCTCCCCATAAGCCACGAACACCGGGCCGCAGGGCGGCGCGTCCCCAGGTGTTCCGTCCTGACGGCAAAACTTCAGCCTCCCCCGCTGGAACACGATGGCGCTCGTGGCAGGGTGGTTGAGCACGTGGTCCTGGAACCAAGCCGTGTCAGTCCGGGAAAACACCAGCGCGATGCCACCGCCCGGGTGGGTGGCCAGCTTCTGCATCCAGGCTTGCTGCCCCCGACCGAATGGTGGGTTCATGAAAACCAGAGCAGCTTCAGGCCAATGCGTTGCCAAGCCGTCATCGCTGGGCCTGAGCATCACGCTCGCAGTCGGCCAGGGCATGCCCTCTTGGGGGGTGCAAGGATCCAAAGCAAAGGGCCCCAGCCCGGTGTGGCCTGCGCGCGGATTGCCCCAGATCAGCTCCGGCGGCGTGAGCCACGTGTCCGTGGTCTGCGCTGCCGGCAGGCGGTCGTAACCGACCATGGCGGACGCGAGCTTGGTTGCCCGTGGGGAGGAGGTGTTCCTGCGGGCCTTGGGCAGCGACAGGGCGTTGTGATCAGCGAGGACGTTTGCAGCATTCATCGGTAAATCTCCGGTTTTGATTGGTGGTTGGGCAAAGCTCCGCCAGCACGGCTGGCTGGCCGCGTTCGCGAAAGGGTTGGGGGTTGGGCCAAGCTTGGCCCGGACTACTTCAGGCGTGTCAGGCCATCAGTCGTTGGCGGCGTCCTGGACGTCAAGGAAGCGCTCCAGGGTGGCGATCTGCAGGGTGAGAACCTGGTGGGCCTGAAGCGCCGTCATGTCCCCGCAGGCCACCATGACCGACTGGGCCATACCGGCATCGAACTGGGCCAAGGCCTGGGGAAGCGCGTCGGCGAGGACGTCAGCCAGGGCCTGAGGCGTGAGCGCGGCCCGGTGATGACGAGCGGCGGCGGGATCAAGCTGGAGGATGATCGGAAGCATGTCGGCGGGTCCGTGTTGGTGTGGGAATAGCATCCTTTGAACCGCCAATCGCGTCTGGCGGAAAGGGGCGGTTGCCCCTTTGGCTTGACGACGGGCACAAAAAAGCCCCGGACGTGAGCCGGGGCTTGGATAGGTCGACCTGGCGGCGGCGGAAGCTGGCGCCTCCCTGCCTCTTCTTCCCCTACGCTCTTCGGCGGCGAGCAGCCGCCGCACGTTCGCTCCAACGATCGCCTCTGCCTTAGAACCGAAACGGTGGCCGCTCGATGGGAGGCCCTGCGGGCGGAAGGGTCACGTCCAGGATCGCGCCGCGCACCTCACTGACCTGCATCTCTAACGCTCGGCTTTCTTCGGCCCATTGCTCCACCAACGCTTTGTGGGCGTCCTGGGCATCCACCTTGTCCTCCTCCGGTGTGAGATTGGGGATCACGTTCTGGACACGCTGCAAGTGCTCTTGGAGCTCACTTCTAATGCCTTCCAGACCTCCTATGTATTGGCTCACCCACTCATTTTTGAGTGTCAGGTCGGCCCAAGGCAACTTGAACGCCTCGGGCAGTGTGGCCTGCTGAAGCATCACGATCCCTCGGCTATCTTCCCGCAGAGCGCCGCCTTTCGCTCGGAACAAATCCAGGAGGGCCTCACGCTCCTCCGCGCTCCATCCCGCCAGGTTCAGCGACGAAACCCTGCCCTCGATCAACGTGATGTTGACCTTGCCCTCCTTAAGGACCTTGAATCGCGCGCTTGGAGGCATTGGGGCCTTCCGTCCTAGCACCTCGCCATCTTCTCGGCTTTCCCGCCACCGTCGGACACGGGGGTGGGCATCGGCCCATTCCAGCAACCGAGATATGGGAACGGCGGTGTGCGTGCCGTCGTCTACCAACAGGGGACCCGGCGGACTGTCGCTCTTGGCCAACTCGCGGAAAGCCTTTTGCGATAGGTTAAGCAGCCCCGCCGCTTCTGCGGACGTCCAAGGCCTCGACTCGCTCGGACGCGTGCGTCCGGCTCTAGCGGCCGCGCGTGCCTGGTGATCAGCGACTGCTTCTTTCTCCACATCCCGCTTTAGGCGCGCCCATGACACGCCCTTGCCGCTCATGAACTCAGGGTTCCCGGGGGCGTAGGTCTCGCGGTAACGCTCGATCAGTTTGACGAGGACTTCTTGCTTGGAATCAAGAGACATGTGGGCTTGCCACCAAGAGGAAACCTGATGGTAGGCGATCAGAACCGGAACGGCTTGCGCGTGCTCTCTGGCGCCGTGGGCGGCGGCAGCCTGTCCTCCAGCCCTCTAGCGCGGTCTTGGTTGCGTGCGTGGTCCTGGGCGCCCTGAAAGGCAGCTAGCGCGTCCTTCATGGCGTCATCGAAGGGATCGCGCGCCTCGACACTGATCCACGGCTCCAGCAAGGCGTCAGCCAAGATCGCTTCCCAGACCTCGCCCGTATCCAACGCCTGGTCCCGCTCTTCCACCAGCAGGAGGTGCGCGTGCCCCACCACTCGCGCGTTCTGCCGCACCCATGGTTGGGGCTCGGCGAAGACATCGCTCGGCGCGAGGATCAGCGCAGCCTGCTGCTGCGTGGGGTATTCCAAGAAACCCAGCACCTCGCGCCAGAACGCGATCGATTGATGGGTGGCCATCGCGAGGGAAAGGGACGTCATGTCGGCCAGCGCCATGGACTTGGTCCGATCGGGAACCCGTCCGCCCTTGCGGGGAACGATGGGGTTGGCCCGGGTGACCGTGTGTCTTGTGGGCAACGGCTTGGGGATAGCCAACCCAGCAGTATTTGCGTCCACCAAGCCGTCCAGCGCATCAGCAAGTGCCGTCACCGGCACCAACCAACTGCCACCGAGCTTGCGCAGACCTGGAACGATGACGCCGGCGGCCAGCTGTTCTCGGGTTTGTTCGTAACCGCCCGCCCCCGTCTTGTTGAGAACACGCGCTACGTCCTCGACCGACAAAAGCGGCTTGTCGGGGAACATTACGCGCAGGATGGGCAGCATTCCGGTCATAGGCGGGGAAAATGATGGGAAAAAAGATCCCTGGAAATCCCTGTTTTTACCGGGAGAGGGTTGGTCGACATGAAAAAGGGGCTGGACGGAAAACCGGCCAACCCCTTGATCTTACTGCATTGTTGTTAGCTTATTTTGGTGCCGGAAATAGGAATCGAACCTACGACCTACGCATTACGAATGCGCCGCTCTACCAACTGAGCTATTCCGGCGAGCCGTGAATTGTAGGAGCGGAGCCAGTCTGCGGTCAATCGCCGCTGCTGGAGCGGGCCGGGCATTGCGACGTCATGCGCCGGGTTGCGACTGGAGAAGGTCAGTCAGCTGACAACTGAAAGGCACCCCACACGCGCCAAACCGAATCACTACTCGCCAAGCCCATTTACAAGCCCCTGCTTCAGCTAACCAAACGCAACCGCAGTTCCTTGGGTAGCGCGAACACCATCGATTCCGGCTCGCCTTCCAGCTCGGAGACGCTCTCGGCACCCAGTTCGCGCAGCCGCGCCAGCACCCCATCCACCAGCACCTGCGGCGCGGAAGCGCCGGCGGTCAGGCCGATGTGCTGCTTGCCGACGATCCAGGACGGGTCGATCTCGCTGGCGTTATCGATCAGGTAAGACTCCACCCCGTCGCGCCGTGCCAGCTCGCTAAGACGGTTGGAGTTGGAGCTATTGGGCGAACCGACCACCAGCACCAGATCGCATTGGCGCGCGAGATCGCGCACCGCGTCCTGGCGGTTCTGGGTGGCGTAACAGATATCGTCGTGGCGCGGTCCCTGCATCGCCGGGAAGCGTGCACGCAGGGCCTCGATGATGCCCATGGTGTCGTCCACCGACAGCGTGGTCTGGGTGGTATAGGCGAGGTTTTCGGGCTGGCGGATCTGCAGCGTGGCCACCTGCTCGATGTCTTCGACCAGATAGATCGTGCCCGGGCCGCGCTCACGGCTCCACTGCCCCATCGTGCCTTCCACTTCCGGATGCCCGGCATGGCCGATCAGCACCACATCGCGGCCGGCCCGGCAGTGCCGCGCCACCTCGAAGTGCACCTTGGTCACCAGCGGACAGGTCGCGTCGAACACCTTGAGCCCGCGGCGCTCGGCCTCCAGGCGCACCGCCTGCGAGACGCCGTGTGCGCTGAAGATCACCGTGGCGTTGTCGGGCACCTCGTCGAGTTCTTCGACGAAGACCGCGCCGCGCTGCTTGAGGTCGTCGACCACGAAACGGTTGTGCACGACTTCATGGCGCACATAGATCGGCGCGCCTAGCGTCTCGATCGCACGCTTGACGATCTCGATCGCACGGTCGACGCCGGCACAAAAACCACGGGGATTGGCGAGCAGGACTTCCATGGCGGGCATTCTACGGGAATGGGGAATCAGGAATCGGACCGGGCGGCGTGCGCCCGCAGGAACACTTCAGCCTCGATTGCTAATTTTTGATCCCTGACTCCCGCTTGCCAGACTTGTCGAACAGACCGAATACCGCGATGCCGATGGCGCCGCCCACGATCGCCGAGTCGGCGATATTGAACGACGGCCAGGTGTGGCTGCCGATGTACCACTGGATGAAATCGACCACGTGGCCATGCATCAGGCGGTCGATCACGTTGCCGATCGCCCCGCCGATCACCAGCGCATACGGCAGCGCGCTACGCCACTCGCCGCGCGCGGTGCGCGACAGCCAGAACGCCAGCAGCCCGCTGATGCCCACCGCCAGCGCGGTGAAGAACCACAGCTGCCAGCCGCCGGCATCGCTCAGAAAGCTGAAGGCCGCGCCGGTGTTATAGGTGCGGTACCAGTTCCAGAAGCCGTCGATGACCGGCACGGCGGTGTACTCGGGCAGGCTGGACAGCACCCAGGCCTTGCTCCACTGGTCCAGCCCGACCACGAGCGCAGACAACAGCAACCAGATCAGGGCGGAGGGTTTGGGGCGTTGACTCATGTCGAGAGGTCGCAATTGGTTGTGATTTCTCCGACGCCGGAGAAGATGCCTGGATGGCGTTGGAGATGGCGAAAACTAAACAACGATGACCAAAGCTGGATGACAGGCAAGCGAGGATGGCATGGACGCTTCAGCCAGCTGCCATGCCCCGCTCTGGCGCAAGCGCGAGCTTCAGCAAGCGTCACAACGCATCAGGCGTAGCGGTCAGCGCCGCGTAAGCGTGTGGCGCAGCGCAGCAGCCTGTAAATAAAGCAGCGGCCCGTTCCAGCGCAGCACGTTCTACGAAAAACATCGGCACTACGCCGCGGAATCTTCCGCCGCGTAGTGCCGTCGATGCCCCGCATCAGAACCAGCGACGCAGCTCGCCCGGGCCTTCGAGATTGCTCACGCAGCGGCTGCACAGTTCCGGGTGACGCGGATCGCTGCCCACGCTGGCCTGGTGGTGCCAACAACGCACGCACTTGGCCTTGGTGGTCGGCTGCGCGCTGACGAAGATGTCGTCGGTGCTGGCTGCGGTGACGGTCACATCGCCACTGATGAACAAAAAGCGCAGCTCCTCGGCCAGCGGCTGCCAGCGCGCAGCGGTCTGCGCATCGGCGGCGACGGTGATCTCCGCTTCCAGCGCCGCACCGATCGCCCCGTTGGCACGCATCGGCTCCAGCACCTTGGCCACCTGCTCGCGCAAGGCCAGCAATTTGTCGAAGTCGGCACTGGTCAACGCGGCATCGGCCGGCAGTGGCGCCAGGCCGTCGTACCAAGTGGCGAACAGCACGTTGTCGGTGTGCTTGCCCGGCAGATAGCCCCACAGTTCTTCGGCAGTGAAGCTCAGCACCGGCGCGATCCAGCGCACGAACGCCTCGGCCACGTGATACATCGCGCTCTGCGCCGAACGACGGCCGCGCGCATCCTCGGCCATCGTGTACAGACGGTCCTTGGTCACATCCAGATACAGCGAACCCAGGTCCACGCTGCAGAAATTCAGCAGCGCCTGCACGATCTCGGCGAAGTCGTAGCGCGCATACGCGGCGGCGATCTTTTCCTGCAGCTCGTGCGCGCGATGCACGATCCAGCGGTCCAGCAGCACCATGTCGTCCAGCGCCACCAGATGCTGCAACGGATCGAATCCATGCAGATTGCCGAGCAGAAAGCGCGCGGTATTGCGCAGGCGGCGATACGCATCGGCGTTGCGCTTGAGGATCTCCTGCGACAGCGACATCTCGTTGCTGTAATCGGCCGAGGCGATCCACAGGCGCAGGATGTCCGCGCCCAGGGTCTTCATGATGTCCTGCGGCTCGATGCCGTTGCCCAGCGACTTGGACATCTTGCGGCCGTGCTCGTCCACGGTGAAGCCGTGGGTCAGGCACTGCTTGTACGGTGCGGCCTTGTCCATCGCCACGCCGGTCAGCAGCGAGGACTGGAACCAGCCACGGTGCTGATCGGAGCCTTCCAGATACAGGTCGGCCGGCTTGGGCAGGCCGCGATCCACCAGCACTGTTTCATGGGTCACGCCGGAGTCGAACCACACGTCCAGGATGTCGGTGATCTTGTCGTAATCGGCCGCCTCATCGCCCAGCAGTTCGGCCGCGTCCAGCGTGTACCACACGTCCACGCCGCCCAGTTCCACGCGGTCGGCCACCTGGCGCAGCAACTCGGTACTGCGCGGATGCGGCTCGCCGGTTTCGCGATGCACGAACAAGGCGATCGGCACGCCCCAGGTGCGCTGGCGCGAAATCGTCCAGTCCGGACGCCCATCGACCATGCCGGCGATACGCGCCTGGCCCCAGGACGGATACCAATGCACGTTTTCGATCGCCTTGAGCGCATCGGCGCGCAGGCTGGCCTGCTCCATCGAGATGAACCACTGCGGCGTGGCACGGAACGCGATCGGCGTCTTGTGGCGCCAGCAATGCGGATAGCTGTGCTCCATCTTGCTGGCGGCCAGCAGCACGCCGGTGTCGCGCAACGCATCGATGATGATGTCGTTGGCCTTCCAGATATGCAGCCCAGCCAACACGGTGTCGCCTAGCGGCGGCGTCGACGGCAGATACACGCCGCGCCCATCCACCGGATTGATCTGCGCAGCGCCGTAGCGCTCCAGCAACCCATACTGCTTGGAGACCTGATAGTCCTCCTGACCATGACCGGGTGCGGTATGTACAGCGCCGGTACCGTCTTCGGCGGACACGTGATCGCCCAGCAGCAGCGGAATCTCGCGCTCGGCATAGAACGGGTGGTTCAGCAGCATCTGTTCCAGCGCCGCGCCCTTGGCATGACCGTGCACCACCACCGTTTCCACGCCATAACGCAGCAGAGCCTTGCCGGCCAACGCCTCGGCAATCACCAACCAGCGCGGCTGGCCGCGATCGGCCGGGCCTTCGACCAGCACGTAATCCAGGTCCGCGCCCAGGCTCACCGCCAGCGAAGCCGGCAGCGTCCACGGGGTGGTGGTCCAGATCGGCACCGCCACGCCCACGCCGGCCGGCAGGCTCGCGCCGAAGGCGGCAGCGACGGCCGCCGGATCGCGCGCCGGATAGGCGATATCCACCGTCGGCGACACCTTGTCGGCGTATTCGATCTCGGCCTCGGCCAAGGCCGAGCCGCAATCGAAGCACCAGTGCACAGGCTTCACGCCGCGGGTCAGATGGCCGTTGTCGACCACCTTGGCCAGCGCGCGGATTTCATTGGCTTCGAAGCGGAAATCCAGCGTCTTGTACGGGTTGTCCCAATCGCCGATCACGCCCAGGCGCTTGAAGTCGCGCCGCTGCAGATCGATCTGCTCGGTGGCGTATTCGCGGCACTTCTGGCGGAACTGCGCCGCATCCAGCTTGACGCCGACCTTGCCGTACTTCTTCTCGATCGCGATCTCGATCGGCAGGCCGTGGCAGTCCCAGCCCGGGATGTACGGCGCATCGAAGCCAGCCAGATACTTCGACTTGACGATGATGTCCTTGAGGATCTTGTTGACCGCATGGCCCAGATGGATCTGACCGTTGGCATACGGCGGGCCGTCGTGCAGCACGAACAGCGGGCGCCCGGCCGCGTTGGCGCGCAGTTGCGCATACAGCCCCTCGCGCTCCCAGCGTTCCAGCATCGCCGGCTCGCGCTTGGGCAGGTCGCCGCGCATCGGAAATTCCGTCGCGGGCAGATGGAGAGTGGCTTTGTAGTCGTGGGTCACAGGTCTCTACCGTTGCGCTGCGTTGTCTGAAGCGTCTGCACTTGCATGTGCAGACGTTTGCGAGGAGCTCGCATGTTTATTGTCCGCACATGGAGGTGCGGGTTCTTGCGAGGGACTCGCATTAAGTACCGCACGCGCCTGCTCGGCATCGCGATGCATCTGCACGGTCAACGCCTCCAGGCCATCGAACTTTTCTTCGTCGCGCAGCTTGGCGACGAATTCGACCTCGATGTGGCGGCCGTACAAATCGCCCTGAAAATCGAACAGATGCGCTTCCAGCAGCGGTTCCACACCAGCAACCGTCGGTCGCGTGCCAAAGCTCGAGACCGACGGCCACGGCTGATCGGCCACACCATGCACCCAGGTCGCGTAGATACCCGACAGCGCCGGCGTGCGCGGAAAGCGCAAGTTGGCAGTGGGGTAACCCAGCGTGCGGCCGAGTTGCTTGCCGCGCACCACCCGCCCGCCGATGGCATACGGGCGGCCGAGCAGTTCGCCGGCATGCGCAAACTCGCCCGTGCCCAGCAGCTCGCGAATGCGCGTGGCAGAAATACGCTCGCCGCGCAGATGCACCGGGGCGATCTCGCCGGCCGCGAAGCCGTACTGCTCACCGAGCGCGCGCAGCAGGCCGATATCACCGCCACGCCGATGGCCGAAGCGGAACTCCGGGCCGATCCACACCTCTTTGGCGCACAACCGGCCAACCAATGCCAGCCGTACGAAATCCTCGGCGCTCATTGCCGCCAAGCGGCCGTCGAAACGAATCATGCCCACGCTGTCGGCGCCCAGGCCGTACAGACCTTCGATCTTGGCGCGGGCCAGCGTCAACCGCGGCGGCGGCGCTGCCGGAGCAAAAAATTCGCGCGGCAACGGCTCGAAGCTCACTGCCACTGCCGGCACGCCCAGCGCGCGCGCGCGTTCGACCGCGTGCTGCACCAATGCCCGATGCCCCAGATGCAGGCCATCGAAGGCGCCGATGCAGACCACGCTTCCGTGCGGGAACAGCGTCCCGCCCTCGACGTCTCTAAACAGCCTGCTCATTCCTCGATCCAAACAGATGCCGGCCTGCGGGCCGACCCTCACTGATACATAACCTGCAAGTATAGCCGTGCCTGTCAACCCGCATGGGCGAGTACCCAGCAGGGCAGCGCTTGGCTGATCGCAACGCGCATTCCAGCTGCGCGAAGTCAGAACTCCGCACAGCACAGGCGGCCCTGCAGCGCGCTCGGCTAGATCCGCAAGTCTCTTACCCTTCGCGCAGATGCCGCGGCCGCAGCCCCAATGCCAGCTGCGCCACCAGATAGGTCGCCCCACCGCTGCCGACCAGCACTGCCAGCCAGCCGATGCGATCCCATTTATCCATCACGGTGAACGAGGGCAACCACCACAGCAGGCCCAACAGCACCACCACCATCGCCGCACATGCCAGCAGCAGGCGCAGTGCATAGCCGCCCCAGCCCGGCCGCCGCTGGTACACGCCGGACTTGCCCAACCAGTACCACAGCAAGCCCAGGTTGAGATAACTCGACAACGCACTGGCAATCCCCAGCGCCAGATGCAGGCCCGGCTGCTTGCCCAGCGCCTGCATCACGCCCTGCGCCTTGAGCTCGGGCGGCACCATGATCTGGTAGACCACCGCCAGCAGCGCGAAGTTGAATACCATGTTGGCGATCAGCGCCGCCACGCCCGCGCGCACCGGCGTGCGGGTGTCCTGACGGGCGTAGAACGCCGGCAGCAGCACCTTGAGCATGGCGTAGGCCGGCAGGCCGAAGCTCAGGCCGTAGACCGACATCGCGGTCATCCGCGTATCGAAGGCGGTGAACTGGCCGTACTGGAACAACGTCGCCACCAGCGGCTCGGCCAGCAGCAGCAAGCCGAGCATTGCCGGCACTGAGATCAACAACGTGGTGCGGAAGCCCCAATCCAGCGCACCGGAAAACGCGCTGCGGTCGGTCTTGACGTGATGGCGCGCCAGCGCCGGCAGGATCACCGTGCCCAGCGCCACCCCGAATACACCCAGCGGCAGCTCCAGGAACCGGTCGGCCAGCGACAGCCACGACTGCGAGCCATCGGTCAGCCTGGCGGCGATGACGGTGTCCAGCAGCAGGTTGATCTGCGCGATCGATGAGCCGAACAGGGTCGGCACCATCAGGGTCAGCACCTTGCGCACGCCTGGATGTTGCCAGCCCCAGCGCGGCAGGGTCAGCAGGTTGATGCCTTTCAGCGAAGGCAGCTGGAACAGCAACTGCAGCATGCCTGCCGCCAGCACCGCCCAGCCCAGCGCGAGGATCTGCTTTTCCGGAGTGCCGCCCAGCTTCGGCGCCAGCCACACGGCGCCGGCGATCATGCACAGGTTGAGGATCACCGGGGTCAGCGCCGGCATGGCGAACTTCTGGAAGCTATTCAGTGCCCCGCCAGCCAGCGCGGTCAGCGAGACGAACAGCAGGAATGGGAAGGTCAGACGGAACAGGTCCACCAGCAGGCCATGCTTGGCCGGGTCGGTGTCCACGCCGCTGGAGAACAGCGTGGCCAACTGCGGCGCGAAGATCAGCGCCAGTGCGGTGACCAGCAGCAGCACTCCTCCTAGGGTACCGGCCACGCGCGACATCAGTTCGCGCAGATCGGCATGCGGCCGGGTTTCCTTGACCTCGGTGAACACCGGCACGAAGGCGGTGGCGAAGGACCCTTCGGCAAATAGCCGACGCAGGAAATTGGGGACCCGGAAGGCCGTCCAGAACGCATCGGTCACCGCATTGGTGCCGAAGGTGGTGGTGATGACCTGGTCGCGCACCAGCCCCAATACCCGCGACACCATGGTCATACTGCTGAACGAGAGCAGGCCTCTCAACATACCGGGCTTGCTCACGCAGCCTCCCTCTTGACATCTGACTTGACGTACATAACTAGGTCCATCATACTTTCGCGCTTGCTTTTTCCACCATACCGATTTTTCAGGAACCCACCACCGTGGCCAATATCAAGTCCGCCAAGAAGCGCGCCAAGCAGACCGTCGTGCGCAATGAGCGCAACACGGGCCAGCGTTCGATGCTGCGCACCGCCGTCAAGAAGGTGATCAAGGCCCTTGACGCCAACGATGCTGCAGGCGCCGAAGCTGCTTTCGCCGTTGCTCAGCCCATCCTCGACCGTTTCAGCGCCCGTGGCCTGATTCACAAGAACAAGGCTGCGCGTCACAAGAGCCGTCTGACCGCTCGCATCAAGGCCATCAAGGCCGCGTAAGCGATCGGTTTCGGCACTACCGGAAGCCTGGCTTTCGGTGGAACAGAAAAACCCGGCCTTGGCCGGGTTTTTTGTGTGCCTGCGAATGCACTCAGCCGGCATTGCGCGCCTCGAGCTCGTCCTCACGCTGACGGTCGAAGAACGCCATGATGTCCTTCATGATCGGGAAGGTGCCATCGCGGCCCAACGCCGAGACCAGATACCACGGCGAGGTCCAGCCAAGTTCGGCCACGATCGCCTCTGCCGCCGTACGCGCCTCGTCCTCGAACATCAAGTCGGCCTTGTTGAGCACCAGCCAACGCGGCTTGGCTAGCAACTCCGGATCGTGCCGCTCCAGCTCGCGCTCGAGGGTGCGCACCTGATCGGCCGGCGACACACCATCCACACCACCTTCCATGGGCGAGATGTCTACGAGGTGCAGCAGCAAACGCGTGCGCTGCAGATGGCGCAGGAACTGCGTGCCTAGCCCCGCACCATCGGCCGCGCCCTCGATCAGGCCCGGCACGTCGGCGATGACGAAGCTGCGATAGGCCTCGACACTGACCACGCCCAGATTCGGATACAGGGTCGTAAACGGGTAATCGGCCACCTTCGGCGTTGCCGAAGACACCGCTCGGATCAACGTGCTCTTGCCGGCATTGGGGAAGCCCAGCAGGCCGACGTCGGCCAGCAGCTTCAACTCCAGCTTGAGCAGACGCTCCTCGCCCTCTTCGCCGGTGGTGGACTGGCGCGGGGCGCGATTGATCGAGCTCTTGAAATGCATGTTGCCCAGGCCGCCCTTGCCGCCCTTGGCCACCAGCAGACGATCGCCGTTCTGGGTCAGGTCGCCGATGATTTCATCGGTCTGCACATTCATCACGACGGTGCCGACCGGCACCACGATGATGCGGTCTTCGCCGCCCTTGCCGTAGGCCTGACGGCCCATGCCATTCTCGCCGCGCTGCGCCTTGAAGGTGCGCTCATGCCGGAAGTCGACCAGCGTGTTGACGTTCTCGTCGGCCACGATCCACACGCTGCCGCCACTGCCGCCATCACCACCATCCGGCCCACCGAGCGGGATGAACTTCTCGCGGCGAAAGCCGACACAGCCATTGCCGCCATTGCCGGCACTGACCAGGATTTCCGCTTCGTCGACTAACTTCATGAGATTTGGGATTCGTAATTTGGGATTGGTAACACCACCGCAGGACGCCGCTTGGCGGCCGCGGAAACAGCAGGAAGCGACGGTATCGGGACTATCGAAATCCGCCGTTGCGAATCCCAACTCCCGAATCCCCACCCCCGGCCGTCAAACGAAAAACCCCGCAAAAGCGGGGCTTTCCGTCTCGTCCGTCAGGCATCGGTGCCTGGCGGACTGGCCTGCATGGAGCGGGCGATTACGCCTCGACAACCACGCTGACGGTACGACGCTTCTTCGCACCCTTGACCGAGAACTCCACCTTGCCGTTCACCAGGGCGAACAGGGTGTGGTCACGGCCGAGGCCGACGCCGCTACCCGGGTGGAACTGGGTGCCGCGCTGACGCACGATGATGTTGCCGGCATCGATGGCCTGACCACCGAAGATCTTCACACCCAGGTACTTCGGGTTGGAATCGCGACCATTGCGCGAGGAACCTACGCCTTTTTTATGTGCCATGACTGGTTCTCCTTACTTCTTATCGCCACCGGCAATGCCGGTGATCTCGATTTCGGTGTAGTACTGACGGTGTCCCTGACGCTTCATGTGGTGCTTGCGGCGACGGAACTTGATGATGCGCACCTTGTCGGCGCGGCCATGGGCCACAACCTTTGCGGTGACCGAAGCGCCCTTCAGCGCATCGCCCAGCTTGATGCCATCGCTATCGCCCAACATCAGGACGGTGTCGAACTTGATCTCGTCGCCAGCTTCGACTTCGAGCTTTTCCACGCGGAGCGTTTCGCCCTGCGCGACGCGGTATTGCTTACCGCCGGTTACCAGAACTGCGTACATGACCAGGTTTTCCTCTGTAGTTATTATGGTCGCACTGACGTGCCCTAGGGCAGACAGGAGCGGGATTGTACTGGCCTATCGGGTTTTGGGTCAACCCGCAAGCCGGGCGCCGGCCGGTTTCCGATCGGCGGCACGTCGACCTGCCGCAGGCGACATCGATCCGGCTCCATGCAACGCATCATCCGGCCGCCACAGCGCTCCGGTCAGACTGGCATTTCGGGCAATTGCCCTCACCTAGGTCGGCGGGTAGGCTGATCGACTGCCACTCATTCCTGCTGAGCACGCTCGCACCACCGCCGGTTCGCCGGCCCGACATCGGATCCCCCATGGCGATGGATTTCATCCGCATCCGCGGCGCGCGGACGCACAACCTCAAGAACATCGACCTCGACCTGCCTCGCGACAAACTGATCGTGATCACCGGCCTGTCCGGCTCGGGCAAGTCGTCGTTGGCGTTCGACACCATTTATGCGGAGGGCCAGCGCCGCTACGTCGAGTCGCTGTCGGCGTATGCGCGCCAGTTCCTCAGCGTGATGGAAAAGCCGGACCTGGACCATATCGAAGGTCTGTCCCCGGCGATTTCGATCGAACAAAAATCGACCTCGCACAACCCGCGCTCCACGGTTGGCACGATCACCGAGATCTATGACTACCTGCGTCTGCTGTACGCACGCGTCGGCCAGCCACGCTGCCCGGACCACGGCTTCCCGCTGGAGGCGCAGACGGTCAGCCAGATGGTCGACCACATGCTCAACCAGGACCAGGAGCAGCGCTACATGCTGCTGGCGCCAGTGATCCGCGACCGCAAGGGCGAGCATGCGCAGGTGTTCGAGCAACTGCGTGCGCAGGGCTTCGTGCGCGTGCGCGTGGACGGCGAGTTGTACGAGATCGATGCAGTGCCGGCCTTGGCGCTGCGCCAGAAGCACACCATCGAAGCGGTGATCGACCGCTTTCGTCCGCGCGAAGACATCAAGCAGCGGCTGGCGGAAAGTTTCGAGACCGCGCTCAAGCTTGGCGAAGGCATGGTCGCAGTGCAGTCGCTGGACGATGCGGCCGCCGCGCCGCATCTATTCTCGTCCAAGTACAGCTGCCCGGTCTGCGATTACTCGCTGCCCGAGCTGGAACCGCGGCTGTTTTCGTTCAACGCACCGGTGGGCGCCTGCCCGAGTTGCGATGGCCTGGGCGTGGCCGAATTCTTCGACCCCGATCGTGTCGTGGTGCATCCGGAACTGTCGCTATCGGCCGGTGCGGTGCGTGGTTGGGATCGGCGCAATGCCTATTATTTCCAGCTGATCGCCTCGCTCGCCAAGCACTACAAGTTCGACGTGGACGCAGTGTGGAACTCGCTGCCGGCCAAGGTGCGCCAGGCAGTGCTGTTCGGCAGCGGCGATGAGGTGATCAGCTTCACCTACTTCACCGATGCGGGCGGGCGCACCACGCGCAAGCACCGTTTCGAAGGCATTTTGCCGAACCTGGAACGGCGCTACCGCGAGACCGAATCGCCGGCGGTGCGCGAGGAGCTGACCAAGTACGTCAGCCAGCAGCCCTGCCCTGCGTGTAACGGCACGCGTCTGAATCGTGCCGCGCGCAACGTGTTCGTCGCCGACCGCCCGCTGCCCGAGTTGGTGGTGCTGCCGGTCAACGAGGCGCTGAGCTTTTTCCGTGGCTTGTCGTTGCCGGGTTGGCGCGGCGAGATTGCCAGCAAGATCGTCAAGGAGATCGGCGAGCGGCTGGGCTTCCTGGTCGATGTGGGCCTGGATTACCTGACCCTGGAGCGCAAGGCTGACACCTTGTCCGGTGGCGAGGCGCAACGCATTCGTCTGGCCAGCCAGATCGGCGCCGGCCTGGTCGGTGTGATGTATGTGCTGGACGAGCCCTCGATCGGCCTGCATCAGCGCGACAACGAACGCCTGCTCGGCACGCTGACGCGGCTGCGCGATCTGGGCAATACGGTGATCGTGGTCGAGCATGACGAAGACGCGATCCGCCTGGCCGATTACGTGCTGGATATCGGCCCCGGCGCCGGCGTGCACGGCGGCGAAATCTGCGCGCAAGGCACGCTGCAGGACATTCTGGATGCGCCGCGCTCGCTGACCGGTCAGTACCTGTCGGGCAAGCGCCGCATCGAGATTCCCAAGCAGCGCCACAAGCCCAACCCGAAGATGATGCTGCACCTGCGCGGGGCGACCGGCAACAACCTGAAGAATGTCGATCTGGACATTCCGGCCGGCCTGCTGACCTGTATCACCGGCGTCTCCGGCTCGGGCAAGTCCACGCTGATCAACGACACGCTGTTTTCGCTAGCGGCCAACGAGATCAACGGCGCCTCGCATCCGGTGGCCGCGCATCGCGAGGTCGAGAACCTCGATCTGTTCGACAAGGTCGTGGATATCGACCAGTCGCCGATCGGGCGTACGCCGCGCTCCAATCCGGCTACCTACACCGGCATGTTCACGCCGTTGCGCGAGTTGTTCGCACAGGTGCCGGAATCGCGCGCGCGCGGGTATTCGCCGGGCCGTTTCAGCTTCAATGTGCGTGGCGGGCGCTGCGAAGCCTGCCAGGGCGATGGCCTGATCAAGGTGGAGATGCACTTCCTGCCCGACGTCTATGTGCCCTGCGATGTCTGCCACGGCAAGCGCTACAACCGCGAGACGCTGGAGATCCGCTACAAGGGCTACAACATCAGCGACGTGTTGCAGATGACCGTGGAAGATGCGCTGCGCCTGTTCGAGCCGGTGCCGTCGATCGCGCGCAAGCTGGAAACGCTGGTCGATGTCGGCCTGAGTTACATCAAGCTGGGGCAGAGCGCGACCACGCTGTCCGGCGGTGAAGCGCAGCGCGTGAAATTGTCGAAGGAGCTATCGCGTCGCGATACCGGACGCACCTTGTACATCCTCGACGAGCCGACCACCGGCCTGCACTTCCACGACATCGAAGCGCTGCTCGGCGTGCTGCACAAGCTGCGCGACGAGGGCAATACGGTGGTGGTGATCGAACACAACCTGGACGTGATCAAGACCGCCGACTGGATCGTGGACCTGGGCCCGGAAGGCGGCCACCGCGGTGGCAGCATCCTGGTCTCCGGCACGCCGGAAGAGGTGGCTGCACACAAGGCGTCCTACACCGGGCAATTCCTGGCCAAGATGCTGCCGTCGGTGAAGGCGCGCGAGACGCGCCCGGCGGCAATGGCCAACAAGCCCGATGCGCGACCGCCACGCAAGATCAAACCGGAAAAGGTGGCGAAAGTCGCCAAATCCGCCACCAAGAAAACTGCGAAGAAGAAGGCAAGCTGATGAGCGAAGAGCACAAGGTGTTGGCACGCATCCCGATCAGCGTGCGCTGGCGCGACATGGACAGCATGGGTCATGTCAACAACGCCAAATACATTTCCTATCTGGAAGAAGCGCGTGTGCGCTGGATGCTGGGCGTGGACGGTGTGTCGATGACCGATCGCATTGCGCCGGTGGTCGCGGCCACCAACGTCAACTACAAGCGCCCGCTGGTGTGGCCGAACGACATCCTGGTGGAACTGTTCGTTGAGCGGCTGGGCAGCAGCAGCATCACCATCGGCCATCGCATCCTCGACCAGAAAGACCAGAGCGTGCTGTATTCGGATGGCAACGTGGTCGTGGTGTGGATCGATACGCAAACTGGCAAAAGCGCGTCGCTACCGGATGCGGTGCGCGCTGCCAGCAACTGAGTTTCATCAGCGCATTCGCTGCGTTTTCTCGGTGTTGGTAATTGGCGGCGGCTCTTTCGGGAGCCGCCGTTTTCGTCTTCAGCAACGGCATGCTTGCTACTGCGTGATGTAGCAAGCATCGTTACCGAGATAGGAAAACGCAGCTGATGCAGCAGGATGGCTTCCACATCAGGCATTGCGCCTGATCAGTAGCGTTGCGCAAATGGACTCACCAGCACCGCAGCATCCGTGCTGCCATCCTGTGCTCTGCCCGATCACGAACCCGGCGCGCGCTTGCGCGCCTCCAGCGTGGTCTTGATCTCGCGACCATCCTGCAAGGTAAAGGTCACCGGCACCTGCGCGCCCTCCTGCAGCGGCGCGCTCGCCTCCATCAGCATCAGATGCAGGCCGCCCGGCGCCAGCATCACCGACTTGCCGGCAGGCAGCGGCAACTCGGGCACCGCACGCATGCGACTGACGCCGTTGGTTTGCGTGGTTTCGTGAATGGAGACATCGGCGAACACGCTGCTCTTGGCCGTGGTGACCTTCAGCGGCTGCGCGCAGCCGTTATGGAATTGCCCGAACCCCGCCGCCATGCCCATGCCCCCGGGCGGTGGAATGCGGACCCAGCCATCCTTGAATTCAGGCAGGCACTGCGCCGAGGCGCCTGCACTTGCCAACACCGACAACGCACCGAGCAGCACGCGTGCGTACGTGCGCTGCCTGCTTCGACTGCCGTCTATCATGACCCGACCTCCAGGAGCCCCGAATGAGCATCCAGATCTTAGACCATGGCCGTCTTCGCGAAATCCGTCTGGCCCGCCCGCCGGTCAATGCACTGGACAGCACGCTGTGCCAGGCCTTGAGCGTTGCAGTGCAGCAGGCCGGCGATGAGACCGATGGCATCGTGCTGTCGGGCAGCGAGCGGATTTTTTCCGGTGGCATGGACGTGCCGCACCTGCTGGCGCACGGCACCGACCGCGCTGCATTGCTGGCCAGCTGGACGGCCTTCTTCGACGCTGCGCAAGCGCTGGCCAACAGCCGCGTGCCGGTGGTAGCGGCCATCGGCGGGCATGCGCCGGCCGGCGGCTGCGTGTTGGCGCTGTGCTGCGACTACCGGGTGATGGCGCGCAGTGCCGACACCGCCAAACCCTATGCGATCGGCTTGAACGAAGTGCAGGTGGGCCTGGCCGCGCCCGAAGGCATCCAGCGGCTGTTGCGCCGCGTGGTCGGTGCGCACCGCGCCGAGCGCCTGCTGATCTCCGGCCAGCTGCTGCCGGCCGAACAGGCGGTCACGATCGGCCTGGTCGACGAGCTGGCCGATGGCGAGCTGGTCACCGCGCGCGCGGTTGCCTGGCTGCAGGATCTGCAGCGACTGCCGCGCCAGCCCATGCTGACCACACGCGCCATCGCCCGCGCCGATCTGCGCGCCGCGCTGGCACCCGAGCTGATCCAGCTGGAGCGTTTCATCGACGGCTGGTACGCACCGGATGCGCAGGCGGCGCTGCATGGCCTGGTCGCGCGCCTGCAAAAGACCTGAGCACGCGCCTTGCGCATGGTGGCGACGGGGCGGCCGGTATAATCGCGGTCCGTCGCACGCCCAGGCCAGCCCTTTGTCCGCCACTGCCGAACCCGTCGTCTCCGAACTGATCAACCTGCTGTCGCTGGAGCGTCTGGAAGACAACCTGTTTCGCGGCCAAAGCCGCGACATCGGCACCAAGTACGTGTTCGGTGGGCAGGTGCTGGGGCAGGCGCTGGCCGCCGCGCAGGCCACGGTGGAAAACGGTCGCCAGGCCCACTCGTTGCACGCCTACTTTCTGCGCGCCGGGGATATCGATCACCCGATCGTCTACGACGTCGATCGCACCCGCGATGGCGGAAGTTTCTCGGTACGACGGGTCACCGCGATCCAGCATGGCAAGGTGATCTTTTTCTGCGCAGCGTCGTTTCAGGAACACGAAGACGGCGCCGAGCATCAGTCGGTGATGCCGGTGGTGCCGCCGCCGGAAGACATCGAACCCACTGCGCCGCTGGCACCGGAAGTGCTGGCGAAACTGCCGGCCAAGGTGCAGCGCTGGCTCTCGCGTGGCGGCCCGTTCGAATTCCGCCACGTCTTTCCGCGCGACGAACTCAGACCACCCAAGCGCCCGCCGTTCCAGCAGATGTGGCTACGCCTGAGCGACCCGGTCGGCGACGATGTCGGCCTGCATCGCGCCTTGCTGGCGTATGCCTCGGATTTTCAGCTGCTGGGCACCTCCACGTTTCCGCACGGCATCAGTTATTACACGCCGAACGTGCAGATGGCCTCGCTCGATCATGCGCTGTGGTTCCATCGCCCGTTCCGTACCGACGACTGGCTGCTGTACTCGCTCGACAGCCCTACTGCGCAGGGCTCGCGCGGCCTGGCGCGCGGGCAGTTTTTCACCCGCGATGGCGTGCTGGTCGCCAGCACCACGCAGGAAGGCTTGATCCGCGTGGTGCCCGATGGCAGCGCAATTGCCGTGCCGGCGAAGGACTAGCCGTGCCCGTGCCCGTGCCTAAACAACAGATTTCGCTGAGCGCAGACAGGCCTGCTGCCGCCTTTTTCGGTTGTGGACCGACGTCCACGCCACTCTTCTTCCATGTCTCGAACACGCGCACCCGCAGCGCGATGCGTTCGGCAATCGCTGGCACACTTTAAGCATGCGCAAGATCTTCAGCAGTCAACGTATCGAAACCGCCGAAGGCGTCGCCAACCTGTTGCGCGATGCCGGCATCGATGTGCGCATGAGCAATGGCCGCTCCTATGAAAGCAAACGCACCGGCCAGTTCAGCTATCTCGAACACAGCAACGCACAGACCTATCCCACCGTGTGGATCGTGCATGCCGACGACCAGCCACGCGCGCGCGAGTTGCTGCGCGACGCGCGCCTGCTCGACACCACCCGCCGCGACCTGCCGAACGTGGAATACACCTTCCGCGAAGGCGAGAACGGCTCAAGTTCCAGCGCGCGCAGCTGGGCCTGGCGTATCCGTCTGGTGCTGCTGTTGGTGATCGGCGCGGTTGCAATGTTCGTGGTGCTGCGCCATCGCAGCGCGCCTGCACCGGTGCCTCAACCGGCATCGCAGCAAGCGGCGCCTGCCAACGCGGCACCACCGGCGGCAGAGGATGAAGAAGTGCGCGTGCAGATCCAGCCGGCGCGCTGAGCGCGGCTGACGTCAGCACTTGCATCAACCGGCATCGCATCGGTCACATCTGCCGCTCCCATGCGTCATGCTGGGACCAGGACATGGATTGCGCCGATGCACACCGACACGCTGGACCTGATGTTGCAACGCGAACTGCCGCATGCCGCGGCCGGCTGCCAGCAGGCCTATGGCCGCATTGTGCGCGCCTGCCAGAACACGGTGACCGCCATCGCGCTGGCGATCACCCGCGATATCGCCGCCAGCGAGGACATCGCCCAGGAAGCCTTTCTGCGCGCCTGGCAGCGGCTGGCACAACTCAGCCAACCGGCCAGCTTCCTGCCATGGCTGCGCCAGATCACCCGCAACCTGGCGCGCGACTGGCTGCGTGCCAACCGGCATCGCGCGCTCAGTGGCGAAGCAGCCGACCTCGCCATCGCGATGGCAGCCGACCCCGCACCCTCGCCCGCCGAGCACCTGCTGCAGGTGGAAGAAGAAATTGCCGCGCTCGACATCATTTCCGCATTGCCCGAAGAAAGCCGTGAGACGCTGCTGCTGTATTACCGCGAAGGCCAGAGTTCGCAGCAGGTGGCATCGCTGCTCGGCCTCAGCGATGCCGCCGTGCGCAAGCGCCTGTCGCGGGCACGTGCCAGCGTGCGCGAGGAGCTGCTGCGCCGGTTCGGCGCGTTCGCGCGTGGCAGCGCACCCAGTGTGGCCTTTGCCACTGCGGTGACCTCGGCAACGATGCTGGCAACTCCGGGAACTGCGAGCGCGGCCATTGTGTTGGGCGGCATCGGTGGCGCGGGCAAGCTGGGCATGGGTGGTTTGACCGGCTCTGCCGTTGGCGGTGGCGGCGCAGCCGGTGCGTTGAGCGTCTGGTTCGGCATGCCGGCGCTGTTTGCTGCAGGCAGCGTGCTGGTTGCAGCACTGGGAACTTACTGGTCGGGCTGGTATCTGCTGCGCTTTGCCGAGACAGCTCGCGAAACCGCGGGTATCCACCGATTCATGCTCACAAGCACCCTGACGTCGGTGATCGTGTGCGGCAGCACGTTGCTACTGAATCGACTCAGCAACCAACCCTGGTCGGCCTTGCTGGTGCTGTGCGCAGGCATGGTCGTGATCAACTATCAAACGCTGCGCGTGCTGCCCCGGGTGATGCGCCCCATGCTGGAACGCGATGCACAACGGCGCGGCACCACGCAGGCACCATTGCTTTACCGCTGCATGTTCAGTCCAAGCGCAATGCTCATGAGCACGCTGGCGGTCTTGCTGCCGATCCTGCATCACTCCATCAAGTCGGGGATGCTATGACGCACTTGAAAGCCAGGATCAGCCTGTGCGGCGGTCGAGCGAGAAAGGCAGCGATCCAGCATCCTCGCATCACGCTGCAACCGGCATGCGCGATGTTTTCACAGACACGCAGCTGCGCTCTACGTAAGGCCTCCTGCTTGCCGGGAGGCACCGCAACCGATAGCTCCTACCGATACACCCACCGCCTGCAGCAAAGAATGAGAAAGTGCGCATGCGGATCCAGCCGGCGCGCTGAGCGCCGGCGAATATCCGCGTCGTGAACGGCACGGCCCCATCACAGCGTGGCTGAGCCGCATTTTTTGACTGTATCCCAATGAATTTCATTGCAACTGCTTCTCTGCGAGTATTCCAGCGGCTTTGCGACTGCAACAGTGCAGTTTCGGCACACGGCGCTTGAAAAAGACCAGGAGAGCAATGCAGTGAAAAAGATCGTGACCGCAGGCCTGATGCTGCTGAGCAGCGCTGGTGCGCACGCGGAAGGACTGACAACCTCGCCCGACGGCCAAACGCTGACCGTGAGCTTTGGAGAACCCACCGTCAAACAGGTGCTCCACTATCGCAAGATGTACGAGAAAAAGCCGTTTCCCGATGCGGAGATTTATTACTACGGCAACGGCATGTACAAGATCATTTCGCAAGGCGAGAACCACTATGGCGTCTACGTTCTGCAAGGCAGTTTCGACGACGAGACCTGCACGGTGAAGTTCATCTCACTCCCCTCTCCAGACTGGGGCAACAAAACGGCCTTCCACCAGCTGACCTTCATCCGCAGCGGCAAGGAAAACGTCTTCATTCAAAACGCCATCGTCGAGACGGGTGAAGCCATTGCGCAGCAGAACGGAACCTACACGCAGGAACAGAACACGCTCGCCAATCCTGTCCACAAGGAGTGGCACAGCAAATGACAACCTGCACTGGCGTCACGGTAATGCCGAGCGCCCGAATCGGCACTGTTCTTGTCGCCGGAGAGTATTCCAACGCCACCGGGACCTGACGGCAGGCCGCAGTGCTGCACCGGCCGGAACACACTGGCACATCGCGCTATCGGTACCCGTGCGACTTGCCATTACGGCATGAGCTCGCCTTTTCCAGCAACCGCCGAGGTGGCCGCAGCACATCCGGCAGCCCCATGAAAAAAGCCTCCCTTGCGGGAGGCTATGGGTCGATCGGCGCCTTGTTGCATCATCCGTGTGACTGACCTCCTTACCGCTACGGTTGACGCGGCACGTGTTCAGCCACGTGCCGCGTCAACACGTGCTCAGTTGCCCGTAGCGGGCTTGGCCGGCATCGGACGCTTGCCGTGATCACCACGCTCGCCATGCTCGCCCGGACCACGCGGACCGTGCTCGCCACGCTGCTTGGAGGCCGCATCGAACTCGGCCTTGCTCAACTTGCCGTCCTTGTCGGTATCGGCCTTGGCAAACCATGCGTCGCGATGCTGCTGCATGCGCAACGCACGGTCGGCGCGATCGACAAAGCCGTCCTTGTTGACGTCCATCTCATCGAAACGCGCGGCGAACTTCGGGTCGGCCTTGGCTTCTTCGCGGCTGATGCGGCCGTCCTTGTTGGTATCGAACTTGCTCAGCCATTCGCCGCGCCCGTCGCGTCCATCACGACCCGGGCCCCGATGATGCGGACGCTCATCGCGCGACAGCTTGCCGTCCTTGTTGGTGTCCAACGTATCGAACTGCGCAGCCAGCTTCGGATCGGCCGCCGCTTCGCTGCGGTCGATCACGCCATCGCCGTTCTTGTCGAGCTTGGCAGGACGCGGCGCATCGCCAGCGGCAGGCGGAGCGGCGAACACCGCGCCGGTGGACAGGACGGCCAGCACGGCCAATGCGAGAAACGGTTTGCGAGACGTCATGAGAAACTCCTGGGATGTGAGAACCACACGCGGCACCTGCATGGGCCGCATCGCGTGGGTGGCGCATCCGGATCCACCGTGCGCTGCCACCAACACCCACATCAACGAGCGATCGGCACACGCGTTGACGCGGCCACCTGGCGTATTCATCCGGCGGACAGTCGCCGCTGTTGCGACACGCAGGCGCTATCCTGCGTCCATGGCCATCCACGCCGACACCCACGACGACCTGCGCCTGTTCCAGACCGGCGAGCATGCCTGCGGCTACTGGCCGGATCGGCGTGCGCGCGACCTGGTACTGGACCCGCACGATCCGCGTCTGGGCGCAATTTATCCGCAGGCATTGGCGTGGGGATTCCGGCGCTCCGGCGATCTGGTCTACCGGCCGCATTGCGAACGTTGCCGCGCCTGCGTGCCGGTGCGCATTGCCGTGGATGCGTTCCGGCACGATCGCAGTCAGCGCCGTTGCCTGGCGCGCAACCAGGACCTGGTGGTGCGCGTGGTCGCCGCCGAACGCACCGACGAACAACTTGCGTTGTATCGGCAGTATCTCAAGCACCGCCATCCCGGCGGCGGCATGGACGAACATGGCGCCACCGAATTCGACCAGTTCCTGATCGGCGGCTGGTCGCATGGGCGCTTTCTTGAGATACGCGAACCGGCGGTGGCGCACGCGCCAGGGCGATTGCTCGCCGTTGCGGTCACCGATGTCACCGAGCACGCGTTGTCGGCGGTCTATACGTTCTACGCGCCGGATGCCGCCGCGCGCAGTCTGGGCACCTTCGCGATCCTGCAGCAGATCCAATGGGCGCAACGCGAGCGGCGCGCGCATGTGTATCTGGGCTACTGGATCGATGGCCACGCGAAGATGAATTACAAGCGCCATTTCAGCGCACTGGAAGCTTACGACGGCCGTCAATGGCGCGGGCTCCCCGCCCCTGCACCGGCAGGTTGAACCACCGGACGACGACATCGGCCTGTCGTCTCCCGCATGCGAGAATGTCGCGATGATCAAACCCATCCTGCTGCTTGCGCTGACCATGCTCTGCGCTGCTTGCGCGCATCGCGCGCCCTCCTCCGATACCGCGCCCGGCGCTTCCGCTGCCGCGCCTGAACCTACCCACTTGCGCATCGCGACCTACAACACCTCGCTGTATTCCGACGAGGCCGGCGGCCTGGTGCGCGAACTGCAGGGCGACAGCGCGCATGCGCGCAAGATCGCCGCGGTGCTGCAACGGGTGCGCCCGGATCTGGTGCTGCTCAACGAGTTCGATTTCGACCCCGAGCATCGCGCCGCCGATCTATTTCAGCAGCGCTATCTGCAGGTCACCCAGCCGGGCGGCGGCGAAGCGCTGCGCTATCCGTATCGCTACCTGGCGCCAGTGAATACCGGCGTGCCGAGTGGGCTGGATCTGGACAACAACGGCACTGTCGGTGGCGATGGCCGTTCGCGCGGCAACGATGCCTGGGGGTATGGGTTGCACCCTGGCCAGTACGGCATGCTGGTGCTGTCGCGCTATCCGATCGATGCGCAGGCGGTGCGCAGTTTCCAGCTGCTGAAATGGAGCGCGTTACCGGGTGCGTTGCGCCCGACCGATCCGTCCAGCAAGAAATCGTTTTATCGCGATGCGATCTGGGCGCAACTGCGGCTGTCGTCCAAATCGCATTGGGACGTGCCGGTGCGCACGCCGCTGGGCGTGGTGCACGCGCTGGTGTCGCATCCCACACCGCCGGTGTTCGACGGTGCCGAGAAGCGCAACGCCGCCCGCAATCACGACGAACTGCGGCTATGGCGCGAGTATCTGGATAACCCAAAAGACGCCGCATGGCTGTGCGACGACCAGGGCCGCTGCGGTGGTCTGCCGGCCGACGCACGCTTTGTGATCCTCGGCGATCTCAATAACGACCCGGTCGATGGCGCCGGCCGCCACGATGCGATCCGCGCACTGATCACGCATCCGCGTGTGCTGCAGTACCCCACCCCGCACAGCGACGGCGGCCCGGAAAAAACCGCCGAGTACGCCGCGCTAGGTATCGCGCATAGCGGCGACCCGCAGCAGGTCACCGGCGACTTCGGCCCGCAGGCCGGCACGATGCGTCTGGACTACGTGCTGCCATCGCGCCAGTTCACCCTGATCGGCAGCGGCATCTTCTGGCCCGCGAGCAGCATGCCGGAAGCGGCGATTGCCGATGGCAGCGACCATCATGCGGTGTGGGTGGATGTGGCTGAGAAGCCGTGATTGGGGATTCGGGATTCGGGATTCGGGATTCGAAGCATATGGCTCTGAGCTGACTCAGGCTTCTCCTGCGGACGATCCGTTGAACAGCGGCAGCTGCGGCAGGAGCACGAGGGTGCTCGTGCCGCAGTAGTTGAAGACGTGCCGGGATGCGGTCGGCGGTTGTCAATGCCGGGCTAGCGCGGTCGGTGACGAGAGCGCCCACCCGAGTCGCCAGAGCAGGAGCGGTTCTTTGCTGCCGCTACAGCCCCGCCCCGACACGCATTGCGCCTCAGGCGTCCAGCCGGATCGCCAACGCCTCAGCCGCCACACGCGCCTTCTCACGCGCAGCATCGATGCTGTCGGCACGCGCCAGCGTGACACCGACACGGCGATGGCCATCTACGCGCGGCTTGCCGAACAAACGGAGTGCGGTGTCCGGGTCGCGCAGTGCATCGGCAACGTTGTCGAAGGCGGGCACGCCGTGGCCGTGTGCGAGCAGTGCACACGATGCCGATGGCCCGCTCTGACGAATCACGCCACCGCTGTCGGCACCGACCGGCAGGCCGAGAATGGCGCGCGCGTGCAGCGCGAATTCGCTTAACTCCTGCGATACCAGCGTGACCAGGCCGGTGTCATGCGGGCGCGGCGAGACTTCGCTGAACCAGACTTCGTCGCCCTTGACGAACAACTCCACACCGAACAGCCCCCAGCCGCCAAGGTCATCGGTGATCGCCTGCGCGATCTGCTGCGAGCGCTGCAGCGCGGCCGGCGACATCGGCTGCGGCTGCCAGCTCTCGCGGTAGTCGCCATCTTTCTGCCAATGCCCGATCGGATCGCAGAACGAAGTACCGCCGGCATGCCGCACGGTCAACAAGGTGATCTCGTAATCGAAGTCGATAAAGCCTTCGACGATGCAGCGGCCGGCACCGGCACGCCCGCCAGTCTGCGCGTAGTCCCACGCGGCATCGATGTCTGCTTCGCTGCGCAAGGTGCTCTGGCCCTTGCCCGAGGACGACATCACCGGCTTGACCACGCACGGCAGGCCGACAGCGGCGATGGCGTCGCGGTACTCGGCCGCGGTGTCGACGAAACGATACGGCGAGGTCGGCAGGCCCAGAGTTTCAGCCGCCAGACGACGGATGCCTTCACGGTCCATGGTCAGGCGTGCGGCGCGCGCAGTCGGAATGACCTTCTGCCCTTGCTCGCGCTCCAGCGCGACCAGCGTTTCGGTATGGATGGCCTCGATCTCCGGCACGATCAGATGCGGCTGCTCTTTGGCGATCAGCGCGCGCAGTGCCTGCGGGTCGAACATGTCCAGCACGTGCGAACGATGCGCCACCTGCATCGCCGGCGCATTGGCGTAACGGTCGGCAGCGATCACTTCCACCCCGAAGCGCTGCAATTCGATCGCCACTTCCTTGCCCAGTTCGCCCGAGCCCAGCAACAACACGCGGGTGGCGGAAGGCGACAACGGCGTGCCGAGAGTAGTCATGAGCGCGGTCCAGATCGGAAGGGGGCCGCCATTCTAACGGGGCAGTCACACAGACCGCCGGTCAGAGCCCTTGCGCCGACTGATATCAATTTGATATCTTTTTTCCACTCCCCAAGGACACCTGACTCATGAAAGAGAAGCCGATCAGTTCACTGCCGGGCATTCCCGTCATCCTCGCCGCAGGCGCGGCGTTCGCAGGCGCGGCGTGGTTCATCCTCACCTCGATGGCTGCCACCACCACAACGCCGGGTGGGTTCCTCACTTCGCTGCTGGTGGTGGCGGTGGGCATCTTCATGCTGGCCGGTCTGTACACGCTGGAGCCGAACCAGGCCGCAGTGCTGAGCCTGTTCGGCAAGTACGTCGGCACGGTCAAGGACCCGGGACTGCGCTGGAACAACCCCTTCTATGCAAAACGTCGCGTCAGCCAGCGCGTGCGCAACTTCGAAAGCGGCCGGCTCAAGGTCAACGAACTGGATGGCAGCCCGATCGAGATTGCCGCCGTGATCGTGTGGCAGGTGCTGGATGCATCCGAAGCGGTCTACAACGTCGACGACTACGAAAGCTTCGTGCATATCCAGTCCGAAGCGGCGCTGCGCGCGATGGCCACCAGCTACCCCTACGACCAGCACGAAGACGATCAGATCTCGCTGCGCAGCCACCCGGCCGAAATCAGCGAGCAACTCAAGCGCCATCTGGACGAGCGCCTGACCCAGGCCGGCGTGGATGTGATCGAAGCGCGCATCAGCCACCTCGCCTACGCACCGGAAATCGCCCAGGCCATGCTGCAGCGGCAGCAGGCCAATGCGGTGATCGCCGCACGCACGCGCATCGTCGCCGGTGCGGTGGGCATGGTCGAAATGGCGCTGTCCGAACTGCAGAAAAATGGTGTGGTGCAGCTGGACGAAGAGCGCAAGGCGCACATGGTCAGCAACCTGCTCACGGTGTTGTGTTCTGATCGTGGCACCCAACCGGTGGTCAACGCCGGCTCGCTGTATTGAGGTGATGCGATGAATGTCATGGTGCCGTTGGTGGTCGCGCTCTCCGGCTTGCCCGCGCTGGCGATCGCCGCCTCGATCGGGGCGGACGAGGACGACCGCGCGCGTGGCCTGGGCCTGCGCTGGGCGCTGATCGGCCTGGTGATCCTGATCGGTGCCGCGTGCCTGTACTGGGCCGGCGACAACCGCGCCGGTATCTACGCGGTGGTGATCGGCATGCTCGTCGGCGTGAACGTGTTGATCGTCTCGATGGTGATGCACCTGCGCCGCCACAGCGGCCGCGGGGAGCGCGAGTGAACGAAAAGAAGGCCTATCCGCTGCGCATCAACGCCGACGTCCTGGCCGCCGTGCAGCGCTGGTCAGACGACGAACTGCGCAGCCTCAATGCACAGATCGAATACGTGTTGCGCGATGCGCTGCGCAAGGCCGGCCGGCTGCCGAAGCCGCGCGACGACAAGGAACCGCAAGCATGAGCAAACGCTGGAACTATCTGACCATCGAGTTGAAGCCGTCGTTTATCGGCACGATCAAGAGCGAGGACATCCAGGCCGAACTCGTCAAGCAGGGCAACCTTGGCTGGGAGCTGGTCAACATCCTCATGCATATGCCGCTTGGCACAGCGCTGCTGGTGTTCAAGAAGGAACTCTGACATCGGCGCGCCAGCGCGCCTCGGCGGCTGGCGCGCAATGGTCTCTCGTCTGCCCTGTTGACGACGGACTTGCACAGCGGTGGTCGCCGAGCTCTCGCAGCCACGGCTACCCGCCGCTGGACCAGGATTTGCCTTCGCTGGCCGCGCTGGCCACTTCGGCCTACCCTGTGCCGATGCCGATACGTCCCTTGCCGACCCTGCTGCTCAATACCCGCTTTATCGAACTAGTGCCAGCCGCCCTTCTGCAGGCGCGCAGCAATGCCGACGCGCGTGTGCTGGCGCAGGCCGACTGGCTGCTGAGGCGCAAGCGCGATGGGCGCTATCTGGCTGCGCAACTGGCGCAGGGGCTGATGCCGCTGGTGCCGCGGCTGGCACGCGAGCCCGGCCTGGATGAGGCGCTGGATCGGTTGGATGCCGACACGCCTAGCCTGCCGACACGCGCCACCACGCTCCCGATCGACGGCCTGCAACGCCGTCTGGCGCAGCTGGGCATCGCTCACGACGATTACGTCAGCCAGACCGGCCTGATGCTGATCGCCGAACCGTCCGTGCTGCAGCATGCCGGCCGCGACCGCTACGGTCGGCCGCTTTGGCTCAGCCATGGCGCTGCCCGTGCCTGGCACCGCATGCGCATCGATGCGGCACGCACGGGCGTCCTGCTCGATGCGATCTCAGGCTATCGCAGTCACGACTATCAACTGGGCATCTTCGAACGCAAGTTCGCGCGCGGCCTCACGCTTGCCCAGATTCTGGCCGTCAACGCAGCGCCAGGCTTCAGCGAACACCACAGCGGCGATGCACTGGATATCGGCACGCCAGGCGAGCCGCCGGCCGAAGACGCCTTCGAAGCGACGCCGGCATTCGTGTGGTTGCGTACGCATGCCGCGCAGTTCGGCTTTCGCCTGAGTTATCCGCGCGACAACCCGCATGGCATCGTCTACGAGCCGTGGCACTGGCGTTGGTCGGCGACGTAAGCCGGCCGCGCGTCATGCCTTACGCGACGCAGCGCGACACGGCCGCCCAGCTTGTCTGCCACCCCTGCGCGCGAGCTACTCCTGCGAACGCGGCGTCGGCACCTTGGCCGCCACGCTGAAGTCGGCGATCTTCCACAGATAGAACGCGGCGTAGCTGCGATACGGGCCCCAGCGTTCGCCGCGTGCGGCCAGTTCCTTCGGCGTCGGCATCTGCTCCTGCTTGTCCACGCGCTGCGCGCCTTTGCGCACGCCAAGGTCGTCGATCGGCAGCAGATCCGGGCGACCCAGGCGAAACATCAGCATCATTTCCACCGTCCAGCGGCCGATGCCACGCACCGGTATCAGCGCCTGGACAATCGCTTCGTCGTCCATGAAAGCGAGCTTGCGTAACGAGGGAATCTCGCCTTCCAGTTCGCGCCGCGCCAGATCGCGCAATGCCAGCGCCTTGTTGCCGGACACGCCGCAGGCGCGCAATGCCGCATCGTCGATACGAGCGAGCGTATCCGCATGCAACCGCTGCGCACCGATCGCCACTTCCACCCGCGCCACGATCGTGGAGGCCGCCTTGCCGCTGAGTTGCTGAAACAGGATCGCGCGCGCCAATGCATCCACCGGATCGAACGGCTTGCGCCAACCCGGCTGTGGCGCGATCGGGCCGATGCGCTTCATCCACGCACCCAGCGCGCGGTCGCGCCGGGTCAAGTGCGCGAACGCAGCTTCCACATCGAATCCGCGGGCATGGCGCGGCATGCTCAGCGCCTCAACGCGCCGATCGCCAGCACCACCCAGCCCAGCATCAGGCTGACCCCGCCAACCGGCGCCAGGCTGGTGGGCCACTGCAGCAGCGCGCCACCGACCAGGCTGCCAGCAAACAGCAGCGTGCCGATCAACAGCAGATACAGACCGATCCGACCCAGCGCGCGCGTTTCAGTGGTGCCAAGCACGGCCAGGACGGCGCCATGCCCGAATGCATACAGCGACGCCAGTTGCAGCCGCGATTGCAGCACTGCATCGGCCACGCCATGCGAGGCATAGGCCGACAACCCCACCGCGATGGCGGCCAGCAACGCGCCGCAGAACGCCAGCAGCGAGGGATGTTTCTTACGACGTTCGAGCAGGGACATGAGGGCAGGCTCCATTGCAGCGCTGTGGCGCAAAAAAAACGCGCCGCAAGGTTGCGGCGCGTTTTCGTCTGGATCAACTCATCGTGGTGAAACGATTACTTGATGGCCCAGTAAACATCGTAGACACCTTCCGGCGTAAACGACTTGTCCACGCCTGCCTTCCACGACTCGTACGGACGCTCGGTCACGTCGTTGCCGTTGGTGGCAGACCAGGCACGCAGCGAGCTACGCACTGCATCCAGACCGGCCATGTGGCCTGCGTAGGTTGCATAGGCGGAGCGATGCGCCTTGGTGCGCTCGTACTTCACCGGTGCTTCGGTCGGGATATTGACCTTCAGCTCCTCGCCAGTGGCGGCGACCGGCGTTGCATCTACCGGAGCAGCGGCAGCGGCGTCGTCCTTCTTGGCAGCGTCCTTGGCCGCATCCGGCTTGGGAGCCGCACCGGCACGCTTGCGCACCGGCTGCACGACGTCGAAGGCGTACTTGTCGGAGGCGAAGTCGGTGGTGACGATGCGCACCGGACCCGCAGCCTCAAGGCCGTTGGAATCCATCACACGCTTGATCCACTCCTGGTTGTCCTTGATCGACTTCTTGATCGTCTCGTTGTCACGATCGATGTTGCCTGCGGTGACGACCAACAGGTCCTCGGCCGGCACATCGACGATCTTGAGATCGCTCAACACCGGCTTGCCATCCAGCTCGGCGCGGTAGTCGAAATTGGGAACGGTGGCCAGTGCGGTCGCCAGACGCGACAGACCCAGTTTCAGGTCGTCACCCACGTGGCGGCTGACATACAGGCCGGCATAACGACCGAACAGGTTCCAGCCGTACTTGACGCTGTAGTCCTGCGTGATCTTGACGTTCTTGTTGTTCTTGCCGGTCGGCACCAGAGTGAAATTGGTGACCTTGTCGTAGCCCTTGGTGGGATCGTCGATCGAAATCTCAACGCGCTCGTTCTTGACGCTGTTGGTGATCTCCCAGCTGCCCTTGCCGATGTAACCTTCGGTGGAGCTGTACTCGATACGTGCACCCTTGCCCTCTTCAGGGCCGGCCAGCTTCAGCTGGAGCTTGGGGTCACGCAGCACGAGCGGGTTCCAATCCTTGAAACGACGGAAGCTGTTCACGGTGTCGTAAACAATCGTCATTCTGCGGTTGGTCTCAACACTCTCGGACATCTGCCGCTCCGAGGGCAACACCAGGCCCACTACGACAAACAGGCCAGCCACGATCCCCAAGGCGATCAGGAACTCGATAATACGGGTCATTCAGGAGGTCTCCGGGGCCGATCCCACGGCCGGGTTGAGTGAAGCGAAGCCGCCATCCTAGCAGGCTTCGAGAAAGATGTTCAGTTGTGCGACGGGTAGCGCGGTCTTGCGGTGTCATCCAGCGCAAGACACGCCGTTGCACAGCGACGCAATCCTAATCCAGGCAGGGGTTTGGACGGATTGCGCGCCGCTATGATGCACATCGCGCGATGCCTGTGTGTGATGCAGCGATGGCATGGCGCATTCGCCCTGCTCGTCAGCCTGTTGCCATGCAGATGCACAGCAACGCGCCACGATGAATCGCACCGCAGTGAATCAGGCACGCTCGCAGGGTGAAACGCGCCGCGCGCCTTGCCCCTCAGCGCCGCCGGGGATTGGGCGCCGCCGGGCGATGCCGTCAGACCAACTGCAGCTCGAAGGCCTTCAATACCGCGCGGGTGCGATCGCGCACGCCGAGCTTGGACAGAATGTTGGAGACGTGATTCTTGATGGTGCCCTCGGCCACGCCCAGCGAATTGGCGATCTCCTTGTTGGAAAACCCGCTGGCCATCAGCCGCAGGATCTCGGTCTCGCGGTCGGTCAGCGGGTCGGGCCGGTCCAGGCTGACGAACTCGTTGCGCATGTGTTCCAGGCCCGACAGCAGGCGCTGGGTCACCGCCGGCTGCACCAGCGAGCCGCCGCCGGCTACGGTGCGGATCGCGCCGACCAGTTGTTCCAGCGAGACATCCTTGAGCAGATAGCCCTTGGCGCCGGCCTTGAGCCCGGCCAGTACCAGTTGGTCGTCGTCGAAGGTGGTCAGGATGATCGTCGGCGGCAGCGTGCCGTTGCGCGAGAGCATCTGCAGCGCCTCCAGCCCGGACATCACCGGCATGCGCATGTCCATCAACACCACATCGGGCTGAATCTGCGGAATCTGCTCGACCGCCTGCTTGCCATCGGAGGCCTCGGCGACCACTTCGATGCCGTTGTCCAGCGCCAGCAGCGAGCGGATGCCCTGGCGTACCAGGGTTTGGTCGTCGACCAGGCACACACGGATCATCTAGAACACTCCTTGGGTCACGGCCGCAGGCATCAGTGCCGGCGCGCCTGGAACGGAGATGCGCAGGCCGAAGCCGTCACCCCGCCGGGTTTGAATCTCGAGCTGGCCACCATACTGGTTCAGGCGTTCGCGCATGCCTCGCAACCCGTTGCCGGGCGCCACGGTGTCGGCGCCGTGGCCGTCGTCGCGGGCGTCGATCAGCACGGTGTCGGCATCGCGGCGCACCTGGATCCACAGGTTGCGCGCACCGGCATGGCGCACCGCATTGGTGATGATTTCCTGGGTACAGCGCAGCAGCACGTGGGCGCGCTCGGGGTCGTCCAGGGTCAGCGGCTGGGCGATGTCCAGATGGATGTCCAGCGAGGGCACCTGGGTCACCAGCGGGCGCAAGGCCGCTTCCAGATCGATGGCGCCGCTGTCGCGCAGGTGGCTGACCGCTTCGCGCACGTCGGTGAGCAGCAGTTTGGCCAGCGTATGCGCCTGGCGCACGTGTTCCTGGGCCTGGCCCTCGGTGATGTGGCCGGCCACTTCCAGGTTCAGGCTCAGCGCGGTGAGGTGGTGGCCGAGCAGATCGTGCAGCTCGCGCGAGATGCGGGTGCGCTCGTTGATGCGGGCGCTTTCGGCCAGCAGCGCGCGGGTGGCGCGCAGTTCGGCATTGAGCCGGCGCTGTTCTTCGCGCGCATCGGTCTGCTGGCGCGCGACCAGGCTGGTCACGAAGATGAACATTGAAAAGCCGCCGTACAACAGCGACTGCATCAGCGCGGCGAACAGGGTGAAGTCCGGGCGCAGGTAATAGAACACCGGCAGCACCGCCAGCTGGCTGAGCACCAGCCAGGCCACGCCGATGCGCAGCGGCAGCAGCCACGGGATCACCCCGGCCGCCACCATCATCAGAATGCTGCCCAGCCCGGTTCCGCTCAGATAACTGACCGCCAGCGCGAAGATGGTGAGCAGCAGCAGAATCAGCCGGTCGTACCAATGCGCGTGGCCGCCGCTGTTCAACCCGCGCGTCAGCCAGAAGTAGCTGGCGCCGAAGCCGACGAAGAACCCCGACATCAGCAGGGCTTCGGCCACGCTGCGGTGGTCGCCCTCTTCGGCAACCGGCCAGTAGGTGTACACCAACGGCATGGCGATCATCGCCCAGGTGAACAGGCCGGCGAAGCGCAGGACGCGCGTATGACTGAGGTATCCCAACATGTACGCATCTTAGGCGTAACGCGCGGCCCTGCCCTCTTGCCGGAAGTCATGCATCGGCGCTTTGGCAACACGTGGCAGTACGACATCGGCGCGCCGCTGCCGCCTCCTCGTCCGCATGCCCTGCGGAGCGCGCATGCCGGGTCGCCGCTTCAGGCCACGCATGTAATAATCCGACGCAGATCCGATTTCGGGTCGAGAGCGTTACCCCACGGAGTCCCAATGTCGATCGTTATCCGCGACGTGCGCGAGCACGAGCTCGATTCCGTCCTGGCCCTGAACAACAATGCCGGACTGGCAATCCTGCCGCTGGATCCAAACAAGCTGCAGCGCTTCTACGAGCAGGCCGAATATTTTCGCGTCGCCGAGCGCGACGGCAACCTGGCCGGGTTTCTGGTCGGGTTTGGTAGCGGTAGTGCGCATGACAGCAGCAATTTCGCCTGGTTCCGGGACCGTCATCCGGAATTTTTCTACATCGACCGCATCGTGGTCGCCAGCCGCCGTCGCGGTGGTGGCGTCGGGCGTGCGTTCTATGCCGATGTGCAGAGCTACACCGAGTTGCGCTACCCGCAACTGGCCTGCGAGGTGTTCCTGGACCATGGCGCCGATGCGGCGTTGTTGTTCCATGGCAGCTTCGGCTTCCGCGAGGTCGGCCAGAACACCATGGCCGATGTGGAAGTGCGCGCCAGCATGCTGATGAAAGACATGTGCAGCTATCCGTGGGTCAAGGAGACCTATGGCGGCAAGTTGCCCGAGCAGTTGCCGTGGGTCGGCCGGCCGCGTCATGCCGCTGCCACCGACAACGCATCGACGGGGAGCTGAGGCGTGGCGAGCGTGAATGTGGATTTTGAACAAGCCGGCGAACTGAAGATCGGCCAGGTGGGCATCGCCAATCTGCGCGTGCGCACGCTGGATGTGCCGCGCCTGCTGCGCGAGATGCAGGAACGGGTGACCCGCGCGCCCAAGTTGTTCGGGCGTGCGGCGGTGATCCTGGATTTCGGCGGGCTGTCGCAATTGCCCGACGTGACCACCGCCAAAGCGCTGCTGGATGGTCTGCGTGCGGCCGGCGTGCTGCCGGTTGCATTGGCCTACGGCACCAGCGAGATCGATCTGCTGTCGCAACAGCTCGGCGTGCCGCTGCTGGCCAAGTTCCGTGCGCAATACGAACCCACTGCGGCGAGCCCACCGCCTCCGCCGCCGCCACCTGCACGCGCCGAACCCGCCGCGCCTGTCGTGCGCCCGGCACCTGGCCGCATGCAACGCAACGCGGTGCGTTCGGGACAGCAGCTGTATGCGGAGAACTGCGACCTGACCGTACTCAGTACGGTGGGTGCCGGCGCCGAGGTGATCGCCGACGGCAGCATCCATATCTACGGTACCCTGCGTGGCCGCGCGTTGGCCGGTGCGCAAGGCAATACCGACGCGCGCATCTTCTGCCGCGATTTCCACGCCGAACTGGTCGCCATCGCTGGCCACTACAAGGTGCTGGACGATGTCCCCATGGAACTGCGTGGCAAGGCCGTCCAGGTCTGGCTGGAGCAGGATCAGATCAAGATCGCTGCGCTGGACTGACGCAGCCCAACCACTGAAATATTTCGGAGAAATCCTTTGGCTGAAATCATCGTAGTCACCTCCGGCAAGGGCGGCGTCGGCAAGACCACCACCAGCGCGAGCCTGGCCTGCGGGCTGGCAAAGCGCGGCAAGAAGGTCGCCGTCATCGACTTCGACGTCGGTCTGCGCAACCTGGACCTGATCATGGGCTGCGAGCGGCGCGTGGTGTACGACTTCGTCAACGTCGTGCATGGCGAGGCCACGCTCAAGCAGTCGCTGATCAAGGACAAGCGCTTCGACAACCTTTACGTGCTGGCTGCCTCGCAGACCCGCGACAAGGATGCGCTGACCCAGGAAGGCGTGGAGAAGGTACTCAAGGATCTGGTTGCCGACGGCTTCGAGTACATCGTCTGCGATTCGCCGGCCGGCATCGAAAAAGGCGCGTTCCTGGCGATGTATTTTGCCGACCGCGCGGTGGTGGTAGTCAACCCGGAAGTGTCTTCGGTGCGCGACTCCGACCGCATCATCGGCCTGCTCGATTCCAAGACCCGCAAGGCCGAGGAAGGCAAGACCGTTCCTGCGTTCCTGCTGCTGACCCGCTACAGCCCGGGCCGCGTGGAAGGTGGCGAAATGCTCAGCATCACCGACGTGGAAGAAGTGCTCGGCCTCAAGGCCATCGGCATCATTCCCGAATCCGGCGATGTGCTCAACGCTTCCAACAAGGGCGAGCCGGTGATCCTGGATGCCGAGTCGCCGGCCGGCATGGCGTACGACGACGCGGTCGCCCGCATCATGGGCGAAGACCGCCCGATGCGATTCACATCCGTGGAGAAGAAAGGCTTCTTCAGCAAGCTGTTCGGAGGGTAAGCATGGGCCTGCTCGATTTTCTCAAGAGCAAGAAGAACACCGCCGAGACGGCCAAAAACCGCCTGCAGATCATCATTGCGCAGGAGCGCAACCATCGCGGAGGTCCGGACTACCTGCCGCTGCTGCAGCGCGAATTGCTGGAAGTGATCAAGAAGTACGTCAACATCGATGCGGATGCGGTACGGGTTGATCTGGTCAAGGACGGCGAACACGACGTGCTGGATATCTCGGTCGCGTTGCCGGAAGACGGCGACAAGTAAGAGTGGCCGGCAAAACGACTGCGATCACCGCCAGGCTGCTCGCGACTTTGTGTTAGCCACTCCAGAGCCTCTGGACGGCACCGTATTTGCACGGTGCCGTTTTAACGTGTGACCCGACCGCGAGCTCTCCCGCGTGACCATCGATTCTTCTTCCGCATTCGACTCCGAATCCGAATCTGCCACTGTAATGTGTGTGGCCGATATCGGCCTGGACGCACCCGCCGCGCTGCTCGCACGTTATGGCCTGCGCCTGCATCGCGTGGACATCGGCGCGCCGATACCAGGCAGTTTCTGGGGCGAGCCGGAGGCCGGCATCATCGGTTGCGATGTCTACGTGCGCGACGACACGCCGGTGCATTCGCTGCTGCATGAGGCCGGGCATCTGATCGTGTTGCCGGTGGAAAAGCGTGCCGCCGTGCATACCGATGCCACCGACTCGGTGGATGAAGAAGACGCGACCTGTTATCTGCAGATCCTGCTGGCCGATCAGTTGCCCGGCGTGGGCAGCGCGCGCCTGATGACCGACATGGATACCTGGGGCTATACGTACCGGCTGGGATCCACGCGTGCATGGTTCGAGCAGGATGCGGAGAACGCGCGTCGCTGGTTGAGCGAGCGCGGGTTATTGCCGGTGTTAAGTGCTGCGTGCGTTTGATAGGGCTGCGGTGCGATGCGCGATGAGCGCGCAATGCGCATCGCGACTATTTATCCCTGTAGCCCGGTCGCAATCGTCGAGCCGGACAGATCCAGCGTCGCCACCGTGCCCTGCCCTGCGCTGGAATCCAGATGCAGATGCCAGCCCAGGTGCTCGCATAGGCGCCCGATCAACTCCAGCCCGATGCCGTTGCCCTGGCGTGCATTGCCGCGTGCCAGCCGCGCATAGATGGCACTGATTTCTTCCGGCGTCATGCCATGGCCCGGGTCGGCGATGCGTACCACGCCCGGTGGAGAGAGCGAGACCCGGATGATGCCGCGATCGCTGTTCTCGATCGCGTTGCGCAGCAGGTTGCCGATGGCGGTCTGCACGATGGCTACCGGCGCGGTCAGGCTGCACGGCGGCAATGGGTCGATGACCACCTGCAGATCCTTGTCGGCGCACAGATGCGCGTGGTCGGCGACGATCTCCGGCAATAGCTGATCCAGGCGCAGCGTGTCGTTGCCGCAGCTCAGCCGTCCGGGGTCCTTGGCCAGCACCAGCAACAAGGTGATCAGCTGTTCCACCGCACCGCTGGTATGCGCGATGCGCTCGAGCTGATGACGCACCGCAGGCGGTGTACCGGGCTGTTCCAGCGCCAGTTCGGCGGCGTTGCCGATCACCGCGATCGGGGTGCGCAACTCATGGCTGGCGCTGTCGATGAAGGCGCGTTCGCGCTCCACGAACTGGCCGTTGCGCTCGAGATAATCGTTGAGCGCATCGGCGATAACGTACAGCTCGGCACTGCCCTGTGGGCCCACGGCGATACGTTGCGCGCGCCGCTCCGGGCGCAGCGCGCCGATATCGCGTGCCAGTTCGACCAACGGCCGCACCAACCGCGCCATCGCATAGGTACCCATCACCAAGGTGACGCTGATCAGCGCGATGCCCGCGGCGAGCATCCAGCGGGTGAGAAATTTTTCCAGCGCTTCGAAATCGGTGATGTCCAGCACCAGCGCCAGGCGGCCGGCCTGCGCGGTGTCGCGCACCATCACCGCACTCTGGCGGCCGGCGATTTCCAGCTCGTCGTGCAGGCCAGGATGCAAAGTACGCAACACCGGCGGCAGCGCCGCACTGTCATCGACGCGGTACAGCCGCAAGGTGTCCGAATCCTGCCAGCGGTAACCCGGATCCTGCGCGCTGCGGTCCAGAATGCTGTCCAGTTCGGAGTTGAGCAGCGAGCGCCAGACGCCGTGTTCGGCGCGCTCGTGCAGATACTGCGCGGTGCCGAACACCGCCAGCGTCATCAACAACGTGTAACCGAACAACCACACCAGGACGCGGCGGCCCAACGGTCGCTGCTTAGCCATCGATGGATTCGCCTGTGGCAAGCGCGCTGGTGCCATCCAGCACCGCCAGCCGGTAGCCGAGCCGCGGCAAGGTGTGGATCAACTTCTGCGCAAACGGGCCGTCCACGCTGCGGCGCAATTCGTAGATATGCGAGCGCAGCATGTCGCCATCGGGCGGGTCGTCGGCCCACAACGATTGCTCCAGCCGCTGCCGGGTGACGGCGGCGGGGCTGGCCTGCATCAGCACTTCCAGCAACTTGCGGCAGGCCGGATACAGATGCAGCGCCTGGCCGGCGCGGGTGGCTTCCAGCGTGGACAGATCCAGCCGCAGGTCGGCCACCTGCAGCAGCTTGCCGCGACGACGGCCATGCGCACGCGCCAGTAAGGCCTCGATGCGCACTTCCAGTTCGGGCAGCGCGAAGGGCTTGGTCAGATAGTCGTCGGCTCCGGCGCGGAACCCGGCGATCTTGTCGGGCAGTTCGTCGCGCGCGGTGAGCATGATCACCGGCAACTCGGACTGGTGCTGCTCGCGCAGGCGGCGCAGCACTTCCGGGCCGTCCATGCGCGGCATCATCCAGTCCAGCACCAGCACGTCGTAATGCTGAGTAGTGGCCAGGTGCAGGCCGGTGACGCCGTCCGGCGCAGCGTCCAGGGTGTGCCCGCGCGCTTCGAAATACTCGAACAGATTGGCAACCATGTTGCGGTTGTCTTCGATGACCAGCAGCCGCATGAGCAGGTTTCCAGGGCGGCCCGGCAGGGGCGATTTGCGCATCCTAACCGAGCCTGGCCAAACGCAACCGTTACCGGTGCTTCCGACAGAATTCCGACCCGCTTGCCGGATAGTGTTCCGCCACTTTCATCAGAGCGTGCACGTGTCGCCTGCCATCTCTGCCGCTGTGTCCCGTCAACGCATGCTGCTGGTTGCGCTGGCGCTGATCGTTGTCAGCCTGCTGGCCGGCCTTGGCTTACGTCAGCCCAATCCGCCGGACGAGCCGCGCTTTGTGCTGGCCGCACGCGGCATGGTCGAGACCGGTCAGTGGCTGCTGCCGCATCGCGGTAGCGAGCTGTATGCCGAAAAACCACCGGTGTTCATGTGGTTGCAGGCCGCCAGTTATCAGCTGGTGCCGCACTGGCCCGTCGCGTTTTTACTTCCTTCGCTGCTGGCGGCGCTGGCCACGCTGTGGCTGACCTGGGACCTGACGCGGCGGTTATGGAATCGGCGCGTGGCGCGCCATGCGGTGCTGGCGTTGTTTGCGGTGCTGCAGTTCGGCCTGATGGCCAAGCGTGCGCAGATCGACATGGTGCTGGTGGCGCTGACCACGCTGTCGTTGTGGGGGATGCTGCGGCATCTGCTGCGCGGGCCGGACTGGCGCGCGTGGACGCTGGGAGTGTTCGCGGCCGGCGTGGGAACGGTGACCAAAGGCGTGGGCTTTTTGCCACTGCTGCTGTTGCTGCCGTGGATGGCGTTGCCGCGCAGGCACTGGAGTGTGTTGCCGGCGCGTGCGCAGGCAGGGCGCAGCTGGTTGTTGGTAGTGCCGGCGTTTCTGGCCGGCACTGCGGTGTGGCTGGGGCCGCTTTGCATCGCGCTCCTGCAAAGCAACGACCCGGTGCTGCATGCGTACGCGCATGAGTTGTTGTTCAAGCAGACCGGCACCCGTTACGCACACGCGTGGCATCACGTGAAGCCGGTCTGGTACTACCTGCAGGTGATCGCCACGCTGTGGTTGCCCGGCTGCCTGTTGTTGCCCTGGCTGCTGCCGGCCTGGTGGCGACGACTGCGGCGCGGCGATCCGCGCTATGTGCTGCTGCTTGCCTGGAGCGTGTTGGTGCTGGTGTTCTTCAGCGCCAGCCCGGGCAAGCGTGAGGTGTATATCTTTCCGATGCTGCCGGCGTTGTGTATTGCCGCCGCACCGCTATTGGCCGGGCTACTGCGCAAGCGCGGCATCCGCGTGCTGCTGACCGGCTATGTGCTGCTGCTTGCGGTAGCCGCACTGGTATTGGGTATCGGGATCGCATTGCATCTGCATTGGGCGGAAAACACCGCGCTCAAGCGCGGAATGGATCTGGCCTCGATGCAATCGGTGGGTGTCTGGTTGATCGCCCTGGGCGCGGTCGGTCTGGCAGCGATCGCATGGTGGCGCGGCAAACGCGCCGGCATTGCGGTGGTGGTGGTGACCGCAGCGCTGTGGATCGTATACGGCCTGGGTTTGATGCCGACATTGGATCCCTATAGCTCGGCCGCGCGATTGATGCAGCATGTCGGTCAACGCATCGGCCCGGATGCCGAGCTCGGCATGCTGGCCTGGCGCGAGCAGAACATGCTGCAAGCGGATCGGGCAGTGACCGACTTCGGCTTCAAGGCATCTTGGCAACAGCAATGGGACAAGGCCGGTCCGTGGCTTGCACACGCGCCGGAGAAACGTTGGTTATTCGTGCTCAAGCAGGCTGTACCGGCGTGTATCGCTCCGGCGCAACGCATCGATATCGGCGAATCCAATCGCAATCAATGGCAACTGGTGCCGGGCACCGCGTGGCACGCCGGTTGCATCGCCACTGCGTCCGACACCGAACAAACCGGTAGCGATGGCGATACAGACTGAATGCTCGGTGTCGATTAACGGCTGGGCAACTCCGGTCCGACCGCTCTCCGACATCCGGGTTTCGAAGATGCCGGGCAATGACACAGACCGACATTCCGATGAGCACGCTTCCCGTCCATGCGCCAGTTCTGGTGCGCATCGCCCCTGATGTGCGGGCGCGTTTTTTTGTTCGCCATCTATGGATGCCGCTGACAGGTGTGCTGTTGCTCAGCGCATTGTTGATGGGCGCCGGTGGCGACCAGTGGATTGCCGATGTGCTGTATCGCCTGGAAGGCGGGCAATGGCTGCTCAAGGAGCATTGGTTTACCAGCGGGGTTGTGCATCGCGCCGGCAAATGGTTGAGCACAACTGCCGGAGTTTGCGTGTTACTGCTGGCTGTGGCCGCTTGGTTTGCTCCACGCAGACGTGCACTGCGCTGGCCACTGACGTATCTCGCCGCATCGATCGCACTGTCGACCTCGCTGGTGTCGCTACTTAAATCATGGACAGCGATGGATTGCCCCTGGGATCTGAGCCGTTATGGCGGTACGCAGGCAATGATCGGTTTATTTGAGTCGCGCCATGGCATTGCTGCTTCCGGGTGTTTTCCCGCCGGCCATGCAAGCGCCGGTTATGCGTGGGTGGCGCTGTATTTTTGTGCGCTGTCTCTACGTCCCGCATGGCGCTTTACAGGTTTGTTCGCAGGTCTAGCAGCAGGTCTCATTTTCGGTATTGCACAACAACTGCGCGGCGCGCATTTTCTCTCGCACGACCTATGGTCGCTGGCGGTGTGTTGGGTGAGCGCACTGGCACTTTACTGCGTGATGCTGGCTCGGCCGCATCGCGCGCGTGGTTTGATGTTGCAATCGGGGGATGCAGCATGAGTACCTGGCTACCGGAGCCGCAAGGGCAAGCGCGCCCGCGTGCGCTGACCTGGAGTACCCGGCCGACCGTATCGACCGAGGCACTGGTCCTGCTGTCGAGCCTGTTTTTCGCCCTGGTGTGCAACCAGTTGTTCTGGCGCACGGCGATGGCGACGCATCCAGGCAGCATTGGATTTGCCATCTCGTTGATGGCGTTGTTGCTGGCCGTGCATGCCCTGCTGTTGGGCTTGCTGGTCTGGCGCTGGAATGCGAAACCGCTACTGACGGTGCTGCTGTTCACCACCGCATTGGCTGCGCATTACATGGACAGCTACAACGTCTATCTGGATGCGGACATGCTGCGCAACGTGCTGCATACCGACCACAAGGAATCGCGCGAGCTGCTCACCCCTGGCTTGATCCTGCCGCTGGTGTGCTACTTCCTGATCCCCACAACGCTGTTGTGGCGCACCCGGTTGCGCGCACGCAGCACCGGCAAGTCGCTGGCGATTCGCGCCGGCTTTCTGCTGCTAGTGGCAGTGGTGGGCGCGGCGGGCACCATGCTGTCGTTCCAGGATATTTCCGCGTTGATGCGCAATCACCGCGAGGTGCGTTACCTGGCCACGCCGATCAATTACATCGTGGCGTTGCGACAGAACCTCAAATCCGATTCGCCGATCAAGCACGCGCCCAAGCAACCGATCGAACACGATGCCATGGCCACGCCACGTGCTGCCGGCAGCCGCCCACGTTTGCTGCTGGTGGTCCTGGGCGAAACCGCGCGTGCGCAGAACTGGGGCCTTAATGGTTACGCACGCCAGACCACGCCGGAGCTGGCGCAGGCCGGGGTCATCAACTTCCCGGACATGCATTCGTGCGGCACCAGCACCGAAGTCTCGGTGCCCTGCATGTTCTCGCCGTTTGGCCGGCGCGATTACAACGAAGACATGATCCGCGGCCATCAGTCGCTGCTGCATGTACTCGATCACGCCGGCATTTCCACGCTGTGGCGCGACAACCAGTCTGGCTGCAAGGGCGTGTGCGATGGCCTGGAGCTTCAGAAGCTGGACGATGCGACCACACCGGGATTATGTGCCGACGGCCGCTGCATGGACGAGATTCTGCTCAGCGACCTGGCCGCACAGGTGCGTGCCAAGCCAGGCGATCGCGTCGTGGTGCTGCATCAACTTGGCAGCCATGGACCGAGTTACTTCGAACGCTACCCGGCGCATTTCGAACGCTTCAAACCTGTGTGTAAAACCGCCGATCTGGGCAGCTGCAGCCGCCAGGACATCGTCAACGCCTACGACAATTCCATCGGCTATACCGATCACTTCCTCAATCAGGCCATCCACACCTTGCGCGGCCTGCAGGACTACGACACCGCCATGATCTACGTCTCCGATCACGGCGAATCACTCGGCGAAAAAGGGCTGTATCTGCATGGCGTGCCGTATGCGATCGCGCCCAAGGAGCAGACACACGTGCCGATGGTGATGTGGTTCTCGCCGGAGTTCGCGCGCGATCGCGGCCTGGATGAAACCTGCCTGCGTCACCGCGCCGGTCAGTACACCGATCACGATGCCTTGTTCCCCTCGATCCTGGGTCTGATGCAGGTCAAGACCAGTGTCTACGAACGCGAGCGCGATCTGTTTGCACAATGCGCGGGATGAACGCAGTTTGGATATTTCCCGGAACCGGTGAGAAGATCACGCCTGCCGTGTTTGTTCGCGTACGGATGGACGAGTCCAGAGCCCAGAGCAATTAGTCGAGGGCGCGGTGCCCTCGCCGCTCGCGGGACACGCCGCAAGTACCTCCCTGTAGGCTCGGTGGCGGCATCCATGCCGCCACACGGTCCCGCAAGCGGCGAGGACACCGCACCAGAGAGTTCGTCGGTGGTCGTGTGAAAAGCTGCTTGTTGCTCGGGGTGCATCGGGACGATGATCGGCCGCGGCGTTATCGGAACAATGCACATCATGCACTTCTTGCAACCATGCACACCGACCATCTCCACTGGTCCTTGCCCGCCCACCGTCGCGGGACCTTACGCGGCATGGATGCCGCGTAAGAGCCTACATGGACGTACTTGCGGCGTGTCCCGCGATGGTGGGCGGGCAAGGGCCCTGCAGC
>NZ_JBWWVR010000012.1:0-196783 GCF_056675575.1 Xanthomonas sp. NCPPB 3959
CTCTTACGCGGCATCCATGCCGCGTAAGGTCCCGCGACGGTGGGCGGGCAAGGACCAGTCGAGATGCTCGGTGCGCATGGTTTTTAACAAAGCAGCCAGCAAACTCCTGGTGCGGTGAGGGCACCGCGCCCTCGACTACCCAGGTTTACGGCCGCAGCACTTACCAGTTCACCTTGCGAGCAGGTTAAATCGCGGACTAAATACAGATCACCCACGCACAGGCGCATCGCCCGCCACGTAGTAGTCCGCCGTACTGCGTGGCAATGGCGTGCGGCCACGCATGCGGTCGGCGATCTTCTCGGCGATCATGATCGTGGTGGCGTTGAGGTTGCCGGTGATGATGCGCGGCATGATCGAGGCATCGATCACGCGCAGGCCTTCCATGCCGTGCACACGGCCTTGTCCATCGACCACCGCCATATCGTCGGTACCCATCGCGCAGGAGCAGGAGGGGTGATAGGCGGTTTCTGCGCGCGCACGCACGAAGGCGTCGAGTTCGGCATCGGTCTTGCAGTCCGCACTCGGGCTGATCTCGCGGCCGCGGTAAGCGTCCAGTGCGGGTTGGGCGATGATCTCGCGGGTGATGCGGATCGCATCGCGAAATTCCTGCCAATCCTGATCGGTGGATTGGTAGTTGAACAGGATCGACGGATGCTGGCGCGGGTCGCGCGACTTGGCATGCACGCGTCCACGGCTAGGTGTACGCATCGAGCCCACATGCGCCTGGAAACCGTGTTCCTTCACCGCATTGCTGCCGTTGTAATTGATCGCGACGGGGAGGAAGTGGTACTGGATGTTGGGCCAGTCGAATTCCTCGCGCGTGCGAATGAAACCGCCGGCTTCGAACTGATTGCTGGCGCCGGTGCCGGTGCCGGCGAACAACCACTCCGCTCCGATCGCCGGTTGGTTCCACCACTGCAATGCCGGATACAACGACACCGGCTTGGTGCAGGCGTACTGGATGTAAACCTCGAGGTGATCCTGCAGGTTTTGGCCAACGCCGGGCAGGTCGTGCACCAGTTGCACGTCGAGCGCACGCAGCAGATCAGGTGCGCCGACGCCGGAGCGTTGCAGCAGCTGCGGCGAGGCGATTGCGCCTGCGCACACCAGCACTTCGCGGCGTGCACGCGCGTCGATGCCTTCGCTGCTGTTGCCGACCAAGTAGTGCACGCCAATCGCGCGCTTGCCGGCAAACAGGATGCGATCGGTGGTGGCATGGGTGACGATGTGCAAGCCATCGCGCGGACGTGCCATGTCCAGATAGCCGCGCGCCGTACTTGCGCGACGCCCCTGCGGCGTCACCGTGCGGTCCATCGGCCCGAAGCCTTCCTGCTGATAGCCGTTGAGATCGTCGGTGCGCGGGTACCCGGCCTGCACACCGGCATCGACCATGGCCTGGAACAGCACGTTGTTGTCGTTCTTCGGCGTGGCCACGCTCACCGGGCCTTCGCCGCCGTGATAATCGTTTGCGCCGATGTCGCGGGTCTCGGCCTTGCGGAAGTACGGCAACACATCGCGGTAACTCCAGTCTTCCAGGCCCGGACGCTTGGCCCAGTGGTCGAAATCCAGGGCGTTGCCGCGGATGTAGCACATGCCGTTGATCAACGATGAACCGCCCAGCCCTTTGCCGCGCCCGCACTCCATGCGCCGGTTGTCCATATGCGGCTCCGGCTCGGTTTCATAGGTCCAGTTATAGCGGCGTCCCTGCAGCGGGAAGGCGAGTGCGGCCGGCATCTGGGTGCGGAAATCTAGCCGATAATCGGGCCCGCCGGCCTCCAGCAGCAACACGCTGACGCCCGGGTCTTCGGTCAGGCGCGCGGCCAGCACGTTGCCTGCCGAGCCGGCGCCGATGATGATGTAGTCGTATTCGCGTTGCATGGGGTTCTCCTGTTGCGGCGCCGGCTTGAAGCGGCTTTCAAAACGATTGCGCAGTGGGGCATCGATGCCTGTGCCCGAAACGGCAGCACTGGCCGCGCACTGCGGCTTGTGCATGTCGCCGATGGCGTTGGCGACTGCCTGCCAGGTGGTGTCAGCCGCTCAAAACACCGACGCGTAGCGTTCCAGTTCGACCTGGACAGACTTGGTACGCGTGTAGGCCTGCAAGGTGGCCAGCCCGTTTTCGCGACCCACGCCGGATTGCTTGTAGCCACCTACCGGCATCGGTGCCGGCGATTCGCCCCAGGTGTTGATCCAGCAGATGCCCGCTTCCAGGCGATGAATCAGACGATGCGCGCGTGCAAGATCCGGCGTCACCACGCCTGCGGCCAGGCCGTACGTGGTGGCATTGGCGCGTGCGATCGCTTCGTCCTCGTCGTCGTAGGTGAGCAGGCTCAAGACCGGCCCGAAGATTTCTTCGCGCACGATGGTCATCACGTCGGTGCAATCGCTGAAGATGGTCGGTGCCACGTAGCAGCCTTGTGCCAGCGCACCATCGCGCAGACGCTGCCCACCGCACAGCAGGCGCGCGCCTTCGGCCTTGCCCTGTTCGATGTAGTCGAGCACGCGCTGCATGTGCGCGGCGCTGACCATCGGGCCGAAGGTGGTGCGCGCATCCAGCGGGTCGCCGATCTGGATGCGTTGCACACGTGCCAGCAGTCGCGCTTCGAAGGCGTTGCGCAGGGCGCGCGGCACGAACACGCGCGTGCCATTGGTGCACACCTGCCCGGAACTGTAGAAGTTGGCCATCATGGCGATGTCGGCAGCCAGGTCCAGATCGGCATCGGCGCAAACGATCAGCGGCGACTTGCCGCCCAGTTCCATGGTCACGTCTTTCAACGACGAACTCGATGCACTGGCCATCACCTTGCGCCCGGTCGCGGTGCCGCCGGTGAAGCTGATCTTTTCGATCTGCGGATGTTCGGTGAGCGCAGTGCCCACACTGGCCCCGTCGCCGGGCAGCACGTTGAACACGCCATCGGGCAGGCCGGCTTCGGTGAAAATTTCGGCCAGCTTGAGTGCGGTCAGTGGCGTCACTTCGCTGGGTTTGAAGATCATTGCGTTGCCGGCCGCCAGTGCAGGTGCGGCCTTCCACAGCGCAATCTGGATCGGGTAATTCCACGCGCCGATCGCGCCCACCACGCCAAGTGGCTCGTGGCGCGTGTAGAAGAAGCTGCCTTCGCGCAATGGCACCTGCACGCCCTGCAGCGCGTGCGCCACGCCTGCGTAGTACTCCAGTACATCCGCACCGGTGACGATGTCCACGCTGCGGGTTTCGCTCAGCGGCTTGCCGGTGTTGAGGGTTTCCAGTTCGGCCAGTGCGTCGTTGCGCTCGCGCAGCAACGCCACCGCGCGCAGCAGGATGCGCGAGCGTTCCACCGTGGTCAGTGCCGCCCATTGCTGTTGGCCGGCCTTGGCGCTATCTACCGCCGCGTCCAGATCGTCGGCACCGGCGTTGTGCACATTGGCCAGTACCTCGCCGGTGGCGGGGTTGACCACCTCGAAGGTGTGGCCGCCGCGGGCGGGAACATAGCGGCCGCCGATATACAGCAACTGGTCGGGAAAACGTGGCATGACAAACCTCCTGTGGGGCGCACGCGGCAGCGGCGGCACCTCAGCGCGTGAGATGCAGGAACTGCAGGTGACGCTCGTATTGATCGATGATGTCGTTGATGATCTGCTCGCGGCTGTAACCGACCAGGTCGTAATCCTGGCTGCCTTCGTACAGATACACCTCGGCGCGGTAATAGCGTTGGTTGCGTAGGCGTTGCGCGGCGAAAGACGGCGTCAGGTAGCCGCGCATCACCACCTGGTAGCGAAAACCTTGCTGCTCGCCGTGATCGACGCTGATCTCCATATCGTCGTCGTCGAGCCGGCTGCTGACCTGCCAGCCTTCTTCCTGCAATTGTGTGGTGACCGCTTCGATCGCCGGGCGCACCTGGTCGTGCATGAAGCGATACACCTCATCACGCGCCGGGAAATGCATCGCCTGGCCCAGCCGCTGACGCCAGCCGCGGTGATGCCGCGATTGCCCGATCAGCGGGCTGGGGCTGTAGAGCTGCGCGCGTTTGCGCTGCGATTCTTCGCTGAGCGCGCGCGACAAGCCCCATGCCATCAGCAGCAACACCGCAGAGAACGGCAGCGATGCCAGCACCACCGCCGATTTCAATGCGTCCATGCTGCCGGCAAGCAAGAGACCGGCGGTGACCACGGCGGTGAGCACGCCCCAGAACACGCGCAGCCAGCGCGGGCCATCGTCGTGCGGCTCGCCTCCATGCGAGGACAGCGTGGACAACACCACCGTGCCGGAATCGGCGGAGGTGACGAAGAAGACAAAGCTGACCGCCACCGTCACCGTGATCACCGTGCGGCTCCACGGATAGCCCTGCAGCAGCGAATACAGCACCGTCTGCGGCGCATCGATGGCCTGTTGCGCCAGCGCACCCTGGCCGTGATGCAGCAACTGATCCAGCGCGCTATTGCCGAAGATCGACAGCCACGCCAGAGTGAAGCCGAGCGGGATCAGCAGCACCCCGAGCACGAACTCGCGAATGGTGCGGCCGCGCGAAATGCGCGCGATGAACAGGCCCACGAACGGCGCCCAGCCGATCCACCAGGCCCAATAGAACACCGTCCAGTTGCCCAGCCAATCGCTGCGCCCGCCGTAGGCATACACGTCGAAACTCTTGTTGACCACACTGCCCAGGTAGTCGCCCAGGTTCTGTATCAGCGCGTTGAGCAGATATTGCGTAGGGCCGGCGAACAGCATGAACAGCAGCAGCGCGATCGCCAGCAGCATGTTGATGTCCGACATCCAGCGCACGCCTTTTTCCACGCCGGACACCGCCACCAGAATCGCCGCGCCCATCATTGCCACGATCAACGCCACCTGCACCCAGTGCGTATGCGGCACATCGAACAAGGTGCTCAGCCCGGCATTGAGATGCAGCACGCCAAAGCCCATGTCCGCACCGATACCGAACACGGTGGCCACGATGCCCAGCGCATCCACGGTGTAACCGATCGGCCCGTTGATGCGCTTGCCGATCAGCGGATACAGCGCCGAGCGCAAGGCCAACGGCAAGTTGTGCCGGAACGCGAAGTAAGCCAGTGCCATCGCCGCCAGCGCGAACACGCCCCAGCCATGCAGGCCCCAGTGCAGGAACAGCAACTGCATCGCCTGACGTGCGGAGGCTTCGCCGCTGCCGGTGCCGCCTTGTGGCGGTTGCAGATAATGGGTGAGCGGTTCGGAGACGCAGAAGAAAAACAGCGTGATGCTGATGCCGGCGGCGAACAGCATGCCGGCCCAGGACAGATAGCTGAATTCCGGTTCGTCGTGGTCGGCGCCGAGCTTGATGTTGCCGTAGCTGGACAAGGCCACGCCGAGCACGAACACCAGGTACACCGTCATCGCCAGCAGGTAGTACCAGCCGACATTGCGCGAGGCCCAGGTCTGCGCATCCAGCAGCACGCGGCCTGCATCCAACGGAAACAACGACACCAGCAACGCAAACGTACACACCACCGTTGCCGCCAACACGAACACCGGACGCAAGGTGCGCACCGGTGCCAGTTGCGGCTCTACCGCACTCATACCAGCGCACTCATAAGAGGCGTGTCACGGACTGTGCTCCCAACGAAAAACCGCCTGCGTTATCGCACAGGCGGTGTCGAGGGGGTGTCATCGGTCGAGTTCGCCTATGCGAACCCGTAGCCACTTTTCGCGGTATTTAACGCAGCAACTGCGTCGGCACGCGGATATCCATGCCAACCGCCAGATGATCTGAAAACGCGGCGGGAATCGCTTCGATGCGTTCGATCGTCAGACTGTCGCTGACCAGAATATGGTCGATCGCCCGATCCGGGCGCCAGCTCGGAAAGGTGTGCACTTCGCAGCTTGGCGGTTGCAGGCGCGTATGCCGATACAGGGCCTGCATCTCCGGCCGGTCGGCCATGCAGTTGAAATCGCCCATCAACATTGCGTTTGGATGCTCGGACAACAACTCGGCGATGAAGGCCAGTTGCGCCATGCGCGAATTGGCGCCCAGCGACAGATGCGCCACTGCCACCGCCAAGCCGTCGCGGCCTTCGCCGAATTTGGCCAGCAGGATGCCGCGCCCGCCGATCCGGCCGGGCAGGGCATGGTCCTGCACTTCCAGCGGTTGCAGCTTGCTGAGCAAGCCATTCGCGCTGGAGGCCACCCCGCCCATGCGGCGGTTGGGCTGATGGCTCCAGTAATCGAAGCCGGCGCGCTCGGCCAGGTAGTGGGTCTGATTGGTGAAGCCCGAGCGCAGGCTGCCGGGGTCGGCCTCCTGCAAACCCACGATGTCGCGTTCGCCGGCCAGCTTGGCGATGCTGTCCAGGCTGGTACGCTTGCTGCCCAACGGCAGCGCGTGCGACCAGCTGCGGGTGACGTAATCGCTGTAGCGACGGGTGCTGGAGCCGGCCTGGATATTGGCGGTCAGCACCCGCAGGGTGCGCGAATCCGAAGCGTTCACTGGAGGGCGATCGCTCGGGTCACTTGGCCAGCGTGGCGCGTTCGCGCGCGATCAGGTGATCGGCGATACGCAGCATGTCCGGGAAGCTCTGGCCCTTGACCAGGTACTTGCCGTTGACGATCAGCGACGGGGTGCCGGTGAGCTTGCTGCGGGTTGCGAACTGCTTGGCGCGGTTGGTCTTGGCCGACACGCCGAAGCTGCTCATGGTGTCGATGAAGGTCTTCTGGTCCACGCCGTACTTGGCGTAGAACGCGGCGATGTCCTGCACCGAATCCTTGCCGCGCTCGCCCTTCAGGGTCTGGTCGACGTGGATGGCCTTGTACAGCGCTTCGTGGGTCTTCTCCTGCACGCCCAGCGTTTCGGCGGCGTAGAAGGCACGGCCGTAGTCGTCCCACGGGCCACCGAACATCGCCGGCACGTAGACGAAATGCACGTCGGAGGGCAGCCCGGCCTTCCACGGCCCGATCAGCGGCTGGAACGCATTGCAGGCAGGGCAGACATAGCCGAACACCTCGGCCACTTCGATCTTGCCGGCGGCCTGCTGGTACGGCTGGCCACCTTCGATATCCAGATAGTCGGTGCCGGCGACCGGCTCGGGGCCGTTCGGTGCACGTGGGGCGGCGCTGGGTGCGACGGCGGGGGCCGTGCTGGCGCTCTCGCCAACGGCCGGCGGTGCGGCGGGGTCTGTGGCCGGAGCGGCAGCGGCCGGCGCAGGCGCGGTGTCAGCAGCCGGCGTGGCAGCGGCAGGTGCGGTGTCGGACGAACCGTCCTGGGCCTTGCAGGCGACCAGGATCGGCAGCAGCGCCATCAGCGTCAGGGCGAAGCGGGTCTTCATCGGATTGGATCTCCAGCGTGGGGCGAGAAAAGGGCCGGACGGCCGCGGGGCGCATGATGCCACGGGCGGCCGTCGGTGGCGGTTACGCGGTTCAGCGCTTGGCAGGCGCAGCGTGCTCGCGGGCGATCAGATAGTCGGCCACGCGCAGCATGTCCGGGTAATTGCGCGCGCCGATCAGATAGCGCCCGTTGATGATGATGGCCGGGGTGCCGGGGAGCTTGCTGCGCTTGGCGAAGTCGCGCGCGGCATCGAGCTTGGCGTCTACCGCCGCGCTCTTGTAGGTCTCGACGAAGCGCTGCTGCGGCACGCCGTAGTCGGCGTAGAACGCCGCCAGTTCTTCCGGTGCCACGTTCTGCGAGGGCACGCTCTGCTTTTCGTGGATCGCCTCGAACATGGCGCGATGGCTGCGCTTGGCCACGCCCAGGATGTCGGCGGCAAAGTAGGCACGCGCGAATGCGTCCCAGAACCCGCCGAATGCCGCCGGCACCGGGGTGAAGCGCACATAGGACGGCTGCTTGGCCACCCAGGCCTCCAGGGTTGGCTCGAAGTGCGCGCAGTGCGGGCAGGTGTAGCCGAACACCTCGGTCACTTCGACCTTGCCGGCTAGCGGCGCGTACGGCTGGCCGCCGTCGATCACGATGTAGTCGTCGCCCTCGACCGGCGGGGTGTTCTTGTCGGCAGCGCAGGCCACCAGCGGCAGCAGGATCAACAACAGCAGGGACAGACGGGAAAACAGCTTCATGCAGGCTCCGTGGGGATAGGGGGAGGACGGGAAACGACGACGCCGGTCGCGGGACCGGCGTCGTGAAGCGGTGTGGCAGCCGTGGCGTTCAACTCATGAGCGTGCGGGCGTCCCGGCAGCGGGTGCTTGCGCGGAGGCCGCATCGTCGGCGCGGTCGTGCAGGCCTTGCAGATAGCTGGCCAGCGCCTGGATCTCCTGCTCGGTCAGCGGGTGCGCCACCTGCGCCATGATATTGAACAGCGCCGGGTTGCGCTCCTGGGTGGTGCCGGCCTGGTATTCCTTCAGGCGCCGTGCCACGTACTCGGCATGCTGGCCGCCCAGGCGCGGATACGCCGGTCCCGGATTGCCGCTGCCGGACGGCCCGTGGCAGGCCATGCAGGCCGGCACGCCGCGTGCGATGTCGCCACCGTGGTAAAGCTTCTCGCCGACCTCGTAAAACTTCAGGCCCTGGTACGGCCCCTCGTTGACCACCGCATCGTCGGCCACGCCGGCGGCAGACTTCTGGGTGGCGAAGTAGGCGCCCAGGTCGCGCATGTCCTGCGCAGAGAGGTCCTTGACGAACGGCACCATCACCGCCGCCATGCCGCTATTGCGCTCGCCGCTGGCGATCAAGGCCACTTGATGCGCCACGTAGCGCTCGGTCTGGCCGGCGATGCGCGGGTACATGGCGACGGCCGGGTTGCCGTCCGGGCCATGGCAGGCCGCGCAGGCAGCGGCCTTGGTCTGGCCCGCCTTGGCATCGCCCCAGGTGGTCTTGGACAGGTCCACCTCCAACGGCGCAACGCGCACAGGTGGCGGATCGGGGATCGGCGTCACCGCCGATTGCGCAAACGCCACGGCGGCAATAACCGGCACGGCGAGGGCGGCGAGGACAAGCACACGAGCATGGCGCATCAGCTAAAGCTCCGTATGGACCCGACCTGCGCGCGTTTGAGGCTGGCTGTGGCAGGCGTGCTTCGATTATCGACACGCCTTTGCGCCAGGGTCAACGAACAGTGCAGCAAAACCGCCAGGCGCCGAACGTGCGATCCTAGGGGGATGTCGCTCCTTATCGAACAAGCCCGCTACCACCTGTCCGCCCATAACGCCCGGCAATTGCCGGACGATGGCGGCTACGAGGTCGCCTTCGCCGGCCGCTCCAACGCCGGAAAATCCAGCGCGCTCAATGCGCTGACCCGCCAGAACGCGCTCGCCCGTGTGTCCAAGACGCCTGGTCGTACCCAGCAGCTGGTGTTCTTCCAGATCCAGCCCGAGCGCTGCCTGGTGGATCTGCCCGGTTACGGCTACGCCAAGGTGCCGCAGGATCTGCAGGCGCACTGGCAGGCCTTCATCGACCGCTATTTCCGCACCCGCGAGGCCTTGCGCGGGCTGGTGGTGGTGATGGATATCCGCCACCCGCTCAAGGATTACGACCTGCAGATGCTCGGCTATGCGGCCGAACGCGGCCTGCCCGCGCACGGGTTGCTGACCAAGGCCGACAAGCTCGGCCGTGGCCAGCAGATGCAGACCCTGCAGAAGGTCAAGAAAGAAGTGACCTCGCGCTTTGGCGACAGCGTGACCGTGCAGACCTACTCCGGCGAATCGCGCCAGGGCGTGGACGAACTGCGCGGCATCGTCGGCGGCTGGCTGGGTCTGGATGGCGCGCCGCCTGCGGCGGAGTGAGCCGTGAGCCGTGAGCCGGGCCGGGCCGGGCGCCATGACGCCTGGCCCGGCGGGCAGTCCAGAATGGCGAGCCAGAGCTCGCCGTTTTTATTTGCGGCATCGGTATCGGGGCCGGGCGACGCCGGGCTGCGCTGCGGGACAGGGACCTTGCCTGGGTGCCCCATCGCTCAAGGCGTCGCCGGCACGGGGCCGAATTCGGTCGGCACCCAGGCGAACGCGTTGCCCTCGCGGCGCACATGACCCAGGCCCGGGAACGGCAGATGCGCGCCGGCCACCCACCAGCGGCCGTCGGCGGCCTGCGCCAGCATGCTGCGGCGTGAGGCAATGGCCTTGCTACGGTTGCTGTCGGCCTCGAACGATGCGTCTGGCTGGGCAAACTGCACGGCGTGGTAGTGCAACACATCGCCCCACACCAGCAGCGTGTCGCCGGCGCCGCCGTCAAAGCGATACGACACGTGGCCTGGGGTGTGGCCCTGGCTGTCCAGGGCAGTGATGCCGGCCGGCAATGCGGTCTTGCCCGGCTGGAAACGGCGCAGCCGACCCTGGGCCTGATAGGGCGCTGCCGCCGCGCGCGCCAGCGGAAAGGCGAACTGCAGCATCGGCGCGGCACCTGCCTCCGAAGCGGGATCCAGCCAGTACGCGGCATCGGCGTCGGATAGCCACACCGTGGCGTTGGGAAATGCCGGGGTGCCCTGCGCATCGAGCAGACCGCACAGGTGGTCCGGATGCGCGTGGGTGAGCAGCACATCGTCGACCTGGGCCGGGTCGTAGCCGGCGGCGCGCAGGTTGGTCAGCACTTGGCCCAGGCCGGGACCAAGGCACCGGGCAGTGCCGGTATCGACCAGGCTGAGGTGGCTGCCGTCCTGGATCAGATAGGCGTTGACTGCCGTCTGCAGGCCCTTGTCGTCTTCGGGCACGTAGCCCTGCGCGAGCAGGCGGTCGCGCTCTGCCGGGTCCACATTGGACAGCTGTTGACGCGTCAACGCGACGCTGCCGTCGAACAACGCAGTGACGCGCAGCGTGCCGATGCGCTGCAGGTAAAAGCCGGGAACCTGTGGATGGGTGGACGCGGGCGCAGCGGCGTGCGCCAGCGTGGCGCTTGCGGCGAGCAATAGCGGCGCCAGCGAACGCAGTACGGAAACAGACATGAGCAACTCCAGGGAAGGCGGCAACCGCCGCGATGTCGCCATGCTGGCGGCAGCGACTTGCGCGATTCGCTCATTGCGCTGCGCGAAGCGCTCGCTGCAGCGATCTAGCGGCTGTTGCCGATGCTGGCCGGATCCAGCCCGTAACGCTGCTGGAAGCGCTGACTGAAGCTGCGGGTGGAGCGATAGCCTGCACGCGCGGCCACGGTCTTGAGCGGCCAGCGTGTGGTGTAGAGCAGGGCCATCGCATGCGCGAGCCGCGCGTCGGTGATCAGCTCGCGCAGCGAGCAGTGTTCTGCGGCCAGATGCCGGCGCAAGGTGGCGCCACTGATGCCCAGGCTGTCTTCGACATCGCGTGAGCGCCAAGCTCGCTGTGGCTGCGCGGTGATCAACGTACGCACCTGCGAGGCAAGACTTGGTGCGGGCGGCAACAGCAGGCCGCCGTGACCACGGCGGCACAAACTGATGACCAGCGAGGTCAGCGCCAGGCGGGCTTCGGTATACAGGCCGTGTTGCAGCGCATCGCGCCATTGCCGCAGCGTCTGGTCGAAATCGATCGCCGGCAGCCGCGCGATGGCGTCGCCGGCCTCGGGCAGCTGCTCATTCCACAATGCGCGCGCAGCAGCAAGCGCCTCTTCGCAGAGGGGCACCACCGCGCTCAGGTAGAGCCCGGTTGATGGGTCGGGCGTGTTGATCACATCGATCCGGCAACGGCGCGTCACCAGGAACAGGTCGCCCGGCACGAACTCCAGCGATTGGGTCGCGGTCCGCACGTGTTTGCGGCCCTGCAGCAGAATCGCAAATTGCGCCTGGGTCAGGTCCACCGAGCGCGCGCCGTGTGCGCGCCGCGCGCTCACGCAGGCAAAGCCTTCGGCGCGCTCGCAGTGCATCAGGCTGGCCATCTGCGCAAGCAGGGCGTCGGTGGGTGTGGGCGCAACAGTCATGGCCGGGCGATGCTACAGGATCGTGTACGCATGTCTTTGGCTGGAACAGCGCCGCGGTTGCCGCGCTATTGCACGCATGGATGCTGGCCTCGCATGGCCATCTGGCATCTTGAGGACTGCGGTGCTGCCCGACCTTGACCAGCCCCGGCCATGCCTGCGCTTGTCGCTGTGAGCGTGAAGTCCCGGCAGGTGATGCCAGCGCGACGGTGGGTGTTCGCCTGCATCTGCATGCAGTAAGCATGGATGGAAATCTAAGACCCGGCCGATGGCGGCAATTCTTCCATGTTGGGCGGTTATAGTGCGGGCCTTGCGGTGGCTGGGGAGGATCCCCACATCGTTCCCCTCAATTTTTCTGCGAGCCTGCCCTTGTCGAGTCCCAGCCACGTTGCCGAAACGCCGATCACCGAACGCGCGGAGCTGGTCCAGGTACTTGCCTCCGGCGAAAAGCCCAGCGCGGACTGGCGGATCGGCACCGAGCACGAAAAGTTCGGCTTCCAGCTCGACGACCTGCGCGCGCCCACCTTCGAAGGTGCGCGCGGCATCCAGGCGCTGCTGACCGGCTTGACCCGCTTCGGCTGGGAGCCGGTGCAGGAAAACGGCCACACCATCGCGCTGCTGCGCGACGGCGCCTCGGTGACGCTGGAGCCGGCCGGGCAGCTGGAACTCTCCGGCGCAGCAGTGGAAACCCTGCATCACACCTGCGTGGAAACCGGCACCCATCTGGACGAAGTGGCGCAGGTGGCCGGCGAGTTGCAGCTCGGCTTTCTCGGCATGGGTTTCCAGCCGAAGTGGCGCCGCGATGAAATGCCGTGGATGCCCAAGGGCCGCTATCAGATCATGAAGAACTACATGCCCAAGGTCGGCTCGCTCGGCCTGGACATGATGACGCGCACCTGCACCGTGCAGGTCAATCTGGATTACGCCACCGAAGCGGACATGGTAAAGAAGTTCCGCGTGTCGCTGGCGCTGCAGCCGGTCGCCACCGCGTTGTTCGCCGATTCGCCGTTCACCGAAGGCAAGCCCAACGGTTACCTCAGCTACCGCTCGCACATCTGGACCGACACCGACGCCGATCGCACCGGCATGCTGGACTTCGTGTTCGAAGACGGCTTCAGCTACGAGCGCTACGTCGATTACCTGCTCGATGTGCCGATGTATTTCTCCTACCGCGACGGTGTGTATGTCGATGCCAGCGGGCAGAGCTTTCGCGATTTCATGCAAGGCAAGCTGCCGGCATTGCCGGGTGCATTGCCGACGCTGCGCGACTGGTCGGACCACATGACCACCGCGTTCCCGGAAGTGCGTTTGAAGAAGTATCTGGAAATGCGCGGCGCAGATGCTGGCCCGTGGGATCGGCTGTGCGCGCTGTCGGCGTTCTGGGTGGGGCTGCTATACGACGACACCGCGCTGGATGCGGCCTGGGATCTGGTCAAGGACTTCAGCCCTACCGAGCGTCACGCGCTGCGCGATGGCGTGCCCAAGCATGCGCTCGGGCTGCCGTTCCGTAACGGCAAAGTGCGCGATTTGGCCGTGGAAGCGGTCAAGATCGCGCGCGAAGGCCTGCGTCGGCGGGCGCGTTTGAATGCCGACGGTCAGGACGAAACCGGCTTTGTGGATGTGATCGCCGAGATCGCCGAGAGCGGTGTCACCGCCGCCGAGCGCAAGCTGGCGCTGTATCACGGTGCATGGAACGGCGATATCGATCGGGTGTTCCGCGAGTTTGCGTACTGAGTGAGTAAGCGTGGGTTGAAGGGCTGCGGTGGGTTGCCGATGTGGCGCGCCGCTGCAGTTCTGCCCGACTTGACCTGAGTGCGATGAGGCGCCATTAGCTGCCGCCTCATCGCGCACGCGGTGCTCCGGCGACCTCCCGTCGCGGCGATCTCGGTAGCGTGACACGCAGGCGATGGCATCACGCGCGCGCTGCCGCACTCGCAATCAGCGCGTCCGGGTCCGGTAAAGACCCTCGATCCGATCCAGGCTTAGCGCCGCTCCGGCATGCACGGCAGGCGCACCGTCACCCGCAGCCCGCCGCCGGCACGATTGTCCAGGCGCAGATCGCCGCCATGCGCCAGCACGATGCTGTGCGCCACCGACAGGCCTAGCCCGATGCCGCCGGTGTCGCGGTTGCGCGAGGACTCGCCACGTACGAACGGCAGCAGCAACTGTTCGCGCTGGGTCGGGTCGATGCCGGGGCCGTCGTCGTCGATCCACAGCACGCCGTCTTCGCCGTCACGCTGCAACTGCAGGCGCGCGCGTTTGCCGTACTTCAGTGCGTTTTCCAGCAGGTTCATCACTGCGCGCCGCAAGGCGAGCGGGTCGCCGTCCAGGGTGATCTCCGGGCCGGGCAGCAGTTCGGCCTCGGCGCCGATGTCGGTGGCGTTGTCGACCACGCTTTCCACCAGCAGGCGCAGATCCAGCGGCGCGCGTTCGCCGCGGTGGCGATCGTTCTGGATGAAATCCAGCGCGGCGGAAATCATCGCCTTCATCTCGTCGATGTCGGCCAGTGCCTTGTCGCGTAGCGGAGGCTGCAGGCCGTCCAGGCGGAACGACAGGCGCGCCAGCGGCGTGCGCAGGTCGTGCGCGATCGCTGCCACCATGTGGGTGCGCTCGTTGATCAGGCGGTTCAGGCGTGCCTGCATCGCATTGAACGAGTCGGCCGCGCGCACGATCTCCGGCGGGCCGCTGCGTTGCAGTGCAGCGGCATCCGGGTTGCGGCCCAGCCGGTCGGCGGCTTCGGCAAAGCGCTTGATCGGCGCCGACAGCGCACGCGAGAACCACCACGCCAGCGGCACGTTGGCTAGCAGGCCTGCCAGGAACAGCAGCACCACGTGGGTCTTGAACTCGGCCGACAACCGCCGTGGCGGCGATTCCACCGTGCGCCAGCGGCCATCGGGCTGCTGCAGCGCGGCGGTGAAGCCGTCCAGCAGTGGCACGCCCGGGGTCAGCCGCTCGCTTTCCCAGGCGCCGGGGGCGTCGTCCGGGCGCAGTCCGTTGCCGAACGGCGAGGCGCCGGGATGGCGATCGCGGTGCCAATCCCCCGGCTCTGGCGGCGATCTCTGCGAGGTAGCGCGGCGATTGCCGGCAGGGCTGCCATCGCCGTCATTGGCCGCGGACGCCTGCGGTTGGCCCGGCAGCGACATGCCGATGCGCGGGCCCGGGCGATCGTCGGCGCTGCGGTAGAAGCGCACGCGCTGCTCGGGCACATCCAGCCAATGGGCAAGCAGCATTTCGGCAAACGCATCGCGCACCTGGCCTGCTGGCGGCAGCGGGGACTGCGCGGACTCGCGCACCGTCAAGGTCTGGGTGCCGGCCGGCATGCGCGTGGACAGCAGCGCCACCACCTCCGGTGGATGCACCGGCGGCTCGTAGACCGGGGTGCGCATCACCAGCAGCGCGATGCCGACCGCCTGGGCGGTGAGCAGGGCCACCGCCAGCAATACGAAGGTACGCGCAAAGATCGACAGCCCGCGACGTGCCGGGTTGCTCACAGACGCGAGACGCCCGGCAGCAGCATGTAGCCTTCGTTACGCACGGTGCGAATCAACTCGGTATGCACGCGCTCGTTGATCTTGCGGCGCAGCCGGCTGATCTGGCTGTCGATGGCGCGGTCGTAGACATCGGTATCGCGGCCGCGCGCATAGTCCAGCAGTTGGTCGCGGCTCAGCACCCGCTGCGGATGCTCGACGAAGGTGCGCAGCAGCGCGAACTCGCCATCGGAGAGGTTGATGAAGATGCCGGTGGGGTCGCGCAGGTCGCGGCGTACCACATCCAGCCGCCAGCCGGCGAATTCGTAGACGTTGCCGCGGTGGTCGGCCTGCTCGTTGCTGGCCTGGCTGCGGCGCAGCAGGGCGCGCACCCGCGCCAGCAATTCGCGTGGATTGCAGGGTTTGGCCAGGTAATCGTCGGCGCCCACTTCCAGGCCGATGATGCGGTCGGTGTCGTTGCCCAACGCGCTGAGCATGATGACCGCGGGTGAACCGCGCTCGCTGGCCAGGGCCCGGGCCGCGCTCAGCCCGTCTTCTCCGGGCATCATCACGTCGAGTACGATGAGGTCCGGGCGGCGCTGCGCGATGCTCTTGCGCATCTCCGCCACGTTTTCGGCAACGTCCACCTGGTAGCCGTGGGCGCTCAGGAACTCGCCGATCAGCTTGCGCAGGTCCGGGTCGTCGTCAACCACAAGAACGCAGGGTTGTTGCAGGTCCATGGAGGTCATCGTCGGTGGCGCGGAGGTTTGGCCGCGCAGGGTAGTGGCTACCGGATACATGGTGCTCGCAGTTGCAAGGCTGGAGCACGCATCATAATGATTGAATTTGTCATCCATTGGCATACGTGTGACGCGACATGACAGAACCGGACATCGCCAAGGAAGCCATCACATCGACACTGTGCCGCTGCAACGGCGAGTGCGCGCATGACAAGGCGTTTCCGATGATGCGGGTGATCAGCCGCGACAACGGCGTGGGCCTGACCCGCGACATGGTGCTGATGGCGCAGACCCTGCGTGCTGGCGGTGTGCCGGTACAGGAAGTGGGATTCACCAGCCAGCGGGTGCACGACACCCTGCGCGAAACCCGTCTGTGGGCCAGCCGCGCGCTGTTCGGGCGGGTGCCGGTGCAGATCTTTTCCGAACGTGTGTATGCGCGCTGCCTGCCGCTGGGCCAGGCCAACCTGCTGGTGCCCAATCCGGAGTGGATGCTGCCCAAGTGGCTGCCGCGGTTGCCGCGCTTCGACGCGGTGCTGTGCAAGACCCATCACGCCGAGCGGATCTTTCGCAATCTGGGCTGCACCACGCGGTTCATCGGATTCACCAGCCCGGATCGCTACGACCCACGGGTGCTGCGTCAACGTGCATTCTTCCATCTGGCCGGGCGCAGCACCGCCAAGGGCACCCGCGTGCTGCTGGAGGCCTGGAAGCAGCATCCGGAGTGGCCGCTGCTGACCGTGGTGCAGAGCCCGCGCACCGCCGGCAAGCCGGTGGTTGCTGCCAACATCGATCACCGGGTCCGCTATCTCGACGATGCCGAACTGCGCCGGCTGCAGAACGCGCATCTGTTCCATATCTGCCCGTCAGAAGCCGAAGGTTTCGGGCATTACCTGATGGAAGCGTTGAGCGTGGGCGCGGTGACATTGGCGACCGACGGTGAGCCGATGAACGAATTGGTCAGGCCCGAGCACGGCGTGCTGATTCCGGTGGCCGACGTGCGCCAGCGGCGTCTGGCCTCGTATTACTACGTCGATGAGGCGGGAATCGCGCACGCGGTGGAAACTGCATTGGCGTTGCCACAGGCGCAGCTGGATCAGTTATCGGCCAACGCGCGTGCCTTCTATCAGGCCAACGATGCCGCATTCGCTGCGCGCTTTCGCGCTGCGGTGATGGCATCGCTGCCTGAAAATGCCGCTGACGCCGCCGTCAGCGTGGCACCGGCCGTCGTCGAGAACTGACGCGTTAGCGCTTGCGCGTTTGTGCAACAGGGATAGCGGCACGATCAGCGCATGCCGCCGCACGCCTGCGCTTGGCGGATGGCGACACGCGCGCGACACATGCGCGGCACACGCACATGCAAGGCTTTGCTGGACGAAAGCGCGGGCGTCGCCCGCTCTGCCACGTGCATGCACGACGCACACGTGTGCATCCATCCAGGGAGATCGACGATGGTCCAAACACGCCCCAGCTTTGCCGTCACCGCTGCGCTGCTTGCCGCACTGAGCATGAGCGGCTGCGCCAGCCTCTGCGGCGTTCCAGGTGGCGCGCCGCCGCTGCCACTGCCACCGCCACCGCCACCGCCATCTGCGCACGGCCATCATGGCCCACCGCCGCCGCACGATCCCGAATTCGATGCAGCGCTGCAGGCCTGCGCTACGGCGCAAGACATCGCGTTGCCGGTGCCGGATGCGCCACCGCCTGGGCCGCCACCGTCATCGTTGCTGCAATGCCTGGAGGAGGAGGGATTCGAGCCGCCACCGCGTCACGGCTGAGATCGATGCGCGCAGGTGCCTTGCCGCTAGCGGACGTTGCCGTAGAGCAGACTGGGTGTTTCGCCAGATAACGCTGCCAGCCAGTGACCACCACCTTGCGGTCGCGTCGGCTGCGCATCCAAAGACGCAGGCTTGCGCGTGCACCAGCACGGCAGATGTCGAGCACGCTACTACAGCCTCTTCGCTCGCGATTACGCATTGTGTCGCTTCACCCTTGGCGAGAGATCGGATAATGCGCGCAGGGAGAAACCAGTCACGATGAAACGTGCGCCTGGCGAACAGATCGACAACGTGGAACGTGTCGAAAGCGCTGCAAGCATGCTGGAAGAGCTGGCCGGCATGCGCAAGTTGCACGCGCTACAGGTCAGCCTTGCAGCGCAGAGCGAGATGCGTGTAGCGCTGCAGGACATCACCGCGCTTGCCTGCACGTTCGCGCGCACCGAGTGCGGTTGCGTGCAACTGGTCGACGAGCACAGCAACGACATGGAGCTGCGTGTCTATCGCGGGCACGACGAGCGCAGCCCGTTCGTGCAGCAGTTCTTGAAGGACGGTTTTCAGGCGACCTGCGATGCCATGCGCCGCGAGCGCCGGCAGCTGGTGATCGAAGACATCGAAACGTTCACCCCACTCAAGGGCACGCCGGATTACGAGGCCGCGCTGTGCAGTGGGATCCGTGCTGCGCAGTTCACGCCCCTGTTCAATCGTGCCGGCGTGTTGCTCGGTTTGCTCAGTACGCAATTCACCCTGCCGTATCGGCCGGCAGAGCACGAACTCAGGTTGCTCGAACTGCTTGCATGGACCGCCGCCGACTATGTCGAACGCAATCGTGCTCAGGCGGCGTTGCGGACCAGCGAGTCGCGGCTGGCCGCGTTGTCGCTGGTAAGTTCCGAAGTGCATTACCGGATGAGCCCGAATTGGGGCGAGATGCGCGCATTGACCGGTAAAGGCTTTCTGGCCGATGCGGTCAATCCCAATCGCGCCTGGCTGATGGATTACATTCCCGATGACGATCGGGCAATGGTGCGGCGAAAGATCGATGCCGGCATCCATGCAAAGACACCCATCATTTTCGAGCATCGGGTGCGACGTGCGGACGGCAGCCTGGCCTGGATCGCCACCAAGGGCGTGCCGGCACTGGATGCGGAGGGGAATATCACCGAATGGTTCGGCACCGCCGCCGACATCACCGCGCGCAAGCAGGCCGAACAACGCCTGCGCGATAGCGAGGCGCGGCTGGCGCTGGTGCTCGATCAGATTCCGATCGGCGTCGGTCTGTTCGATACGCAAGGCCGTTTCACCTACAAGAACCCGCAGCTGAGCGATCAGTTGACCGATCGCATTCCCTCGCGCGATAGCGTGCGCGCAGCCGAGTGGCAGGGTATCGACCAGCAGGGCAACCCGGTGCCACCGCAGCAGTTTCCCGGTGCGCGCGCGTTGCGCGGCCAAGACACCACAGCGCCGATCGATTTCCGCCACCTCGATGGAACCGCCGAATGTTGGTTGCGTGTCACTGCGGTCGCATTGCGCGATGGCAGCAGGGTGACCGGTGGGTTGACCGTGGTGCAGGACGTGACCGGACAACGCCGGGTGCAGGCGGAACTGGGCATGCTAGCCGAGCGTAACCGCGACATTCTGGAAAGCATTTCCGATGCGTTCTATGGCGTCGATGCGCAGTGGCGCTTTACCTATATCAATCGCAAGGCCGAGGCGCTGTGGGCGCGCTCGCGTGCGCAATTGCTGGGCAAGGTGATCTGGGACGAGTTCGCCGCGTTGATCGGCTCTGCAACGCACACCGCGCATTTGCAGGCCGCACAAACGCGGCAGATGGTCCGCCTGGATGTCGCCTCGCCGGTGCTGGGGCATTGGGTCGACATCAGTCTGTATCCCACCAGCGATGGCGGTATGTCGGTGTATTTTCGCGATATCTCCGACCAGAAACGTGCGCAGGAGCTGCTGCGTGCCAGTGAAGAGCGCTTCCGCACCGCACTGACGATCGAAACCGTGGGCGCGACATATTTCGATATGGATGGCCGCCTGACCGATGCCAACGATGCGTTCTTGAAGATGAGCGGCTACAGCCGTGCAGATGTTGAAGCCGGTACGCTCAACTGGCAGAACCTGACCCCGGCGACCGCGCGTGAGTTGACCGCGCAGGCCTTTCAAGAGTTGAAGGCCAAGGGCAGCACCACGCCCTATGAGCGCGAATATCTGCGCAAGGACGGCTCGCATCGCTGGGCGTTGTTCGCCGCCAAGCGGCTGCCGGATGGAACCGGTTTCGAATTCGTGCTCGACATCACCGACCGCAAGCTGGCCGAAGCGGCGTTGCGTGAGGTGCAGGATCGCAATGCCTTCTTGTTGAAGCTGTCCGATGCGCTGCGGCCGCTGAGCGACCCGGCCGCGATCCAGGGCAACGCCGCGTGCGTGCTGGGCGAGCATTTGCATGCCGGCCGCGCGTACTACGTTGAAGTGGATCGCAAAACGCAGCAGTACGTTGTCGAACGCGATTGGCATCAACCCGGCGAAACCAGTCACGCGCGGCGCTTCGCGCTGAGCGATTGGCCGATGCCCTGGCTGACCGACGCGCAGACATGGGTGGTGCGCGACACTGCCATCGATGCGGCATTGCCCGACGATCAGCGCGCGGCCTATCTGGGCAATGCCATCGGTGCGCTGATCGTGGTGCCGCTGATCAAGAGCGGCCAACTGGTTGCCAGCTTCGTGGTCAGTCAGCGCACTGCGCGCGATTGGACGGCCGCCGAGATCCGGCTGGCCGAAGAAACCGCAGAGCGCACCTGGGCGGCATTGGAGCGCGCACGCGCACAGGGCGCGCTGATCGAAAGCGAAGAGCGTTACCGCGTGATTCTTGAAAACGCGCTGGATTACGCGATCTTTACCACCGACACCAGCGGCTACATCCAGACCTGGCCCCCTGGTGCCGAAGCGGTGTTCGGCTGGACCGCCGAAGAAGCGGTGGGGCAACACATCGCCATGACCTTCGTTGCAGAAGATCGCCTTGCCGGGGTGCCGCAGCGCGAGATCGAACAGGCGCACCACACCGGCTTTGCCCCCAATGTCCGCTGGCATCAATGCAAGGACGGTCGCCGCGTCTTCATCGAAGGGGCGACCCGGCCGCTGCGCGACGCCGGTGTCGAGCCGCTGGGGTATCTCAAGATCGGCCAGGACGTCACCCGGCGCCGGGAGTGGGAAGATCGCCAGCAGGTGTTGCTGGCCGAACTGCAGCACCGCACGCGCAACCTGATGGGCGTGGTGCGTGTGGTCTTCAATCGCACCCAGCGCAGCAGCAAGACCATCGCCGAGCTGGCGCTGATCTACAACGACCGCCTGGACGCGCTGGCGCGCGTGCAGGGATTGCTCTCGCGCTTGAACGACGGCGATCGCATCCTGTTCGATGAGTTGATCCATGTCGAACTCTCGGCGATGGGCGCGATCGACGCGCAAGGCCAGGGTGAGCAGGTGGTGCTGGATGGCCCCAGCGGCGTGCGTCTGCGCTCCAGCACCGTGCAGACGTTTGCGCTGGCGCTGCATGAGCTGGCGACCAATGCCAACAAGTACGGCGCGCTCGCCCAACCTGGCGGCCAGCTGCAGGTGCGTTGGCGGCTGCTGCGCACCGGTAACGGCACGTGGCTGCGGATCGAATGGAGCGAAACCGGCGTGACCATGCCAACACCCGGCGAAGCGCCACAAGGTTCCGGGTACGGCCGCGAGCTGATCGAGCGCGCGCTGCCGTATCAACTGCAGGCCGAAACCACCTATGAGCTGGGCCCGGATGGGGTGCGCTGCACCATCGAGCTGCCGGTGTCGGAAAGCATGCGTCTGGAGGGAGATGAGGGATGACGCTGGATGCTGCACGTGCACATCAGCCACCGTCATGCTGCACTGCGGCCACTTTGCTGATTGCGGTCGCGGATTTCCTGCGCAGGGCACAAATTTTTGATCTGTGCGTGCGTGTGCACAGGCCGCGCCACAGTCTCTGTTGGCGGCATTCTCGCGCGCATCTGCGTTGATCGAACATCATGTTGCCAGCCGGCATCTTCGACAGAACGCCCCGGCGCCCATGGCTTTTTTCGTCCGAATCCATATACTGCCCCCCAGTATTTTGGATCGGAGCTGTCATGCCGCATTCGCCGCAAGAGAAAAAGCGGGCGCTAGCACGCGTGCGTCGCTTGCGCGGGCAGTGCGATGCACTTGAGCGGGCGCTGCAGGCAGGCGCAGACTGCGCGCCTGTCTTGCAGCAGATCGCCGCGATCCGGGGGGCCGTGAATGGGCTGATGTCGCAGGTGCTTGAAGCGCATATCCGGGAAGATTTCGGGCATGCCGCAACGTCCGATGCGCAACGCGCCGAGCGGGTGCAGGAATTGCTCGGCCTGGTCCGGTCCTACCTCAAATGAACTCCCACCGGGTCGGCGCATGCCGCACCCGTCCTTGAATCTCATCGTCAGGAGCGTCATCCAATGAAATCCCGTGCAGCAGTTGCATTCGGACCCGGCAAGCCGCTGGAAATCGTCGAAATCGACGTCGCACCGCCGAAGGCCGGCGAAGTGCTGGTCCGCATCACCCATACCGGCGTCTGCCACACCGATGCGTTCACGCTGTCCGGCGACGACCCGGAAGGCATCTTCCCGTCCGTGCTGGGCCACGAAGGCGGCGGCATCGTTGAAGAGATCGGCGAGGGCGTCACCAGCGTCAAGGTCGGCGATCACGTGATCCCGCTGTACACCGCCGAATGCCGCAAGTGCAAATTCTGCCTGTCCGGCAAGACCAATCTGTGCCAGGCAGTGCGTGCCACACAGGGCAAGGGCCTGATGCCCGACGGCACCACGCGCTTCTCCTACAACGGTGAGCCGATCTATCACTACATGGGCTGCAGCACCTTCAGCGAGTACACCGTGGTGCCGGAGATTTCGCTGGCCGTGGTCAACCCGGAAGCGCCGCTGGAAAAGGTCTGCCTGCTCGGTTGCGGCGTCACCACCGGTATTGGTGCCGTGCACAACACTGCCAAGGTCAAGCCGGGTGAGAGCGTGGCAGTGTTCGGCCTGGGCGGCATTGGTCTGGCGGTGATCCAGGGCGCGGTGCAGGCCAAGGCCGGGCGCATCCTGGCCATCGACACCAACCCGGGCAAGTTCGATCTGGCACGCAGCATGGGCGCCACCGATTGCATCAACCCCAAGGACTACGACAAGCCGATCCAGGAGGTCATCGTCGAGTTGACCGATGGCGGCGTGGACTTCAGTTTCGAGTGCATCGGCAACGTCAACGTGATGCGGTCGGCGCTGGAGTGTTGCCACAAGGGCTGGGGCGAGAGCGTCATCATTGGTGTGGCTGGCGCAGGCCAGGAAATCAGCACCCGTCCGTTCCAGCTGGTGACAGGGCGCGTGTGGCGCGGCTCGGCCTTCGGCGGCGTCAAGGGACGTACCCAATTGCCGGGCATGGTGGAGCAATCGATGAAGGGCGAGATCGATCTGGACCCGTTCATCACCCACACCATGCCGCTGGAAGAGATCAACGAGGCCTTCCACCTGATGCACGAAGGCAAGTCGATCCGCACCGTGATTCACTTCTGACCGTACGGCCAGGATCGGCGCGCGGCCGCTTCCGCGCACGTGGTACCCGATACTCCGGGAGGGGCATGATGACCAGCGTCTCGATTCATCCTTCGGTAGACAGTGGTGTTGCGCGTGGAGGTGCAGAAAGCTTTCAGGGGGGAACCCTTGAATGTCATTGCGCCAGCGACAAGGTGACCGTGGAAGTGGGTGCGCAGACCGCGCATAACCACGCCTGCGGTTGCAGTAAATGCTGGAAGCCGGAAGGCGCGACCTTTTCGGTGATTGCAGTGGTGCCGCGCGACAAGGTCACGGTCACCGCGCATGCGGAGAAGCTCAAGATCGTCGACGAAAGCGCGGCGATCCAGCGCCACGCCTGTACCGCTTGCGGCGTGCATATGATTGGCCGCATCGAGAACAAGGACCATGCGTTTTATGGTCTGGACTTTATCCATACCGAGTTGTCGCAGCAGTCGGGCTGGTCGCCGCCGGGCTTTGCGGCGTTCGTGTCCTCCATCATCGAAACCGGCACGCCGCCGGATGACATGGACGGCGTACGCGCGCGCCTCAACGAGCTCGGCTTGACCCCGTACGACTGCCTGTCGCCGGGATTGATGGATGCATTGGCGGCCAATGTGGCACGCCATAAGGGCCTGCTGCACTGATCGCCCAACCTCGCGGCCGGCATCCATGTCGGCCGCAGGTTTTTATCGAAGGAATCTTATGGAACGTATCGAACACCGTGCCTGCTTCGGCGGTTGGCAAGATGTCTACCGGCACCAGTCGCAGAGCTTGAACTGCAGCATGCAGGTGGGCGTGTATCTGCCACCGCAGGCCGCCGATGGCCCGCTGCCGGTGCTGTACTGGCTCAGCGGCCTGACCTGCACCGAACAGAATTTCATCAGCAAGGCCGGCGCGCAACGTTACGCGGCCGAGCATGGCGTCATCCTGGTTGCGCCCGACACCAGCCCGCGCGGCGACGAGGTGGCCGACGCGGACGGCTACGACATCGGCAAGGGCGCTGGTTTCTATGTCGACGCCACCGAGCAGCCATGGGCCGCGCATTACCGCATGTACGACTATGTGGTGAACGAATTGCCGGCGTTGATCGAAGCGACCTTCGCCACTACCGCCGCGCGCGCGATCAGCGGCCACTCGATGGGCGGGCACGGCGCCTTGACCATCGCATTGAAGAATCCGGGCCGCTATCGCAGCGTGTCTGCATTTTCACCGATCGTCGCGCCGAGCCAGGTGCCGTGGGGCGAGAAGGCGTTTGGCCAGTATCTGGGGCCGGACCGTGATGCGTGGAAAGCGTATGACGCCACTGCGTTGATCGCACAAACGCAGGAGCGTTTGCCGCTATTGATCGATCAGGGCGACGCGGATGAATTTCTCGAAAACCAGTTGAAAACTGCGTTATTCGAGGAAGCTGCAAAGACCGCTGATTATCCGGTCACGGTGCGGCTGCAGCCTGGTTACGACCATAGCTATTACTTCATCTCGAGTTTTATCGGCGAGCATATTGCGCATCATGCTGCGGCGTTGCGTTCGTGATTGCTTGATTGCTCGATTGTGGAAATAGCCAATCGTTTGTTGCGTTTGTTAAGTTTGTGGCGTGTGCGTGGCAGTAGACCTCGCGCAGTTGCGTGCGTTGCATTGCTTGCGTTGCCGTGTTGCCTGGACCGGTGGCATGAATAAAGCGCCGAGCTGATTTCCCTTCTCCCCTCGGGAGAAGGTACCCCGCGGGGCGGATGAGGGTACGGGCGAAGCCTGGTGAAGTTTGGGTGCAGGTTGGCTTCGCCCAGTACCCTCACCCCAACCCCTCTCCCGTGGGGAGAGGGGCTCGTCATTGCGCATCTGAAAGTTCGCGTCGAGTAGATGCTGGCGACATCGTTGTTGTTGTTCAACAGCAACAGCAACAGCAACAGCTGACGCCAACGCCAATTCAAAAGTTGATGCCCACGACGAAGCTACCGCGCCACCTGCGTCGCAAGCCTGCCCAATCGCCGCATCGCGCGTTCCAGCATGTCGCTCCACGGCTGGCCGCAGGTCAGCCGCAGGTGATCGGCGTAGTCGCCGCGGCTGGAGTACAGATGGCCCGGCGAGGTGCCGATACCTTCGGCCAATGCGGCTTCGAACAATGCTTGGCCGCTGCCGCCATCGGGCAATTGCAGCCACAGCGAGAGTCCGCCGGCCGGGTCGCCCACCCGCGTGCTCTCAGGCCAATGCCGCACGATCGCATCGCGCAAGCGTTGGCCGTTGTCGGCCAGGGTGCGGCGTAGTTTGCGCAGATGCCGTTCCAGATCGTGTTGCGCCAGATAATCGGCCAGCGCCAGTTGCGGCAGGCTGGCGCTGCCGACGGTGGAAAAGTATTTGGCGCGCACCAATGCGTCGGTCCAGTCGCCGCCCAGCAACCACCCCACGCGCAGTCCCGGCGACAGCACCTTGGAAAACGAGCCGCAGGTGATCACGTTGGCATGCGTGTCGAAGTGGCGTAGCGGGCGAGGGCGCTGGCCCGACCAATCCAGTTCGCCGTAGATATCGTCTTCGATCACCACGGTGCCGTGGTGCGCGCAGCTGTCGAGCAGTGCGCGCTTGGCACTGTCGGGGGTGAGGCTGCCGTTGGGATTGTTGAAGTTGGGCACCAGCACCGCCGCGCGTACCGGCGTGCGTTGCAGCAGCGCGTCCAGGCGTGCCACATCGATACCATGGCCGGCGCGGTTGGGGACTTCCAGCACCTTGAGTCGTAACGCGGCCACCGCCTGCAGGATGCCGTGGTAGGTGGGTGTTTCCACCAGCACCACATCGCCCGGTGCGGTGAGTGTGCGCAGTGCCAGGCTGATCGCTTCCATCGCGCCGGCGGTGATCACCACTTCTTCCGCGGCTACGGTGGTTGCGCAGTGTGCGTAACGCTGTGCGATTTGCCTGCGTAGTACGGCGTGGCCTTGTGGCGGTGCGTAGTCCAGTGCGGTTGTGCGTTGGCGCCGCAACTGACGCGACAGGGCGGCGGCCAAGTGCGCAGCCGGCAACAACGCCGGTGCGGGAGTGGCGGTGTGCAACGGCAGCAGGTCGGTACGCGCCAGGGTATCGAGCACGCGCTGCAAGGCCGGGTTGTCGACCATGCCGGGTTTGCGCCGCCGCGTTGCCGGTGCTGCGACAGGCAATGCAGAGGCGGTGGTGCGCACGAAGTAGCCGGAGCGCGGCCGCGCCTGCACGCGTCCTTCGCGTTCCAGTTGCAGGCAGGCCTGCACTGCCGTTGCCGTGCTGATGCCGTGATTGGCAGCTAGTTGCCGAATCGAGGGCAGGCGCTCGCCGGCACGCAGGGTGCCGCCTTCGATCTGCTGCCGCAGCTGGGTGGCCAGCGATTCGTACAGGAGCATGTACGGGCGCCCTTTATCTGTATTGGTCAATTTGCAGCGTATCTGAATCTGTCATGGTCGTGTGCTGCGCTGCAGACTGGCTGTGCCCGGTGAGTGCGCCAGGTGTGTCTTCTCTTCTGTGAGGTTGGGCCGTGCTGCTTCCTGTGTTTATCGTCGATGCGTTTACCACGGTGCGTTTCAAGGGCAATCCTGCAGCTGTCGTGCCGTTGCAGGAATGGCTGCCGGAGTCGCTGATGCAGGCGATTGCCGGCGAACACAATTTGTCTGAGACCGCATTTTTCGTACGCGACGAGAGCGGGGTATTCGACATCCGCTGGTTTTCTCCGATCAAGGAAGTCGGCTTCTGCGGGCATGCGACCTTGGCCAGCGCGTTGGTGATTGCCACGCATCAAGGCGCTGCATTCCCGTTGCGATTGCGCGCGCCTGCCGTCGGTGAGATCGAGGTCGCCAGGGTGGCCGAGAGTACCTTCGAGCTGCGCTTCCCCAATCAGATGCCGTCGCTGGTGCGGGTAGTGCCGCAAGCCTTGTCGGAGGCGTTGTCGATCGCGCCACAGGCTGTCTATGCAAACGCGCAGGCGTATATCGCCATCTATGCCGATGAAGGACAGGTGCGTGAGGTGACGCCCGATCTGAGCCGGATGTTGGCGCTGGCGCCGCGCGATGTAGCGGTCACCGCGCCGGGCGTCGGGCATGACTTCGTCTCGCGCTATTTCTGGCCGGCCAATGGCGGTAGCGAGGATCCGGTCACCGGGTCGATCCATGCCGCGTTGGCGCCGCTGTGGGCACAAACGCTTGGCAAGACGCAGCTGCGTGCGCTGCAGGCATCGGTACGCGGCGGTGAACTCGATTGCCGGGTCGAGCCGCAGCATGTGTACGTGCGCGGCAGTGCTGTGCAGTATCTGCAGGGAGTGATTGCGCTATGAGCGTGTCCTTGTCTGCTCAAGCGACCTCGGCGGGCGCTGCGCGACGTGCAATCTGGCAATTGCTGGTGGCCGAAGTGTTGATCGGGTCGGTGGGCGTATTCGTGCACGAAAGCGGGCAGGATCCGGTGACTGCGGTGTTCTACCGCTGCCTGTTCGGTGCGCTGTTTCTGACGGTATGCGGTTTGATCGGTGGGCAGCTGCGCGGCCTGTGGCGCGAGCGTACGCTGTTGCGCGATGCGGTCATCAGCGGTGTGTTGCTGGTGCTGAACTGGGTGGCGTTGTTCGCCGGCATGGCGCGCTCGTCGATCGGTGTGGCGACGATGGTCTACCACGTGTTTCCGTTCGTGATGTTGATCCTTGCCGCATTGCTGCAGGGCGAGCGCACGCGGCGTGTCGATCTTGGCTGGACGTTGCTGGCATTCGTCGGTGTGGCCTGTTCGGCCGATCCGGCGCGGCTGTGGCAGGCGGCCGATCGCGGTTATCTGATCGGGATCGCGCTCACCTTGCTGGCGGCATTGCTGTGCGGGGCCTCGTTGCTGATGTCGCGCCGCATCAGCCGCGAGCGGCCGCTGGCGGTGGTGACCGTGCAGTGCTGGGTCGGCACCTTATTGCTGGCAGGGTTTTCCAGTGGCGCCGCGCTGCATCCGGGCCTGCACTGGCTGTGGCTGGTGGGCTTGGGCGTAATCCACAGCGGCATCGTGTATGTGCTGTTCTATTCGTCCTATCGTCACCTGCATGTGGCCACGATTGCGGTACTGGCGTTCGTCTATCCGCTGGTCACGCTGTTGCTGGACTATCTGCTCTACGGCCACGCGCTGGTGCCGGTGCAATGGCTGGGCCTGGCATTGATCGTGATCGGGACGCTGGCGGTAAATCTGAAGTGGCGGTGGCCTCGGCGGGTGCCAGACAACGTGCTGACCTGAGTGAAGCTGCCGCCGCGCCTTACGCGCGGCGGCAGCGGGCTTCAACGCACGTCGCGCAGTTCCCAGTGATGTCCGGCCAGCGCCTGCATGCGCTGTTTGAGCAGGTCGCCGGGGATGCTGGTGGTGGCGACCAGATCGATCCGCAGGTCGCCCTGCTTGCCGATGACCGTGGCCGAGGGATCGGTTACGCCGAGGCTGGGATCCACCGCGTCCGGGTCGGCCTGCAGCTGGCGCCAGCGATCGAACCAGGCCGGGTCGCGCAGGGCGGCCTGCAGCTGTTCGGCAAAAGCCTCGGCACCATGGGCGCTGAAGCTCACGCTCGCATCGCCGCCGCGGGCGAGCTTGGGGTCGGGCAGGCTGATCGAATAGCTGACGGGCATGTGCGAAGACTCTGGTGGATGACGTTCGCACGTTAGTGCAGCGGCGGTGAGTATTCCGTCGACGGGTGTGCAGGCATGTAGCTCTCTGCGATCCACTTCTACTTGGAACCAAGCTTTTGACCTGTATCTGAAAGACGCTACAACTCGAAATACTGTTTGCGTTGGAGTGGTTGGATGGTGCGGATAGGTCAGGTGTAAAGCGACTGATCTGCGGCTTGGTCGCAGGGTCTTTGCCCGCCCACCATCGCGGGACACGCCGCAAGTACGTCCGTGTAGGCTCTTACGCGGCATCCATGCCGCGTAAGGTCCCGCGACGGTGGGCGGACAAGGACCAGTCGAGATGGTCGGTGTGCAGGGTTTTCAGCAAAGCAACCTGTAAATTCCCCGGTGCGGTGTCCTCGCCGATTGCGGGACCGTGTGGCGGCATGGATGCCGCCACCGAGCCTACATGGACGTACTTGCGGCGTGTCCCGCGAGCGGTGAGGGCACCGCGCCCTCGAATGACTCAGCTTTTGAATACATCTAAACGATTCGACATCATCTCTGTAGCCGTAAGCTGATTGCACGATGTAGACGAATCAGTTGCAGAGCGATAGCGCTGCCGCTTGGCTGCAAAGCCATCGACCGAGCCTGCTTCAGGCAGAAAACGTATGCGGCTCGGCCGCAAATGCAACTGCCAGTGCGCCCTTGCCCACGTTGACCATGCCGGTCAGGCTCATCACGCTTTCGAACAATTCCACACCGTGGGTCTGGCAGGCGGCCTGCAAGGCGGCGTAGCCGGGCAGGGCGTGCAACTCGTTCAGCTCGCCGCCGTAGCCTACGCATACGGTGGGCGTCATCAAGCCCTCGCGGAGCTTGCGCACGGTGAAGCCGAACAGCTTCTCTGCGGATGGCTCGAAGCCCTTCAACTTGGCCACCGGTTCGGTGACGCCGCGATACGCGCGCAGCACCGGCTTGATATCCAGCGCACTGCCCAGCGCGGCGCTGATCAAGCCCACACTGCGGTCGCCCTTGGTGCGGGCACGCGCACGCAGGTAATAGAGATCGCGCGGAATCATGTAGCCGTAAGTGTGTTCGGCCAGCTGCTCGAGCCGGGCGCGAATCGCTGCCACGCCCTGGCCCTGCTCGCGCAGACGCACCGCCTCCACCGCGGTGATGCCTTGGCCGGCGAACAGGTTGAGCGTATCGATCACGCGCAGTGCGAACGGCGAGGTATGGCCGGCCGCCTGGCGGATCGGCTTGTAGTCGTTGAGGATCGCGAAGCTGGCCTGCATGGCGTTATCGAAGATCTGGCTGCGCAGCTTGGAGATGGTCAGGCAGAACACGTGGTCGTAGTCGATGACCAGCCGCTGCAGGAACAGATCGCGGATCTGGTTGACCGAGAACGGTGTGGTCTCCGCCTCGTGACCGCGCTCGGCCACATGCGCGTGCAGGAAGCTCAGCGTGGCCTCTTCATCGCGGTGATCGGCCAGCACTGCTTCGCCGATGCGTACGCTGATCGGCAGCACGATGACGTTGTTGCGTTGGATGAAGTCCTGCGGCAGATCGCAGGCACTGTCCACCACGATTCCGATGCGCATCGTCGCCCCCTTCGGCTGTTGCGTCGTCTGTAGTGCGAACGCTATCGCAAAACGGCCGTGGCGCGTAGGGCTATCGCCTGGCGCGTCGCTGTCCTGGTGCAAGGTGACGCGTTCATCGGCGTGATGCAGCGTCGGCCAGTGACGACAGGCAGCAGCCACAGATGCATCGCGCAAGGCATGCACAAGCGATCGCTTGCGTGGCGCAATCGCTACCTACGCGTGATGCGGCTCTGCACCATTCCTGATCGCGGCGTTGCGTGCCCTCTGACTGATACATCCTGCTGGCAGCCGATAACGAACACAAACTGAGGACCCGCGCACGCTTCGCGTGCCAGATAGCACCCGTTATGGTGCATGGCGAGCGAGGGCTGCCGGAATTGCTATAGCTCCGCTCACAACGGCACTGCTAGGGTCCGACGCCACCGCTGCAAGGCGGCTTTCGACAACGCCGTACTGGCGTTGCCGCGCGGAACCCACACGGAGAGTCAACATGCACAACAGCCAATCCAGCACCCTCACTCACACCGGTGCGCAGGCGCCGACCACGCGGCGGCGCGCATCGCGCTGGTGGAAAGCAGCATTGGCAATCGGTCTGGTGGCGCTCGCGCCGGTGGCACTGGCCGGGCCCTACAAGATCTTCGGCAACCACTATGCGTGGGTGAACAATTTCAACGATCCCAACAACATCATCCAGGGCACCTTCGGCACCGGCAGCACGCCGGAGTTGACCGTGACCTTTAACTTCGCCGACTACAACCTCTATGGCTACCCGGCGATCGTGCGCGGCTGGCATTACGACTGGAATCCGACCAGCGACACCTTGTTCCCGAAGCAGATTTCCTCGCTGAGCAAGATCCCGCTCAAGTTCACCTATAGCGCGGGCGGCACCAATCTGGCTGGCGATTTTGCCTACGACATCTTCTTCCGTTGGGATACCGCCAAGGGCAATCCGCAGCTGGAAGTGATGATCTGGGGCGACCATAACTCCTGGCCGATCGGCACGCTGACCGCGAGCAAGGTGATCACTGCCGGTGGACGCACCTTCGACCTGTGGGAAGGCTTCAACTCCGGTGCCGGCTACTACGTCTACACCTTCATCCCGACCGGCACGGCCGGCCAGCCCACGCTCAAGACCAGCGGCAGCCTCAACGTGGATGCCAAGCCCTTCCTCACCTGGCTGCAGACCAACCGGTCCAAGGATGGGCGCTACAACAACAGCATGTATCTGCATGCTGTTGAAGCGGGTTTTGAAGTGGTGCGCGGCAATGGCTGGGCCAAGGTCAGCGCCACGCTCGACGCACAGTAATCTGCAATAACGTGGTCTTGTGCGCGACGCATGCATGCGTCGCGCATCGGATGGGGCCACGGTGATCGGTCTGCAGGGATGGCCACGTCCTCGCCCCGTCAGCGCGAGGGTATCCGTTGCCAGTCGCGCAACTGTGTCGATGGCGCCGGATGCGTAATGGTCGTTCGTTCACCGCTCGGCGCGTTGCGCTGCACGCCGGTGGACGAACGTTTATCCATCCATCATCGGAGTCCACCCCATGCAGTTGCACAACAGCTTCCGTTCGCTGACGTCTGCTGGTTCCAACCGGTTGCCGCGCGCTGTGGCGTTGGCCTTGGTGCTGGTCGCATCCAGCGCCAGCGCCGCTACCGGCGAGACCAAGGTTTACGGCACGCAATACGCCTACAACAATAATTTCAACGACAAGAACAACAACATCAAGGCGACCTTCGGCTCGGGCAGTACGCCGAGCATGACCGTGACCTATAACCTGCCCAGCGGAACGTTGTATGGGTATCCGGCCATTTGCCGCGGTTGGCACTACACGATGAACCCGGCCACCGACAGCTACTTTCCGCATCAGGTGTCCAAGATCGGCAGCCTGAGCGGCGCAGTGGCGTTCACTACCAGCGGTAGCGGGCAGACCGGTGACTTTGCCTACGATCTGTTCTTCCGCAAGGACGCCAGCAAGGGCGATCCGCAGCTGGAAGTGATGATCTGGGGCGCCAACAATTCCTATCCGCTGGGCACGCTGACTACCGCCAATGCCATCACCTCCGGCGGCGTCACCTATGACCTGTGGGAAGGCAATAACTCCGCTGCAGGCTATTACGTGTACACCTTCATTCCGCATGGCACCGCGGGCAACAGCAATGCGTTGCCGGCAAAGGGCAATCTCACTGCGGACGTCAAGGCGTTCTTGACCAAGCTGCAGGAGTTGCGTGGCGGCGATGGCCGTTACAGCAACGCGTTGTATCTGCAGGTGGTGGAGGGCGGCTTCGAAGTCACCGGCGGGATGGGTTCGGTGTCGCTGAGTGGTGCGATCACCGCCAAATAAGCGCGGCGATCAACAGCCCTACGCGTAGCCAGCACCTGGAAACGGCATGCTCCCGCGGACTCTAGCGCGTGGATGGTATGGGCCGATTGCAACCAGCGGTCAGGTGCATTCGACGCGCTGGTCAGTGGTTGGTGTCATCGTTCTTGAGCTGTGCCACCCACCGCACGTGTCTGTGCGCGGTGGGTGGCAGGCAGGTGCCTTACATCGCCACCAGCTGGATGCTGTCGAACACGAACGCCGGGCTGAGGAAGCCATCGTCCGGCGATCCGGAGGCAACACCGATCTCGATGCGGTTGCTGCCGGCCTGCAGCGCCGAGGCAGGAATATCCACCTCGTACAGCGTGTTGTTGCCGCGCGTGGTGCCACGGGTGATGCCGCGCGTCTTGGGTTGGTTGGGTGTGGCCGGTAGCGGTCCATTCCAGCGCGCATTGACGCTGATCTGCGGACGCGCGCTGACCTGGCTCAGTGGCACGAAGATACGCAGGCGATAGCCACGCACTTCATTGGCCGCCAGGGTGAAGTCGATGCGGTTCGGCGTGTTGATGCTGCGCCACTGCACCGCCGGAAAGCTGCTCACACTGCTGGAGCCAACGGTGTAGGTGACCGGTGCCCAGCTCATGCGTTTGTCTGAGGGATGCGCGCGCGGCAACAGGTCTGCATACCGGAAACCGGCGGGCGTGCCATCGGCAACGCCGATCTGCCACTTCGGCGTGCCCGCCAATGCCACTGCCTGCAGCGCGGCTTGCGCTGTCGCATTGGCAAACACTTCGACATCGCGTTGGGCCACTTCCAGTTCGTTCTGGTAGAGCGTCATGCGATAGCGTCCCGGGCGCACGCCAGCAAGCTGGTAGTCACCGCTGCCATTGGCCGTGGCCCAGTACTGCGCCTGGTCGCTGCGCAGGCCGACCACGGCGGGCTGGCCGGACAACACGCCGCTGACGCGGCCGCTCACCGCACCGCGCCCGGCATCGGCGAGATAACCGCTCAGGCCCAGGCTGGCGTCGACAAAGCTGGTATCCAGTTGCGCGCTGGAGGGCGCACCGCCATCGGTGAACAGCAGCCCGTACACGCCGTGGAAACCGCCGCGAAACGCCTCGGTCTGGGTGTGGTCGGAATACATGTAGTTGTAGAGCTCATGCGTCACGCGGGTCTTTTGCGTGGCGATGTCCTTGAAAAACGGCCCGCCGGAACTGCGCTCGCGATTGCCCATCAGCATGAACGCCGCAACCCCCGAACCGCTGACCCCATGCACCTTGTCGTCGATCATGCGGCGTGCCGAGTAGAACTTGGAACTGGTGCGTCCATCCGGCAGCAAGAACACATCCTCGCTCTCGACCGGCGTACCCACGTTGGAATCGGGTTCCTGCTGTGCATTCGGCAGCTTGGCGACATTCAAGCGGGTGACGAAGCGCAGCTCTTCGCCGCCGACCTTCGACAGTGTCGGTGCATACGTTGCCATGTAGATCGCGTTGCGGCCTGTGCGTGCAATGTAGTACTGGGTCAGGTCGCCGGCCTTGGCCGAGACCACGATCGCCCCACCTACCGTGCGCGCCTCCACGCTGGCGCTACCCAACCCCGAGGCCAGCTGCGTGCCCTTGGACTCGGTGGTCTGCAACTCGTTGTCGCGATAACGCATCGACACGATGTCGCCATTGCCGGCGTTTACCGAAAACACCAGTTGGGCGCCGGTGTCCACGATGAAGCGATCACCGCTGCGGGTGACGCCGAAGGCAGCCATGGCAGGTGCGCTGACGCTGCCGTAGAACAACAGTGCGCATGCCAGGATGCGCAGGGTAGGGCGGGGCATATCGATCTCCGAGTGGGGGTGTCGCTGTGATGCCGACGCGCGATGCTAGGCGAGCTGGACAGCGACCACGATGACCACGCGTGCAGAGCGTGCGCCCTGTTCGAAGTGGCGTGCCGAAACGCAGTGGAGGTCACGCTCTCTGTCTGCAACCTGGAGGCACGAAGCGACCGATGGACGGTGCTGCCTGCATTTCACTGCGGTGACACGCATCAGTGCAGCGCGTCGCGCGCCGACTGGATCGCCAGCACCCACTGTTCGCGTTTGCCGATCACGAAGCGATGCTCGCCACCGTCGTCCAGTTGAACCACCAGCGAGGTCGGCGCAACCGGCAGCAAGCCGAACAACCGTGTCCAGCGCAGTTGCATCGCCTCGATCTGCGCCAGATGCACGGTCAACGATTGGGTCTGGATATTGAGGGCATGCGGCTGAAAGTGCAGCGCATCGGCAGTGAGGATCAAGCGCCCGCCCACCGCTTCCAAGCCACGTTGCAGATTGGCGGGTGCCTGGCGCAACACGACGCGATCGATCGAGCGCAATCCGCTGCCCTGGAACAGCGAGGTCACCGCGGTACCCCTGCCATGCAGATCGGCCGCGTCTGCCGGTGCAAGGCCGCGACTGTTTCGATCAGTGCCGATGGTGAAACGCGAGACATACGGTAGACCCGGGGGAGTGCATCACTGCTGCGGATGTCGCCCGTAAGACGCAGCGACACGGCATGACAGCACATCGCCAATGTACGCCACGCCACCGCCAACCAGATACATCGCCAGATCGTGCAAGGTGGCGGTGTTGCCGAGCGCGATAGCTGCGGCGCTGCCGGGACGCAGGCCGAGCCGGTCGGCCAGATGGATCGCCTGCAAGCCTTCGATCACGCACCCGGTCGCCACCGCCAGCAGCGCCGCCCAACGCGGTGAGAGCGCAAGCACACCGCGCAATCCGCAGTAGACCAGGATCACTGCCAACATATCGCCCAGGCTGCCGCGCACCCACGGCCCACCGAGCCGACCGGCGCCGATTGCCACTTCGATCAGCAGCACGGCGAGTGCAAGCAGCAGGTACAGCACGCGTGCGCGTGGAGACATCGGCATCAGGGTGTGCCTGCCAGATGACAGCCGTGTGTGCTCTGGGCAAGAGGCGCGCCGCGCGGCGCAATCCCCCTTCCTGTGTGGGCAGCGGTGCGGCACATCACACACATGCTCACTACGAACATGCGCGTGACAAGCACGCCCGTTACAAGCACGCTCACTTCAGATACGCACGCGGCAACGGGCCGGCCGGTTGCATGTAACGGTCGCGCAGGTCGGTCTGGCGCGAGCGCATCGGCATGTCGCGGCCACCCAGCCATACCTGCTCGGCATAGTGGGCGACATCCAGCGGATCGCCGTCCCACAGCACCAGATCGGCCTGCTTGCCGACTGCGATGCTGCCGATGCGATCGGCCACGCCGAAGATCTCCGCCGGCACGCGGGTCAGCCCGGCCAGGCCGGATTCCCACGGTAATCCATTGGCCACCGCATTGCCGGCCAACTGGCGCAGCTTGCGCGCGTTGTGCGAGGCATCGCCGCTCTGGGTGAAGCTGACCTCCACGCCGGCGGCGCGCAGACGTGCGGCGTTTTCCAGCGTTGCGCCGATCTGGTCGAAGGTGGATGGCAGATCTGCCAGCGCATCTACCAGCACCGGTACCTTGGCCTGCGCCAGCTGCGGTGCGAGCTTCCAGGCTTCGGTGCCGCCGGCAATGGCGATGCGGACCTTTTCGCGCTGCGCCCAGCGTAGCAACTGGCGGATATCGGCGGCACGTTCCACCTGCACCACGATGCGACCTTGCCCGCCCAGATACTTGGCCAGCACGTTGCGGCCGACCGGGGTCAGCAGCGCGTGCGGCGAATCGGCGGGCACGCGTCCACGCGCTTCGGCAACCAACTGGTCGAGCAGCATCCACTGCGCCGCACGCGAGCTGCCGGTGAGATCGGATGCGGCTGCACCGATGCGGATAAACAGGGCATGCGGGCCGATCGGGTCGGGGCTGCCATCCAGCCGCACGATGCCGCCTTGTCCGGCGATGAAAGCACCACTGGTGGTTGCGCCCAACGCAGTGAAACCGATGCCTTCCACGCGCGCCACCGGCACCAGCACCGAGTCGGGGTTGTAGGGCAGAGTGACGTCGAATTCCGGGCGCATCGGCTGATCGCTCAGCTTGACGCCGCTGTCCACGGTGCTGTCTTCGCCGGACACTTCTTCGATGCCGATCTCGGTGATGCCGCCGAACAGCGCCGGGGTCAGCGGACGGCCCTTGGCCTCGACCACGCGTCCATCGGTGGGTACGGCCAGGTGATTGCCGATGGCGCGGATCACCCCGCCCTCTACCAACACATCGGTGTTGCGCAGCGTGCCTTGGGTGGTGGCGGTATGTACGGTCGCGCCACGGATCAGCACCTGCTGGCCGAATGCGGGCAGTGCAAGCACTGCGATGACCACTGCCGAGATCGCGCGCAGACGCGGGCGAACGAAGGTCGCGCGGCTCATCGTGCCACCTCCTGGCCGAGCATGAAGTCCGACACCGGCTGCAGTGCGCGGTTATGCCGGTCGTAGACCTGCGCGCCGTCGATGTAGACCTGTTCGGCCAGCGCGTAGGAACTGAAAGGATTGCCGTTCCACACCACCACATCGCCCATCTTGCCCGGCTCCAATGCGCCGGTCTGCTTCTCAATGCCGAGCGCCTTGGCGGCGTTGCTGGTGAGCCAGCGGATCGCGCGCTCGGGCGCAATCTCCGTGCCACTGCGGCGCGCATTGGCGATCACCTTGGCCGCTTCCTGATTCAAGCGCTGGATGCCTTCTTCCGAATCCGAATGCACGATGGCGCAGCTGTTGGCCGGGCGGTCGACCATCGCGATGTTTTCCTGGATGCCGTCGAAGGCTTCCATCTTGAAGCCCCACCAATCGGCCCACAGCGCGCCGCAGACGTTTTCCTGCGCCAGGCGGTCGGCCAGTTTGTAGGCCTCCACGCCGTGGTGGAAGGCGGCGATGTGGAAGCCGAATTCCTTGGATAGATCGAGCATGGTCGCCATCTCATCGGCGCGGTAGCAGTGGATATGCACGCGGATGTCGCCGTTGATGGCGCCGGCCAGCGTGTCGAGCTTGAGATCGCGCTTGCCGCCGGCATCGCCGCTGCTGTCGTTGTCGCCGCCGCGGCTCCACCAGTGGCGTTTTTTCTCACTGTTCTTTTTCGGCGCGTTCTTGCGCAGGTACTCGGCCGCATCGATGAACGCGGCGCGATAACCGGCCACGTTGCCCATGCGGGTCGCCGGGCCGCCTTTTTCGCCATACACACGCTTGGGGTTCTCGCCACAGGCCATCTTCAGGCCCCAGGGCGCGCCGGGGAATTTCATGCCCTGGTAGGTGGTGGACGCCACGTTCTTGAGCGTGACGCCGCGCCCGCCGATCAGATTGGCCGAGCCCGGCAGAATCTGCAGCGAGGTGATGCCACCGGCCAGCGCGGTGCCGAAGCCCGGGTCCTGCGGCCAGATCGAATGCTCGGCCCAGACATTGGGCGTCACCGGTGCGGTCATCTCGTTGCCATCGCTGTGCGCGCTGACGCCGGGGCTGGGATACACGCCCAGATGCGAGTGCACGTCGATGATGCCGGGCGTGACCCACTTGCCGGTGCCGTCGATGCGACGTGCATCGGCCGGCGCCTCCAGCCCGCGCCCGACCGCAGACACCTTGCCGTCGCGCAGCAGCACGTCGGCATCGTCCAGGCGCTGCCCGGTGCCGGTGAGGACCGTGGCGTGCTGGATCAGCACCGGCCCGGAGGCGAGCGCGTGATAGGTGCTGGGATATGGGTCTTGCACGAACCGCGATGCCGCAGACGCAGGCCCGCACAGCACAGCCGCGCCCAGCGCGGCGAACAGGATGGAACGCATGGATTTCCCCGGTGCAACGAAAACGTCAGCAGCAAACCTAGCGGCCGGCGGCGTGCTTGCCAAGTGCTGCGCTCTCGGTGGCGGCGGGCTCATCACATGCGCGCGTGCATGCTGTGCCGTATTCGTCAGGGGAAACGTCGATGATTGCCAAATCAGAGCGCAACAAACAGGCCGATGTGGTGTTGGCTTTCTGGGAACTGGCCGGCCCGGCCCGCTGGTTCACCCACAACGATGCCTTCGATGCCAACTTCCGCCAGCATTTCAGCGAGCAGCACTTTGCGGCCGCTCGCGGCGAGTATGCGCACTGGATGGAAGGTGCCGAAGATGCATTGGCCTTGCTGATCCTGCTCGATCAGTTCCCGCGTAACGCCTTCCGCGGCAGCGCGCATTCCTATGCCACCGACGGCCTGGCGCTGCAGCATGCCAAGCAGGCGCTCGCCAGCGGTTTCGATCGACAGGTCTCCGCGCAATTGCGGCTGTTCTTCTACTTGCCGTTCGGGCATGCGGAAGATCTGCAGGAGCAGGTGCGCGCGGTGCAGCTGATCACTGCGTTGGACGATGCCGAAACCACGCACTGGGCGGTGCATCACCAGCAGATCATCCAGCGCTTCGGGCGGTTTCCGCATCGCAATGCGGTGCTGGGACGTGAGAGCACTGCGGAAGAACGGCAGTTTCTCGATGACGGTGGATTTTCCGGTTGAGGCGCGGCGGCGGGTTTCTCGGCGCTGTTTAAGTTACAGCGTCCCTAGGGCTGTTATTTCACTGCAGGGCCCTTGCCCGCTCACCCTCGCGGGACACGCCGCAAGTACGTCCATGTAGGCTCTTACGCGGCATCCATGCCGCGTAAGGTCCCGCGACGGTGGGCGGGCAAGGACCAGTCGAGATGGTCGGTGTGCAGGGTTTTCAATAAAACAACCGGCAAACTGTCTGGTGCGGTGTCCTCGCTGATTGCGGGACCGTGTGGAGGCATGGATGCCGCCACCGAGCCTCCACGGACGGATTCACGGCGTGTCCCGTGAGCGGCGAGGGCACCGCGCCCTCTCCCCTCGATGGAACACCACAGCTCTAAACCGAGACAGCAACAGCACGCACAGGTGAATCAACAGCTACGTCACCACTGCTGCGCGATCGGTCGTGGTGCTCAGTACTTCGCCACGCCGTTGTCCACCTGGTCCGACCACGCATCGATGCCGCCGGTGACGTTGTAGACGTTGCTGAAGCCCAGGCTGCGGAAGTGCTCGGCGGCCTGCAGGCTGCGGTCGCCGCGGTGGCACAGGAACGCCAGCGGGGTGTCCTGGGGCAACTGCTCGATGGCGGCACGCTCGTGCGCGTCCAGCGTGCGGAACGGGGCGGCAACCGAAGCCAGCGCACGCTCGTCGGCCGGGCGCACGTCCACCAGGGTCAGCGTGCCGGCTTTGAGACGGTCGTCGGCATCGCGCACCGACAACTCCTGCACCGGCTTGGGCGCGTTGGGGTTGTCGATGGCCAGGCCGCGGCCGCGGATATCGTCCACCCAGTCGATGGTGATGCCGTCGGCGCGCCGCGCGCTGGCCAGATCGAACTGCACGCGCAGGCCGTTGGATTCGGCCGCGATCGCATTCGGGTTGGTCGGCGCCAGCTGGAAGTTCGGCTGGAAGTCGGCGTCGATGGACAGCGTCAGCGAGGCGTCCGGCGCATCGGCCAGCGCGCCCTTGAGCATCTCGACCGCCGCCGGGGTGACGGTGATCTTGGGCGGAGTCCGGTCTGGCGCCTGCAGGCCGAGCATGCTGCTCAACTCGCCGCTGTCGGCCATCTGCAGGATGATGTCGCTGCCGCCGACCAACTCGCCATCCACGTACAACTGCGGAATGGTCGGCCAGTCGCCATAGGCCTTGATGCCTTCGCGGATGTCCTGGTCGGCCAGCACGTTGACGTGGGCATAGTCGATGCCCAGGCCGTCCAGCACGCCGACCGCCTTGGCCGAGAAACCGCACTGCGGCATGCTGGGCTGGCCTTTCATGAAGAGCACCACGCGGCTGGATTGCAGCAGCGTATCGATACGGGAACGCAGGGCGGGATCGAGGGACATGGCAGCACTTCGGTCAGATCGTGGAGGCGGACCATTCTACGCCGCGTGGCATCATGCGGTATGACCACGCTGCAAACGCTGTATCGCATTCCCTCACATCCTTACCGCTGGCTTGGCCTGCTGGCGCTCTCGCAGGCCGCAGTGGCGCTGTTGTGGTGGCACCTGGGCTGGATCTGGGGCGTGCCGGCGCTGTTGCTGTCGCACGCGCTGTTCGTGGTGCCGGTATTCCTGCCGCGCGCGCGCCTGTATGCGCCGGTACTGGCACGCCTGCCCGGACACGCGCCGCAGGTGTGGCTGACCATCGACGATGGCCCCTCCGACGACACCCCGGCGATGCTGGAATTGCTGGACGCCTACGATGCCAAGGCCACCTTCTTCGTGGTCGGCGCACGCGCCGAGCAGCGACCTGAGCTGGTGCGCGAGATCGTGCGTCGCGGGCATGGTATCGGCAACCACAGCCACACCCATCCGCAGGCCTGGTTCTGGGCGCTGGGGCCACGCCGCATGGCGCAGGAAATCGGCCAGGCGCAGCGCGTGCTGGCCACCATCACCGGGCAGGCGCCACGGCTGTACCGCTCGGTGGTGGGCATGACCAACCCCTTCGTCGCCTCGCCGCTACGTGCGCACGGCCTGACCCGTGTGGCCTGGAGCGCGCGCGGCTTCGACGGCGTGCATTGCGAGCCGGACGCCACCATCGCCCGCATCGTGCGCGACCTGCGCCCCGGCGCGATCGTGCTGCTGCACGAAGGTGCCGCGCACGGCCACAACCTGACCATCCTGCGTGGCGTGCTGGAGGCGATGCGGGAGCGTGGGTTAGTTGGGCGGCGTCCGGACTGAAGGTTCCCGGCAAAGTGGCTGCGTTCACCGCGAGGCGCGCCCGGTGCTTAGTCCTTCGATGCCGGCACGTCGTGCTGATTGTGCCGTGCATGCCCGCCTGAGGCCGCTCGCTGCGCTCTGTCAGCTGCGTCAGGATGCAGCTGGCACAGCGCCGGATGTGACGCGTGCGCAGGCCCATGTGCCGGTCGCGGCGTCGCCGCCGGTCTGTCGGCTTGCGATCACCCGCTGCGACAAACAGACGTCAATCGCAGCCGTCAGCGGCAGACCTTGTGCCCTGATCTATTGACAGCCCTTTCACCTGGATCGAACATGCGCGCCCAGCCAGCAAATGGTGCGTGCCTTTCGATGGCATGCATGACGCCAGCCTCAGCGGCCGTCCCGGACGGCAATGTTTCGCTCATGAGGCTGACACCATGTCTTACCGCATTGCTCCTGCGCGCGCTGTTGTGCGTGCGGATATCTGTTTGTTGAACGCTCGCCTGTCGCATTCATTGCTGGCGCTGGCCTGCGCATGGCCGTTGTCTGCGCTGGCGCAGTCGAGCACGCGCGATCCGGTCGACCTGGACCGCATGCAGATCCACGCGCATCGCGGCGCTGCCACCGAGGGCACTGACTCCTACACCGCCGATGTCGCGCGCAGTTCGACCAAGCTGCAACTCTCGCTGCGCGAAACGCCGCAATCGGTGGTGGTGGTGACGCGCCAGCAGATCGTCGACCGCAATCTGCAATCGCTGCAGGACGTCACCGACACCGTGGCCGGTTTCAACTCACCGACCTGGGATACCGAGCGTACCTATATCAACGCGCGCGGCTTCGAAGTGGACTACTACCGCATCGACGGCATCCCCACCGATTACAGCGGCGATGTGCAGCAGAACATGGCGATTTACGACCGTGTGGAAATCATCCGCGGTGCCAACGGGCTGACCTCCGGTGCGGGCAGCCCGGCCGCGTCGATTGATCTGGTGCGCAAGCATGCCGACAGCGACGTGTTCACCGGCCGCGTGGATCTGTCTGCGGGGCGCTGGGACCGCTATCGCGGCACCGTGGACCTGCAATCGCCATTGAACACGGCAGGCAACGTGCGCGGACGGGTGGTGACCAGTTACGAAGACAAGCAGTCGTTCCGCGATTACTACAGCAAGCAATCGTCGCTGTTCTACGGCATTGTCGATGCCGATTTCAGCGATGCCACCAGTGGCTATATCGGCGTCAACAAGCAGCGCAACGACGGTCGCGGCACCACCTGGGGCGGCGTGCCGGCGTACTTCAGCGATGGCAGCCGCACGGATTTTGCGCGCTCGGATTCGTTCACTCCGCGCTGGGCGCGTGGCGTGGCCGACACCACCAATGCCTTCGCCGGCCTGACCCATCGCTTCGACAACGGTGCGCAGCTGCATGTGGAGTATTCGCATCAGCGTTTCGAGGCCGATTGGAAATCGGTGCTGTTCGGCTATCTCGATTATCCGGACCGCGACACCGGCCTGGGCCTTGCCAGCAACTTTGGTGGCCGCTATCCCACCTTGAGCGCGCAGAACAGTCTGGATGCCTACGCCACGGTGCCGCTTATGCTGTGGGGCCGCGAGCACGAACTGGTGGCCGGCGCCACCTGGATGAATCGCAACCTGCGCAGCTGGTCCAACGCACCACTGCAACCGCTGAGCGCCGAAAGCGTGTACGCCTGGACCGGCCGCATGGCGCAGCCGGAGTGGACGCCGCTGACCAAAGGCGAAGAGCGCGATGTGCGCCAGGTTGCCGCCTACGCTGCCGGCCGTTTCAGCCTGACCGATGCGCTCAAGGCCATCGTCGGCGCACGCATCACCGACTGGAAGAACACCGACCAACTGGTACCGGCCAACTCGTACGAACGCCGCGGCCGCACCGCGCCGTACGCCGGCCTGATCTTCGATGTGGATGATCACCATTCGCTCTACGCCAGCTACACCGGCATCTTCAAACCGCAGAGCAATCGCGACCGTAGCGGGCGGTATATCGAACCGCTGGAAGGCAACAGCTACGAGATCGGCGCGAAGGGCGAATACCTCGGCGGCCAACTCAATGCGGCGTTGGCGCTGTTCCGCATTGAGCAGGACAACCTCGCCGTCAACGACCCCGGCCAGTTGGTGCCCGGCACCACCGATCAGGCTTATCTCGCTGCCAAAGGCACAGTCAGCCAGGGCGTGGAATTCCAGCTCGATGGCCAGCTTTCGGAGCAATGGCGCATCGCGTTCGGCTTTGCCCAGTTCGATGCCAACGACGCCAGCGGCGTCGACGTGAATCCAACCAGTCCGCGTCGCGAAGCGACGCTGTTCACCAGTTGGCAAACCGGCCCATGGCGCGTTGGTGGTGGTCTAAGTTGGCAGTCGGCCATTCACGAATTGATGTCCGGGCCACAGGGCGCCACGCAGCGGTTGACCCAGGGCAGCGTGCTGCTGGCCAACGCGATGGCGCGCTACGACATCAATCAGGCATGGTCGGCGCAGCTCAACTTGCGCAATCTGTTCGACCGCAAGTACTACGCCAACATCGTCTATCAGAGCCAGCTGATCTACGGCGACCCACGCGATGTGGAGCTGACCGTTTCCTGGAAGTTCTGATCTCGCTCAAGGCGCCAGCCGCTGGCGGCATCCATGCCGCCAAAGGTCCCGCGACGGTGGGCGGGCAAGGACCGGTCGAGAGTGTCGGTGTGCATGGCTTTCAACAAAGCAATCAGCGAACTCTCTGGCGCGGTGAGGGCACCGCGCGCTCGACTAACTAGCTTGTGACTGCATCTCATGACGCTACGACTCGAAATCTCGGTTGTCTTGAACGCATGGAGAGTGCGGATAGATCAGTTACAGAGCGGTTGATCTGAGGGTTTGCTGCAGGGCCCTTGCCCGCCCACCATCGCGGGACACGCCGCAAGTACGTCCGTGTAGGCTCTTACGCGGCATCCATGCCGCGTAAGGTCCCGCGACGGTGGGCGGGCAATGACCAGTGGAGATGGTCGGTGTGCATGTTGCAAGCAATGAATCAGGTGCGTTGTTCGGATAACGCTGCGGCCGATCAGCTTCGCAACGCAAAACGCAACGCGATCAACAGGCAGGCTTTCATCAAACGACCGACCAACTTTCTGGTGCGGTGTCCCCGCCGCTTGCGGGACCGTGTGGCGGCATGGATGCCGCCACCGAGCCTACATGGACGTACTTGCGGCGTGTCCCGCGAGCGGTGAGGGCACCGCGCGCTCGACTAACTAGCTTGTGACTGCATCTCATAACGCTACGACTCGAAATTTCGGGTGTCTTGTAAACGCATGGAGAGTGCGGATAGATCAGTTGTAGAGCGGTTGATCTGCGGCTTGGCTGCAGGGCCCTTGCCCGCCCACCATCGCAGGACACGCCGCAAGTACGTCCGTGTAGGCTCTTATGCGGCATCCATGCCGCATAAGGTCCCGCGACGGTGGGCGGGCAAGGACCAGTCGAGATGGTCGGTGTGCATGGTGCAAGCAATGCATCAGGTGCGTTGTTCGGATAACGCTGCGGCCGATCAGCTTCACAACGCAAAACGCAACGCGATCAACGGCAGGCTTTCATCAAACGACCGACCAACTTTCTGGTGCGGTGTCCTCGCCGATTGCGGGACCGTGTGGCGGCATGGATGCCGCCACCGAGCCTACATGGACGTACTTGCGGCGTGTCCCGCGAGCGGCGAGGGCACCGCGCACTCGACCAACGCAGCTTGGGATCATCCACATAGCGTCAAGAGTGCCTGTTAAAACGACTGCGCGGCCGTGCTCGGTGCGGCATACACCACGTTACACCCCCGGTTCCCCCGCGCCGTCCGCACCCACCGGACGACCGCTCGCTACGTTTTGTCAGCCGTTCTAAAGCGAGCCGAGCACTTCGTGCACCGCCTCAGCGAGGTTCGGCCACGATCAACCAGTTGTTGAACGGCGTATTGCCATACAACGGCGCAAACGTCGCGCGCAGACCTGCGGCATCCAACTGCGCCTGCAGGCTGTCGCGGGTGGGGTAGCTGCGCGGCATGCGCTGCATCCAGCCGCTCAGATGCGCCAGCACGTCGGTGACGCGGCTGGTGCGGCCACGGCTGCTGGCATCGCCCAAGGCACTGCGGATCACCAGCTTCGCGCCCGGCGTCAGCATCTGCGCCACGCTGCGCAGCAGGTTGGCCTGCATGTCGTCCTGCAGATACTGCAGCACATCCAGGATGGTCACGCTGCCGCGGTGTTGCGGCCATGCCACGCTCAGATCGACCACGGCGAACTGCGTGTTGCCCAGTGCCGAGCGCTGCGCGATGTGTTGCGCGCGGCGGATCTTGGACGCATCCACATCCACCCCGTGATACGCCAGTGCCTGGCCATCGGCACGCAATGCATGCGCGAGCAGACCCAGCCCGCAGCCCAGATCCAGTACCGGCGCGTTGGTGCTGCGCAGTTCGGCCAGCACGCCCGGATACAGCGGATCGGTGCGCAGTTTGGCCTGCGTGTAGTAGTAGTCGTAGCGATTGCCCAGCGGATGCGGCGGCAGAAACGCGCGCGCGATCGCCAGCGCCTGCGCGCGGCTCATGGGTTGGGTGGCGGTGGTTTGCAATGTCGTTCCTTGGCAGTGAGCGTGTTGCGCGGCTAGCTTAGGGCATCGCGCGCCGCAGGCAGTGCCAATGCGGTCCAGCGCGCATACATCGCGCCAGAGGGATGCAGGCCATCGTCGACCAGCATCTCCGCCGCGTCACCGCCATCGCGGCTGGTGGCGGTGATGTCGACAAAGCGTACGGCACGTTTGGCGCAGAGATCGGAGGCGACGCTGTTGAAGGCATCGATCTGCGCGGCAATCAGCGCCGCATCGGCGCCCTGCGCATGCGCAAACGGCGTCAGCCCCCAATCGGGAATCGACAGCACGAACACGTGCGCTGCACGACCGCCCGCGAACCCGATCGCACGCTGCAACAACGCATCGAACTGGCTGCGGTACTCGTCCAGCGAGCGCCCGCGGTATTGGTTGTTGACGCCGATCAGCAAACTCACCAGGTCGAACGGGCCCTGCGGTGCGGCCGTATCGATGCCAGCCTGCAGCTCGTCGGTGGTCCAGCCGGTGGTGGCGATGATCTGCGGCGGCGTCACGTTCCAGCCGTAGGCACGCAAACCGTCGACCAATTGCACCGGCCAGCGCTGCGCAGCCGCAACGCCTTCGCCGATGGTGTAGGAATCGCCGAGCGCCAGATAGCGCAACGGCGTACCAGGCGCCGCCATCAGGCCACGCTGCGCGACTTGAGCGGCACGACCTTGGTGACCGCTTCGGCGCGCCGAGCCAGTGCGCGGTCGATACGCGCGAACACATCGCGCATCACCGTCGCCTCCGGCATCAGGGTCACGCGGAAGTGATGGCGATAGGGCACGTTGAAGCTGGAGCCCGGCACCACCAACACGCCTTCCTCGTTCATTAGCTCGAGCGCGAATTCGTGGTCATCGAAATTACGCGCGGCGGGACCTACCACCGCCGGAAACGCGTACAGCGCGCCGGCCGGTGCCACCAGCGACAGATGCTCACTTGCCGCACAGGCTTCGATCACCGCACGGCGGGTTTCGTACAAACGCCCACCCGGCGCGCACAGCGCCGAGATGGTGTCCGGCCCATTGACCGCCGCATCGATGGCGTACTGGCCCGGCACGTTGGCGCACAGGCGCAAGGCGCCAAGCAGGTCCATCGCGTTGCGCAGATCGTTGATGCGCGATTGCTCGCCCGACAGCAGCCCCCAGCCCACGCGCCAGCCACACGCACGGTGCACCTTGCTTAGCCCGCCGAAAGTGATGCACGGATGCGCGCCGGCCAGCGGCGCGACCGGCACGAAGGCGGCATCGTCGTACAGCACCTGATCGTAAATCTCATCGACCATCAGCAACAGGTTGTGCTTGGTGGCGATGGCCACGATGCGCTCCAGCAACTCGCGCGAATAACTGGCGCCGCTGGGGTTGTTCGGATTGATCAGCACGATGGCGCGGGTGCGCGAAGACACCAGCGTCTCGATCTCCACCGGGTCCGGCTGGAAGCCGTTTTCTGGCGCGCAGCGGTAATACACCGGGCGGCCGTCGTTGAGGATGGTCGCCGCCGACCACAGCGGGTAGTCGGGCGAGGGCACCAGCACTTCGTCGCCTGGATTGAGCAGTGCACGCAGCGACAGGTCGATCAGCTCGCTGACGCCGTTACCGATAAAAATGCGATCCGGATGCGCGTCCGGGTGCTGGCGCCGCGCATACGCAGTGGCGATCGCCTCGCGCGCTTCCGGCAGGCCTTGCTGATGGGTGTACGGATCGGTGCGGCCCATGTCGTCGGCGATGGCGCGCTGCAGATGCTCTGGCGCACGGAACCCGAAAGCCCCCGGGTTACCGATATTGAGCTTGATCAGCTTGCGGCCCTGCGCCTCCAATTCCCGCGCTCGCCGCGCCAGCTCGCCCCGGATCTCGTAGCGGACTTCGGACAGACGCTCGCGAATGACGAGCGGCTTTTGCTGGGCTGTGGACATACGGCAGGCCGGTTGTAGGCGTGAGGCTTGGCATGGTAGCGGAAATATGACAGGCGGGCATGCTTGCATCGGCAACGATGTCAAGGGGCGCTTCAGTCCAGGCGCAGGGCCCGATTGCACAAGCCACTGCGGCCAGCCAGCTAGAATCGCCCCATGAGCAACGCACTCCCCGATTTCCACACCCTCCAATCCATCGGCTGGCCCTGGCCTGGCCCTGCCGAGGACCCGGCCTGGCAGGCGGTCTTTGCCGCGCATCCGCAGGCGATGCCGGCGCGGGTGGTGGAGCAGCACCGCACCGGCTATGTGGTGGCCGATACGCCGGAGGCCAGTCTCAAGGCGGAGTCGTTGCCAGAGTGGCAGCGGCCGCGGTTTCCCAGCCATGAGCGGGCGGCGGTGGGCGATTGGGTGCTGATGGAGGGCAAGCGCATCGTGGCCTTGCTGCCGCGGCGCACCTCGATCAAGCGCGGCGCGGCCGGCGAGCATTACCACCAGCAGGTGATCGCGGCCAACATCGATACGGTGTTCATCGTGTGCGGGCTGGATGCGGACTTCAATCCGCGCCGCATCGAGCGCTATCTGCTGCTGGTCGGCGGCGGCGGTGCCGAGCCGGTGGTGGTGCTGACCAAGGCCGATCAGACCGAATACGCTGAGGATGCGTTGGCGGTGCTGGAGGAACTGGAAGCGCAGAACATCGCGTTGCGCGCGGTCAATGCCAAGGATCCCGAGAGCGTGGCTGCGCTTCAGCCGTGGCTGGGCGATGGCCGCACCGCAGTGCTGGTGGGCTCGTCGGGGGCCGGCAAGTCGACGCTGACCAATACCTTGCTCGGCTCGCAGAAGATGAAGACCAATGCGGTGCGCGAGAACGATTCGCGCGGCCGGCACACCACCACGCATCGCGCGTTGATTCCGTTGCCGTCCGGTGCCTGCCTGATCGATACGCCCGGTATGCGCGAGCTCAAGCCCACTGGCGAAGAGGACCTGGCCGAGGGCGGTTTCTCGGATGTGGAGGCCTTGGCAGCGCAATGCCGCTTCAACGATTGCGCGCATATCGCCGAGCCCGGCTGCGCGGTCCGTGCGGCGATCGAGGCCGATACGCTGGATCCGGAGCGCGTTGCCAACTACATGAAGCTGCGTGTGGAAGTGGCCGCTGCTGCCGAAAAGCTCGCCACGCGCCTGGCGCAGAACAACCGGGGCAAGGGATCGGGCCGGCGGCCTGCCAGCGTCGATCGCACCGGGCGCCGCTGAAATGCCGCTGCGCAAGGCGCCGCCGGACATCGTCCATCACGCGGCGCTGGATGTGCGCCTGGTCAAGGCGGTGCGCGGCGTGCGTCTGTTGGCTCTGGCCAGCTGGCCGCGCTCGCTGCAGGAGCCGTTTTTGCAGAGCGTGGCGCGTGGCCATCCGGAGCTGCCGCAGGTGGAGTATCCGGCGCTGGATTTCGGCGATACCCGTCGCGAACTGGCGGCGATTGCCAAGGCCGCCGATCCGCATCATCCGCTGGGCGCGTATCTGATCGACTCGGCGCATAGCTGGGGCCTGGCGGCCGGCCTGCTGGAATCGCTGGGCACCACCGCGGTCAGCGATTACTCGGCGCAACTGTTCGGTGTGCCCGACGACCCGATGCCGGGCAACGGCCCGACCACGCGCGAGGCCGCACGCCACTTCATCCAGATTGCGCAGGAACTGGATCGCGAATTGCTGGCGCCCGAAGAACAGGTGCCGGTGTCGGCGACGGCCTTGCGCATGCAGTTGCAGAACGATCTGGATGCGTTCTTCGAAGGCCGCGTCATCACCGTTACGCTGGACCCGGATCTGCTGGCCAAAGCGGCAGCTGGTGCGCATCGCATCCGCTTGCGCAGCGGTGCGACCTTCAGCGATTACGACCGCGCGCAGTTGTTCCATCACGAAGCGCTGGTGCATTCGCTGACCGCACTCAATGGCCGCGCGCAGGTGCATCTGCCCAGCCTTGGCATCTCTTCGCCGCGCACCACGGCCACCCAGGAAGGGCTGGCCACGTTCGCCGAGCAGATCACCGGTAGCATCGATATCGAACGCATGAAGCGCATCAGCCTGCGCATCGAGGCGATTGCGATGGCGCGCTCGGGTGCGGACTTCATCGAGGTGTTCCGCTATTTCACCAGCAGCGGGCAGGGCGCAACCGAAAGTTTTTCCTCGGCGCAACGCGTGTTCCGCGGGGTGCCCACCGCAGGCGGCGGCGCCTTCACCAAGGACACGGTATATCTGCGTGGTTTGGTCGCGGTGCACACGTTCTTCCGGCATTCCCTGCAGCGCGACCAGCTGCAGCTGTGCCGGTACCTGTTTGCCGGCAAGATGGCGCTGGGCGATGTGGCGCGCTTTGCGCCCTTGTTCGACAGCGGCGTGCTGGTTGCACCGCGCTGGCTGCCGCCGTGGGTGAGCCGGGTCAGCGGGCTGGCCGGCATGCTGGCGTTCTCGTTATTCGCCAATCGCATCCGCATGGATCAGCTGCAGCCGCCAGCGATGAATGTCTGAGCGCCGTTACGACAGGGTGCGAACACTTGCCGGTTAGGTGCGAACACGCACCGCGATTTTAGAGCAGCTGAAACAACCACTGTGTTCACCGTCAGGCGGTCGCGGCCAATGCTCGGAATCGGCATAGCCACTCGTACACCCCGGTTCCTCCGGCCGTCCGCACCACCTGTGGACTGCTCGCTACGTGTTGTTAGCCGTTCTTGGTAGTCGCGCGTCCCGTGCGGATGCAGCGGGACGCGCGATTGTGTGGCCCGCTGCAAGTGGCGCTGAACCGTATGCATCGTGCCGACGCGTTCTACACGATGTTGCAACGGGCTGATCCACACACTGGTCGCCTCGCCCGAGATGGGCAACGACACGAGGCAATGCGATGAAACTCCTGATGGTGCTCACCTCCCACGACCAACTCGGCGATACCGGCAAGAAAACCGGCTTCTGGCTGGAAGAATTCGCCGCGCCGTACTACGTGTTCAAGGATGCCGGCGCCGACATCACCCTGGTCTCGCCAAAGGGCGGCCAGCCGCCGCTGGATCCCAAGAGCGACGAGCCCGACGCACAGACCGATGCCACCAAGCGCTTCAAGCAGGACGCCGACGCGCAGCAGGCATTGGCCAGCACGCATCGTCTGGCGGACGTCAAGGCCGAGGACTTCGATGCCGTGTTCTATCCGGGTGGCCACGGACCGTTGTGGGATCTGGCCGAAGACGCGCAGTCCATCGCCTTGATCGAAGCCTTCGCCGCTGCCGACAAACCGCATGCCCTGGTCTGCCACGCGCCGGGCGTACTACGTCGGGTCAAGGGCAGCGATGGCAAACCGCTGGTCAATGGCCGCCGCGTCACCGGCTTTACCAATGGTGAGGAAGAGGGCGTTGGCCTGACCAAGATCGTGCCGTTCCTGGTCGAAGACGTGCTGACCGAACTCGGTGGCCGTTACGAGAAGGGCGCCGACTGGGGCGTGCATGTGGTGACCGATGGCAAGCTGGTGACCGGGCAGAATCCGGCCTCGTCCGAAAAGGCCGCCGAGACGTTGCTCGAGTTGTTGAAGCGCTGATTTTACGGATGTCGTGTGGTCGTGCATTGACCGCCGGAGAAAGCCGCGCCTTTTGAGTTGGAGCAGCTCACAAAACGTAGCGATTAGTCGTCAGGTGGGTGCGGACGGGGCGAAGGAGCGGGCATGTACGAGTTGTACATGCCGACGCCGAGCACCAGCCGCGCCCGACTGACGGTTAGAGCAGTAGTTTTGCGGCTGCTCTTGGTCGTGCGTTTTCAGAATGCCGCAGCATCCGACAGCTCGACGCAATCCAGTACTCGCAACCAAGCGCACCGACCATCTCGACTGGCCCTTGCCCGCCCACCGTCGCAGGACCTTACGCGGCATGGATGCCGCGTAAGAGCCTACACGGACGTACTTGCGGCGTGTCCTGCGACGGTGGGCGGGCAAGGGCCCCGCAGCCAGGTCACAGATCGTCCGCTCGGGCAGATCATCCGCTCTGAAGTGCGCTTCAGAACTGCCCCATGTCGTTTCAGGCACTACGCTCCAAACAGCGCACCGCATAAGCCGGCAGCACCAGCCGCATGTCATCGCTCAGCGATTCGACCGCTGCGTCGCTGTCATCAGCCAGCAACGTCCATCGGCCATCCCCGATCGCGGCAAGCTCCACCGTCAGCGGCTGATCGCCGAAGTTGTGGACGGCCAAGAAACCATCGCCACGCGTCAACGCAAACAGTCGCGGATCGCCCAGCGCCACGCTGCCCAACGCCTGATCGGCTGCCAAAGCAGAAAGCGCAGCACGTTGCCGGATCAATGCACGCAACCGGCGATACACCTTGCCGCTCAAGCTTTCTGCATCCTCGCGGTGTGCTGCAAGCTGCCAATTCATCGCCGGACGATGCAACCAGCGGCCTTCGTGCTGACGGAGCGGGTCGCCTCGATAACTGATGTCGTTAGGCAAGGCGAGTTCATCGCCCATATAGATCAACGGTACGCCCGGCATCGCCAGCGCGATCGCGTAAAGCAGTACCAACCGATCCACCGCAGTGTCCAACGCCACCGCATCACCTGCCTCCTGCGCCGCCTGAATGCCTGCAAGCGCAGCGGCCATGCCATTGGTGCCATGCACACCGTCGCCACTGCTCTGGAAGCTCTCGCCGCGTGCGTAACTGCCCGGCACATCATTGGCATAGAAGCGCGCGACATCGCGTAACGCAAACGGCGGCTGCGCGGCATTGCCGGCCGCTTCATGCTGCAGCACGTTCCAGCCGATATCGTCGTGGCAGCGCACATAGCTCAGCCACGCGCAGTTGTGCGGCAACGGCGGGCTATGCGCGATGACGGTATGCAGAATGTCGCCGCGTTGCAGCGCCAAGGCCGACCAGCCGGCTGCCATCAGCGTGCTGTGATACGCGAGATGGCACTCATGTCCCTGATCCGCACCTGTGCCGAAATACGGCGGTAGCTGCGTCATCGGCACGATGGCTTCGGCCTTCATCACCACCGAGGGCGCCACGATATCGGTGACCGCGCGCAGCGCCACCAGCAAGGTGTGCGCCTCGGGTTGATTCATGCAATCGGTGCCGGTGCGCTTCCACAAATACGCCGTGGAATCCAGCCGAAATGCTTCCACGCCCAGATTGGCCAGCTGCAGCATCGCCAGCGCCATCTCGCCGAACACCGCCGGGTTGCTCCAGTTCAAATCCCATTGATAGGGATAGAAGGTGGTCCACATCCACTGCGCAGTGTCATCCACCCAAGTGAAGTTGCCGGGTGCGGTATGCGGGAAGACCTGCCCCAGCGTGGCTTCGTACTGATCGGGCAGGGCCCGATCGGCAAAGTGATGGTAGTAATCGAGATAGCGTGCGTCGCCCGCACGCGCGGCCTGTGCCCAGGCGTGATCGTCGGCGGTATGGTTGAGTACGAAATCCGCGCACAGGCTGATGCCGGCCTCACGCAGGCGTGTGGTGAGTGCGATGAGGTCGTCGTTGTTGCCCAGGCTCGGTTCCACCTGGCCGTAATCGCTGACCGCAAAGCCGCCATCGTTGTCGCCGGCGCGCGCACGCAGGAACGGCAGCAAGTGCAGATAGCGCACGCCCAGTTCCTGCAGATACGGCACACGCTCGGCCACGCCTTGCAAGGTGCCGGCGAAGCGGTCCACGTAGGCGCTGTAGCCCAGCATGTGTTGTTCGCCAAACCAGCCGGGCTGACGCGTTGTGTCCAGTTGTTGCAGTGGCTGCGGGCGCTGTTGCGCAGTGTTGCCGAGCGCGCCCAACCACTGCGTCAACCACGACGCATAGTCCGGGCGCTGCCCATACAGCGCTTGCAGCGCGTCGAGCAGACGCGGCGCATGCTGCTCGAAGCGCGGCAACAGCGCGCTGGCACGCTGCGCATCCAACGGCGCAGCAAAGGCTGCGCGCACTACAGTGAAATCGATGGGGGAGGTGCTCATTGGCAAGCGCCGGGAAGAATCCGGCGAGGGGTCCTTAGAAGTCGTAGCGCAAGCTGATGCTGGTGGTCCGGCCGGCGATCGAACGCGCGCGGATGATGCCGTTGGCGGGAATCGTGGCTTCCTCGGCTTCGGTCAGGCCAAACGTGTTGAACAGGTTGTTGACGTTGAGCGCGACGGTGAGCGCATCGGTCACGCGGTAATCGCCGAACAGGTTCACCTGCGTATAGCCGGGCATCTTCAGCTGGTTGGAATCCTGGGTGTAGGCATCGGTGGTGCCGATCAGGTTCACGCCGAACTGATAGCCGTCGCCGCGATAGCTGGGTGTCAGCTGCCACACGACATCGGCCTGGCGGCGCGGCACATTGCCGGTGTTTTCCGGGGTGATCTGGTCCCTGGAGATTTCCGCATCGGTCCAGGTCAGGCCGCCGTTGACGGTGAATCCTTCGTAACGGTAGCTGGCTTCCAGCTCTACGCCGTGCGCCTTGTAGCTGCGGTTGAAGAAGCGCTGGCTGGTCACTTCGAAGTTCTGTTCCTGGGTGCGTGCGGAGAACGCGGTCGCAAACAGGCTCAGCCCGTCGCGGCGCCACTTCAAACCGGCTTCGGTCTGGCGAACCACGTTGACGCCTTCGTCGGAAGACACCGAGCCGTCATCGCGGATCACGCCGAACAACAGGCGGTCGGCATTGGCGCGTGCACCGCGGCTGATGCGCGCGAACGCGCCCAGGTCGTCGTTGATCAGATAATTGCTGCCCAACGAATACGACAGGTAATTCCAGTCGTAATCCACCGGCCGCGCGTTGGCGGTATCGACCGTGGCCACGCGTTGTTCCACCGGCTGGATCACGCCATCGCCGTTGACGTCCAGGTTCTGTGCGATCGCGGTACCGGAATAGTTGCCGCGTGCATCGCCCATGTCGTAACGCAGGCTGCCGTCGATGCTGAGCTTGCCGCTGTCGAAGGTGAGCGCCACGTAAGGTGCGTTGACGTCGTAGCGCACGTCATAGCTGCGGGTATTGCAGCAATCGCCCCAGAACGGCACGCCGTAGGCGTACAAACCGTTTTGCGAGCGCGACACGCCGCCGGCATCGACCACGTTGAGCAGGCGCGAGTCGCGGCCCAGGGCCTGCACGTAGGAGTTCCAGGTCCAGTCCATGTCGATGGTCTGGCGCGAACTGTAATAGCCCATGCGCAGGGTGAGCGTGCGGTCATCGCCGTCGAACGCGCGCGAAACGCTGAGGTCGTTGGTGACGTTGCCCAGGTCGTTGATTGCTACGTTGAATAGATGCGTGCGGATTGCGTTGCCGGTGTAGGCCTGGCCGGCGTCGGGGCCGCTGGCCTGCACCAGTTGCGCGCCAGCGCCGCCGATGGAAGAGGCGAGCGAGGCGGCATCGGCGACTTCGGCCGGGAACGGGCTGACGAAGCGGCCGCTGTTGTCGGCGATGCGGAATTTCTCGCTCAGGTTCCAGCCGTTGCCCAGGTCGAACCAGGCTTCAGCGCCGATGGTGCGCGAGATCGGGTGCATGCCGTCGCCCAGGTCGGTGCGGCGCGGCTGGTTGTTGCCGTCCAGGCCCACATCGCTGCGGAAATTGCGGCTGTACAAGGTGTCATTGCCGGGGTCGAAGCCGGCGAAGCCGCCCAGGTCCGGCGAGCCATCGCGGCCGCGCACGGAGGTGGGCACCGGCAGATAGCCGGCGGCGCGGTCGTTGAGGTATTTGCCGTACACGCGCACGTAGCCGTTCTCGAACAGGCGGGTGAGGTTGGCCTTGAGCTGGCCGCCCTTTTCGGTGGTGTAACCGGCGTCGCGCACGCCATCGCCCTGGCGGAAGAAGCCGCCGATATTGAACTGCCAATGCTCGGCAAACGGTGCGCCGTAGTTGAAGTCCACGCGCGTGCTGTCGTAATCCACGCCGCGGCTCACGCCTACGCTGCCGCCTTCGGTGTCGCCGGTCTTGCTGATGAAGTTGATGATGCCGCCGGGCGCGTTACTGGTGAACGTCGAGGCCGAACCGCCGCGGATCGCTTCGATGCGGTCCATCGTGAAATCCGAACGCAGGAAGATATCCGAGTTGCCGAAGGCGATATCGCCGAACTCCATCACCGGCAAACCGTCTTCCTGCAATTGCAGGAACTTGGCGCCGCCCGAAGCGACGGGGAGGCCGCGCACGGCGATATTGGCGTTGCCTTCGCCACCGCTGGATTCGGAGCGTATACCTGGAATGTTGCGGAAAATTTCAGCAGTGCTGCGCGGCGCCGATTGCTCGATCGCCTCGGCCCCCACGGTGCTGACCGACACGCTCGATTTCAACTTGGTGGTGGCAGTGGAGGTGCCGGTGACGAACACCGAATCCAGATTGACCGCGGCGCTGTCGGCAGCCGGCGGGGTGGTGGGTGCGCTGGTGGCGTCCTGCGCCAGCGCGGCAGGCACGCACAGGCAGGAGGCGACCGCGCAGGCCAGGGCATGCAGGCGAAGGGTGTGCAAAGTGGACATCGCGGTTCTCTCTCTCACGGATGGTGGTGTGCCGATATCTGCATCGTCCCCTCCCAGGGAGTGGCCGTGTGGCCTGCAGTGCGAGCGCAGTAATACGCTGTAATACAATCGATTGCAATCCTGCATTGCAGCAATCCAATGCATGCTGGAAAGACACAATCTTCAAAGCGGAAGCGTGTTGCATCGCAGCGTTACAATCGATTGCATAAGCGTCAGCGTACAGTGCGCTGCGGCCACCGATCGCCGCACCCAAGCTCAGGATCTTGTATGTCGTCGAATGCTCCACCGCTTTCCTTCCTGCGCATCCTGGCGCTCAACGCCGGCTTTTTTGGCGTGCAATACAGCTTCGGGTTGCAGCAGAGCAATATGAGCCCGATCTACAACTATCTGGGTGCCGACCACGCCAGCCTGCCGTACCTGTGGCTGGCCGGGCCGATCACCGGGCTGGTGCTGCAGCCGTTCGTGGGCGCGTGGAGCGACCGCTCGGTGACCCGCTGGGGCCGGCGCATGCCGTACATGGTGCTGGGGGCGCTGGTGTGCAGCCTCTGCCTGCTGGCGATGCCGTTCAGTACCGCGTTGTGGATGGCGGTGTGCCTGCTGTGGATCCTGGATGCGGCCAACAACGTGGCGATGGAGCCGTACCGTGCCCTGGTCAGCGATGTGCTGGCTCCGCCGCAGCGGCCGCTTGGCTATCTCACGCAAAGCGCATTCACCGGTCTTGCGCAGACGCTGGCCTATCTCACCCCACCGTTACTGGTGTGGCTGGGCATGAATCAGGACGCCGCCAATGCGCACCATATTCCCTACGTCACCATCGCTGCGTTCGTGATTGGCGCGGGATTTTCTGCCGCCTCGATCCTGCTCACCGCGCGCAGCGTGCGCGAGCCGGCGATCGCGCCGGCCGAGATTGCCCGCATGCGCCAGAGCGGTGCAGGGTTGGGCGCGACGGTGCGCGAAATCTACGGTGCCTTGCGTGCGATGCCGCCCACCATGCGCCAGCTCGCACCGGTGATGCTGTTCCAGTGGTACGGGATTTTTTGCTACTGGCAATACATCGTGCTGTCGTTGTCGACCACGTTGTTCGGCACCACCGAAGCCAACTCGCACGGCTTCCGTGAGGCGGGGCTGGTCAACGGGCAGATCGGTGGCTTCTACAATTTCATCGCGTTTCTGGCGGCGTTTGCGATGGTGCCGGTGGTGCGCCGCTTCGGCCCGAAATACACGCATGCGGCCTGCCTGGTCGCGGCCGGGATCGGCATGTGGGTGTTGCCGGGCATCCAGGACCGTTGGCTGATGCTGCTGCCGATGATCGGCATTGGCCTGGCCTGGGCCAGCATGATGGGCAACCCGTATCTGATGCTGGCCGACAGCATTCCGCCCGAGCGCACCGGTGTGTACATGGGCCTGTTCAATCTGTTCATCGTGCTGCCGATGCTGATCCAGATCGTCACCTTGCCGCTGTATTACGAGCGGCTGTTGCACGGTGACCCGCGCAACGTGATCCGTCTTGCCGGCGCGCTGATGTTGGCTGCAGCGGTGGCGATGTTGTGCGTGCGTCTGCGCAAGCCGCGTGCCGCAGTGGAGTAGCGGTTGTTGCAGTCGTCAGCTAACACGTCGGGATAGCTGACGATCTGCGAATCCCCAATCCCCAATCCCCGCTTCAAGCCGACTCGCGCACCACCAGCTTCACCGCCATTTCCACCGACTCCACTGATTCGCCGGCGATCAGCGCCAACAGCCGATCCACCAGCAGGCGTGCCGCAAGCCCCAAGTCCTGCCGCACCGTGGTCAGTGGCGGCTGGCTGTAGGCGGCCAGCGGGATGTCGTCGAAGCCCACCAGCGAAATATCCTGCGGCACACGATGGCCGGCTTCGACCAGGGCGCGAATCGCACCGACTGCGATCACATCGGAGGCCGCGAACAGCCCGTCCGGTGGGTCGGTCTTCTTGAGCATCGCGCGGGTGAGGCGGTAGGCGTCTTCGCTGAGGAAGTGGCTGCGCGCATGCAGGCGCGTGTCGAATTCCAGCCCGTGCTGCTCAAGTGCATGCCGATACCCGGCAAAGCGCGGTGCGACCTCGGGCAGTTTGTCGTCGCCCAGAAAGGCGATGCGGCGCCGGCCGCTGGCGATCAGATGTTCGGTGGCAAGCGCGCCGCCCTGAAAGTTGTCGCTGCCCACGCTGATGTACGACTGCCCTTCGATCTTGCTGCCCCACACCGCCATCGGCAGACCGTCGCGCGCGGCGGCATCGAGCGCATCGTGTTCGGAGCTTTGTCCGAGCACGATCACGCCATCGGAGCGGCTGCCGCGGGCGAGTTGTTCCACCCATCCATCCTGATGCCGATCCAGCTTGGACAGCAGCATGCTGTAGCCGCGTCCGGTGAGTTCTTCGGCCAGCAACGCCAGCATGGTCATCATGAAGGGATCGGATAACGGCTGATCGAGTGCATGCATCATCGGCACTGCCACGCTCACGGTGTTTGAGCGTTTGGCGCGCAGGCTGCGTGCGATCGGATCGACCTGATAGCCGGCATCGGCGGCAATCTGTTTGATGTAGGCGCGTGTGCGCTCGGCCACCACCGGGCTGCCGGCGAGTGCGCGCGACACGGTGGATTCGGACACGCCCGCCATGCGGGCGATATCGGCCATCTGCGGGCGGGCGCCCGGCGTTGCGCGTTCTGAAGGTTTGACCATGACAACGTGCTGCGGAAAACCAGAGTGTAATCAGTTCGCGCAGCAGGCGGGTTACTCATCGCAGTGGCGGTTGCTTGCGGGTGATGACCCACTGCAAGCACGCACATCGGTGCAAGCGCACACCCTGCAGCGTGTGCTTGCCACTCGCCAGGCATGACGCTTCACAGTGGCCGACAAAACGTAGCGTGCGCCGGCCGCGCCCACCTGGCGGTGAGCGCAGTAGTTTTGATGACCTCGCTTAGCCCATGTAGAGGCCGCCGTTGACGGCATAGTCCGCACCGGTCACGTAGGCGGCCTCATCGGAAGCCAGCCATGCGCACAAACCTGCGACCTCTGCAGGTTTGCCGAGCCTGCGCACCGGCACCGAGGTGGCCAGGCGGTCGAGCACGTCGGGCGGAAAGCTGCTGATCGAGGCACTGGCGATATAGCCCGGTGAAATGGTGTTGACGGTGACGCCGCGCGAGGCAACCTCTTGCGCCAACGCGCGACTGAAGCCATGCATTGCCGCTTTGGCTGTGGCGAAATTGATCTGCCCGATCTGGCCCTTGTGCGCGCTGACCGAGCCGATATTGACGATGCGTCCCCAGCCGCGCGACGTCATGCCATCGACCACCTGCTTGGTGATGTTGAACAACGAGTGCAGGTTGCTGGCGATCACCGCGTTCCAGTCGTCGCGCGTCATTTGCCGGAACAAGGTGTCGCGGCTACCGCCGGCGTTGTTGACCAGCACATCGATCTCGCCGACCTCGGCCTTGACCTTGGCGAACGCGGCCACGGTGGAATCCCAATCGGCGGCATTGCCCTCGGAGGCAACGAACTCGAAGCCTTGTTCGCGCTGCTCACGCAACCACGAGGTCTTGCGCGGTGAATTGGGTCCGCAACCGGCGACCACGGTATGCCCGCTGCGCGCCAGCTTCTGGCAGATCGCGGTGCCCACACTGCCCATGCCGCTGGTGACGTATGCGATGCGAAGTGTCATTGGTGTAACTCCTTCGGAGTTGGGATTCGGGATTGGGGATGATGGGATTCGCAACAGCGGGCATTGGTTCGCTCTGGCTTTAGCGAATCCCCAATCCCGAATGCCGAATCCCTGCGCTGATCAGCGCGCCAACGGAAACAAGCCAAACAACAAGCCGCCCGCCAACATCAGCATCGAAATCAACACCGCCCACTTCAGCGTGAAGCGTTGATGGTCGGCAAAATCCACCTTGGCCAGGCCGACCAGCAGATAGGTCGAAGGCACCAACGGGCTGAGCAGATGCACCGGTTGACCGGCGAGCGAGGCGCGGGCCATTTCCACCGGGGTGATGCCGTAGTGGCCGGCCGCTTCGGACAGGATCGGCAGCACGCCGAAGTAGAACGCGTCGTTGGACATGAAGAACGTAAACGGCATGCTGACGATTGCGGTGATCACCGCTAGATACGGGCCCCAGCTATCCGGGATCACCGCCAGGAAGCTGCGCGACATCGCTTCGACCATGCCGGTGTTGGACAGGATGCCGGTGAAGATGCCGGCGGCAAAAATCAGCGACACCACCGACAGCACATTGCCGGCGTGATTGACCAGCCGGCGGCGCTGCTCGGCCAGGTTGGGGTAGTTGATCATCAGCGCCAGCGCAAAGCCGATCATGAACAGCACCGGCATCGGCAGCACGCCGACCACCAGTGCTGCCATCAGCGCCAGGGTCAGGATCAGGTTCACCCACAGCAGCTTGGGCCGCTTCATGTCCTCGGTGTCTTCCACGCGCGGCAACGCGTCGTTTTCCTCGGGCAGGCTGGTGTCCAGCCAGTTGCCGTCGGCCGGCAAACGCACCACGCCCAGGCGGCGACGTTCGCGCATGCCCAACAGCCAGGCCAGCGCGATGATGCCGGCGATTGCCATCGCCATCGCCGGGACCAGCGGCACGAACACATCGGCCGGATCCACATGCAAGGCGGTAGCGGCGCGTGCAGTGGGGCCGCCCCACGGGGTCAGATTCATCACACCGCTGGCCAGGATAGTCACGCAGGTGAGGTTGAGCGCGTTCATGCCCAGGCGCTGATACAGCGGCAGCATCGCCGACACGGTGATCATGTAGGTGGTGGAGCCATCGCCATCGAGCGAGATCAGCATCGCCAGGATCGCCGTGCCCATCACGATCTTCAGCGGGTCGCCCTTGACCAGGCGCAGGATGCGCCCGACCAGCGGATCGAATAGCCCGGCATCGATCATCACCCCGAAGTAGAGGATGGCGAACATCAGCATCACGCCGGTGGGCGCGATCTTCTTGATGCCGTCGAGCATCATCTCGTTGATGCCGGTGCCGAAGCCGCCCAGCAACGCGAACACGATCGGCACCGTGATCAGAGCCACCAGCGGCGACAACCGCTTGCTCATGATCAGGTACATGAAGGTGATCACCATTCCGAAACCGAGCGCGGTCAGCATGCGGGAAAATCCTTTGAGACGTGCAACAGGGAGAGGGTGGAGCGTGCGCATGCAGCGCGGAAGCGATGACGCGTTTGCAGTTGCCTGAAATCTGGCGCGGTCACGAACGACACATCAGAAGTCGTATTGAAAACGGCCGGTCACTGCCAGCGTGTGATCGACCACCGCATCGACCATGCGGTCGCGGTTGCGGCTGTCGATCACGTTGAGCATCACGCGCAGGTTCGGCTTGAAATACCAGTTGCCGCCCAGCGTCCACGACTGCGTGCTGGCATCGATGAAATTGGGTTGGCCATCCATGTGCTGGTCGCCGCGCATGTAGTCGTAGCGCAAGGCCAGCTCGAATGCGCCGGACGGGCGATTGGGCGTCTTGATGCGGCTGAAACGCCCGGTCTTGCGGTCGTAGCCGCGCGACTCGCCGGTGACGAACCAGCTGACCAGGCCGTAGCTGGCCAACACCTTGGCATGTTGTCCGCCATCGTCGAGCAGGCCGCCGCTGAATTCGCTCTGCCACGACCACGGGCCCAGCACTTCGGCGTATTCCAGCGACCATTTGTCGAAATCGGTGTCGCGGCCATCGGCAAAGCGCGCCAGCGTAATGCGGCTGTTGTTGGCCAGATCGTTCTCCGGACGTGGACGGATCAGCAACGGCGCCGCACCGCCGCTGCCCGGATGCGAATAGCGCTCGTGCGCCAGCGACACACCCAGGTGGCGCAGCCGCGCCTCGCCCATCTCCGGTGCGAAGGTCAGGCGCGTGCCGAGCGCACCGCCCTTGGTGGACGAATTGTCGATGCTTTCCAGGCTGTAGGCCGCCGTTGACCAGGTCGCATCGGGGCGATTGGCCTGCCACGAAATCGCCTTGCGATAGATCGGCGCCAGCGTGGTGGAGGCATAGCCGCGTTCCAGAAACGGGCCGTAGTTGGAACCGGTGCGATCGTCCAGCGAGAAGTACTGTTTGAACTGACCCACGGTCAGCGTACCGGCGGAAAACTTCTTGGCGATATACACATCGCGCGCCAGGATGCCGCGGCTGCCGGATTCGTATTGCAGGCCGGCAAATTCCGCTTCGGCCTTGTAATTGAAACCGTAGAACTTGCCCGCCACATCCAGCCACACGCGGCGGAACTGGGTGTCGTTGCGCTCGGGCGTGCCGCGTTCGTCATTGTCGAACATGGTGAAGTCCCAGTGCACGCGCCCACCCACCTCGGCGGTGACCGGGCCGTCGCCATCGGCCGCGCGGGCAGCCGGTGCCAGGCAGATCGCGGCGCAGGCGGTAAAGACGCGCAGACGCAAGGTGTCGTTGCTCACAGACCCTCCCAGGTACATGTGTGAATCATGTTCAGCGATGCACCGCACAACCACTCTGCGGCGCGTTGGCAGCAGCCTAGTCCGGCGAAGCTGTCATGGACCTGTCGTTGGGGAGGGGATTGGGGAGTCGGGATTGGGGATTGGCAAAACCTGAATCGCAACAGCGGCAAGCTTTTGTTTGCGCGGCCTGTTACCTTCCGGCCGCGGCCAACCGCCGTTGCGAATCCCCAATCCCGCCTCCCCAATCCCCGCCCATGCGCCTGCTGCTAGTCGAAGACAACGCCGACCTCGCCGATGCCATCGTGCGGCGCATGCGCCGTAGCGGGCATGCGGTGGATTGGCAGGCCGATGGCCTGGCGGCGGCGAGTGTGTTGCGCTATCAGAGCTTCGATCTGGTGGTGCTGGATATCGGCTTGCCCAAGCTGGATGGATTGCGGGTGCTGGCCGGCATGCGCGAGCGCGGCGATACCACACCGGTGCTGATGCTCACCGCGCGCGATGGCATCGAAGACCGCGTGCAGGCACTGGATGTCGGCGCGGACGATTACCTGGGCAAGCCGTTCGACTTCCGCGAGTTCGAAGCGCGCTGTCGCGTGCTGCTGCGGCGTAATCGCGGTCAGGCCAGCGAAGTGGTGCAGATCGGCGGTTTCGTGTTCGACAACGCCGCGCACACGCTACTGCTGGACGGGGTGCCGATCGAGTTACCGAATCGCGAATACCGCTTGTTCGAAATCCTGATCGGGCGGCTGGGGCAGGTGGTGGGCAAGGACGAGATCGGCAACGGTTTGTTCGGTTTCGACGACGATGCCGGGCCCAATGCGATCGAGCTGTATGTCGGCCGCCTGCGGCGCAAGCTGGCGGGGGCGCCGTTGCGCATCGTCACCGTACGCGGTGCCGGCTACAAACTCGAAGAAGCCGACCCGCACGCGCCGGTGGAGCCGGGTGTCGATGGCTGAGCCGCTGACGGTGGCGCCGTCGATCCGGCGCACCTTGCTGCTGTATCTGGGCAGCCTGTCGCTGCTCGGCGCGGTGGTGCTGTTTTTTGCCGCACGCGATTACGGCGAGCGTGCGGCCAATCGCTCCTACGACCATCTGCTGGTGTCCTCGGCACTGTCGATCATCGACAGCGTGGCCTTGGTCGGCGGCGACTGGCAGGTGGATCTGCCATATGCCTCGCTGGATCTGCTCGGCATGGCGCCGGAAGACCGCGTGTTCTATCGCGTGTTCGATGCGCAAGGTCGCACCATCACCGGCGAAGAGAATTTGCCGCTGCCGCCACGCCCGCCCAGCGACGAGCGCCCGCTGTTGTTCGACGCCGACTACAGCGGCGAGCCGGTGCGCTTTGCGGTGGTGATGCATCGGGTGGCATCGGCGTCCGGGCAGGGCGAAGTGCGCGTGCAAGTGGGCCAGACCCGGCGCGCGCGCGATGCGCTGGCGCGCGATGTGGTGCTCAATGCCTTGGTGGCGATCGGCGTGCTGTCGCTGCTAGCGTTGGGCCTGGTGTGGCTGGGCGTGTATCGCGCGTTGCGCCCGCTGCAGCGCATCGAGCGCGATCTGTCGCGGCGCGAGCCCTCCGATCTGAAACCGCTGAGCGTGCCGGCACCGCAGGAAATGCAGTTGATGGTGACAGCACTCAATCGCTTCATGGCGCGGCTGTCGTCCAGCAACGAAACCTTGCGCGCGTTCATGGCCGAAGCCGCGCACCAGATGCGCACGCCCCTGGCTGCATTACGCGCGCAGGCGCAGCTGGCGATGGACGACGACGACCCGCGCGAGATGCAGCGCAGCCTGGTGGCGATCGAGCGCAATGCCAGCCATATGAGCCGGCTGCTCAATCAATTGCTCAGCGATGCCAGCGTGATCCATCGCGCCAATCTGCAGCGCTTTGCCACCGTGGATCTGGCCGAGGTCTTGCACCAGGCCTTGCACGAAGCGCTACCGCGTAGCGACAGTGCGCCGCGCGTGCACCTGGCGATCGACCCGCAACCGGCGCTGTTGCATGGCGATGCCTTGCTGTTGCGCGAGGCGCTCAAGAACCTGATCGACAACGCCTGCAAGTACGGTGGCGGCGCGCCATTGCAGGTGGCGCTTACCAGCGATGGCAGCCACCACGTCATCACCATCGCCGATCACGGCCCCGGCATTCCAGCAGCCGAAGCCGAGCGCGTGTTCGAGCGTTTCGCGCGCGGGCCGGATGCGCCGGCCGGCGGTGCGGGGCTGGGGCTGGCGATCGTCAAACGCGTGGTCGAGGCGCATGGCGGGCGCATCGATCTGGCCAACCGCGTCGGCGGCGGGCTGATCGCCTCGTTGCATTTTCCTGGAGGGACACGCTGATGCGCGTGCTGTTGCTGATGGTGGTGTTGCTGGCACATGGCATCGCCTGCGCCGCGCCCGGCGATGTACGGCGGTTTCCCGCGCAGGGGCCGATGCAGGCGCAATTGCGCGTGCAGGGCTCCACCGATCTGGAAGTGTTCGGCGCGGTCATCCAGGACTACCAGCGCCTGCATCCGGGCACCGAGGTGATCTACGAAGACGTGATCGCCTGGGACATCTATGCGCGCTATCTGCATCCGGGCAAGGCCACACCCGCCGCCGACATGCTGATCAGCGCCAGCATGGATCTGCAGACCAAGCTGGTGAACGATGGTCACGCGCTCGCGCACCGCTCCGCACAGACCGAAGCGCTGCCGGCGTGGGCGCAGTGGCGGCACGAGGTGTTCGGCATCAGCTACGAGCCGGTGGCCATCGTCTACAACACGCGCAAACTGGCCGCCGCACGCGTACCGCGCACGCGCAGACAGCTGCTGGCCCTGTTGCGCGCGCCCGATGCGCCGCTGCGCGGCCGGGTGGGTACCTACGATGTCGAGCGCAGCGGCGTGGGCTATCTGTTCGCCACCCAGGACGGGCAGGTCGGCAGTATCGCCGGCGCGCTGCTGGCCGCGTTGGGCGCGAACCAGGTCAGGCTGGAAGAACGCACCGGCACCTTGCTCGACCGCGTCAGCCGCGGCGAGCTCCTGCTGGCCTACAACGTACTGGGCTCGTACGCGCAGACGCGCATCGATGCCGGCGCGCCGCTGGGCATCGTGCAGCCGCAGGACTACACGCTGGTGGCGCTGCGCACCGCAGTGATCCCCAAGACCGCGCCGCATGCGCCCGAGGCACGCAGATTCCTCGACTATCTGCTCTCGCCACGCGGCCAGCAGGTGCTCTCGCGCGAGGCGCGATTGATGCCGATCCTGCCGGCCGCCGGTGGCCGTGGCGGCTCGGCGCAACCGCCGTTCCGCCCGATCCCGCTGGGGCCCGGCCTGCTGGTGTATCTGGACAAACTCAAGCGCCGGCAGTTTCTGGACGCCTGGCGCGCCAGCACGCAGCCGCCGCGCTAGCGCGAGCAATAACGAGCGGCGATACGCGCTGCGTGACCGCCAGGGGTGCATGTGCGGGAGCTGGAATCGGCGGTCGCCACGCATGCGCCCCCGGCGGCGCGCCGCCCTGACACGCGCGCCGCCGGGGTGGTGGACGCTCGGGGACGGAAACAGACACGTCCATGTGCCAGACTTGGCGCATGGCCGATCTCACCATCCTCGTCGCCGACGACCACCCGCTGTTCCGTGCCGCCGTGATCCACGTGCTGCAGCAGACCTTGCCGCAGGCCGATGTGGTGGAAGCCTCCAGCGCCGCCACGCTGAGCGCGATGCTGCGCTCGCACCCGCAAGCCGAGCTGGTGCTACTGGACCTGGCTATGCCGGGCGCACGCGGCTTCTCGGCGCTGTTGCACGTGCGTGGCGAGCACCCGGACATCCCGGTGGTGGTGATCTCCTCCAACGATCACCCGCGCGTGATCCGGCGCGCGCAGCAATTCGGCGCGGCCGGTTTCATTCCCAAATCCACCCCGGCCGAATCGATCGGCACCGCGGTGGCCAGCGTGCTGGAGGGCGGCACCTGGTTCCCGCCGATGACCGCCGAGCGCTCGGAGGCCGACGCGCAACTGGCCTCCAAACTCGCCCAGCTCACCCCGCAACAGTTCCGCGTCTTGCTGAGCCTGGCCGACGGCCTGCTCAACAAGCAGATCGCACACGAACTTGGACTGGCGGAAAACACCGTCAAGGTGCACGTCACCGCGATCCTGAAAAAGCTGGATTGCTACAGCCGCACGCAGGCGGCGGTACTGGTCAAGGCATTGGAGCCGGAAGGCGAGGGCTGAGCGGATCGCTTCAGTCGCGCCTCTGGAGCGGCCACGCATTCACCGCGTTCGCGGCAGCACGCTTGCGCAGACCTACCGCGCGCAAGCGTGCACCCAGATGATCGACCTGCGCGATTAAAAATTCAGCGAATACCCCAGCGTAAACGTACGGCCACGGCCGGCGAAGTAGCGCAGCGGTTCGACCAGGGCCGATTGCGAGTAGTAGGTGATGTACTGCTTGTCGAACAGATTGGACACACCCATGCGCACCGCACCGCGCGGCAACGCGTAGTTGAAGGTCGCATCCACCAGCGTGTAGCCGCTGAAGCGCTTGTCGGCCTCGTCGAAGGATTGGCTGAAGGCATGCTGGGCCTGCACGAACGAGGAGAACTTCAGCGTCCATTGCGCCGACCACGAGGCGATCACGCGATTGGGCGCCACGTTGAGGCCATCCAGGCGTGCATCCAGCTGCCCATCGTTGTCGCTGTCGTAGCGGCCACGCGTGTACGCGTACGACAGGCGCAGGCGATGCGCCGCATCCAGGCGATACCCCAGGCTGGCGTCCACACCCTGCACGCGGGTTTTCTCGCGGCTCATCATGAAGGCGCCATTGATCGGAACCACGCGCGTGCCCAGATCCGAGTTGGACTGGAAGTAGCTCAGGTCCGCATCGAAGGCGCCGCGCGTTAGGCGGGTGCCGGCTTCCACGCTCTTGGTCAGGATCGGTTCCAGCGTGCTCAGGTTGGCCACGCGCGTGCCCGGCGTATTGATCGCGCGCAGCACGCGGCCCACGTCCGGCATGCCGAAGCCTTCGGAATAGCTGGTGAAAAAGCTCACGCCTTCGATCGGCGTGTAGACCAGGCCAGCGTTGTAGAGGGTCTGGTTGAAGTCGAGCGTGCCGCCTTCGACATCGACCCGGTTGTAGCGCCACAGCGTCTGATAGCTGTCGATCTTCAACTCGGCTTCTTCGCGGCGCACGCCGGCGTGCAAGGTGAGCGTGGGCAGCAGCTTGTATTCGCCCTGCACGAACAGCGACAGATTGCGATAGTCCGACTCGGGCACGTAGGTGCGCCCGGTGCCGTAGAGATCCTGCTTGCCGGTATCTGCCAGCAGGTCGACGCCGCCGGTGAGCTTGAGCCGGCCGTCGAGCAGATCGTCCTTGGTCAGGCTGATCTTGCTGCCCCACTTGGAGGCGACCGAACGCGATTGGTCGTACAGCGTGCCAACCGGTGCGATACGCGGGTCCTGAAACGTGGACGAGTTGTCGGCACCGAACAACCCTTCGAATTCCTGGTTGAACACCATCGCGCTCAGCTGCATGCCGGCCAGATCGTCATGGGTGTACGACAGGCTGGAGGTCAGCACGTCGTTCCACGGCGCGGTGCCTTGCGGGGTGCCGCGCACCGAGGTGGTGGGCAGGCCTTGCGCACGGTTGCCGGCGATACCGATGTAGTCGTTGTCATTCTTGATGCGGTAGCGGTTGACGCTCACGCTCAGGCGCTGCGCATCGGTGAGCGCGTAGCCGAGCTTGGCCAGTACGTCGTAGCTCTTGGAGGTCATCAGGTCGCCCTGGGTGTTGTCGGCACCGATCGGCCGGCCTTGTCCGTCCACATACAGTCCTTGATCGCTGTAGCTGGCCGAGAACAGGTAATCGAGCTTGTCCGTGCGGCCGTCCACGCGGTAGCGGGTCTCAACGCTTGCGGTTTCTGCACGCGTTTCCGAGGTGGGCGCGGTGGCCTGCACATCGACGTGCTGGTTGAGCTCACCGTCCTGCGGACGCCGGGTGATGATGTTGATGGTGCCGCCGGTGGCGCCCAGGCCGTTGATCGCGTTGGCGCCCTGGATCACTTCGATCCGCTCGACCATCGCATAGTCGATGGTGTGCGCTTCGCGCCCGGTGGGGCGGATCGGATTGGACTGCGGCACGCCGTCGATCAGGATCAACGGCGTGCGCCCGCGCAGCGTTTCGCCGCTGCCATTCATCTTGCCGCGGCTGGGCGTGTACGAGGGAATCAGGTTGGCGAGCACGTCGGAAGAGTTGCTGGAGATCGTCAGCTGTTGCTGGATCTGCGCCTTGTCGATGATCAGCACCGTCTGCGGCGACTCGGCCACGGTCATGTTGGAGCGCGAGGCGGCAACCACCACCGTATCCAGCGTATCGGTGACATCCGATTGTGCGGACGCGGTGGCAGAGGCGAGCAGGCAGAGCGAGGCAAGCAGCGGCATACCGGCCGATGCGGAGACGGGAGATTTCATCAGGCAAGGAACTCCAAAACGCGGCGGCACGCGTGCAAGACACGCAAGCCGGGGCGAAAGTGACGATCAAATGGGAATCATTATCGATATTCTAGCAGGCGCGGGCGCCACGGCGTCCGGCATACCGCTCTGCTGCGAGCATGCGACTGCACGCCCTGGCAGCATCGTTACGCTGCCGGAGCACTGCGATGCGAGTGCAGGCGGTCGCTGTGCTCAGCAGCGTGTGGACGCCTAGCTCGACGACGTTCTGCACGCACGCTGCAAGCCGTGCGCGATGCGTCTGCCCGGTCATGCTCGCGCAGCAAAGCAGGCAACTGTCTATGCTATGCCGACCGCCATCGAACATCGCAGCTGCGGCCCCGTGACCATCAAATTCGACCTCAACGATCTACAGGCATTCCGCGCGGTTGCCGAAAACGGCAGCTTTCGCCGCGCCGCCGAACAGATACGGATCACGCAGCCGGCGCTCAGCCGCAGGATCGACAAACTCGAGTCGGCGTTGAACGTCAAGTTGTTCGAGCGTACGACGCGCAAGGTGGCGCTCACCACGGTCGGCCAGGCTTTCATGCCGCAGGTCGAGCGCATGCTCGACGATCTGGATCTGGCGTTGATGAGCATCGGCGATGCCGGATCGAGCAGGATGGGCACGGTGACCGTGGCGTGCGTGCCGTCTGCGGCGTACTACTTCATGCCGCAGGCGATTCACGGGCTGCATCAGCTGTTTCCGAAAATCCGCATCCGACTGTTCGACGGCAGCGCCAGTCATGTCAGTGCGGCAGTGGCCTCCGGCGAAGCGGATTTCGGCGTCAGCTTCAGCGGCAACCTAGCACCGGAAGTCGAGTTCGAGCCGTTGCTGCAGGAGCGCTATGTAATCGCATGCCGCCACGACCATCCCTTGTCCCGGCGCGAACAGGTCAGCTGGCAGGAGGCTTATGGCCACGACTACATCACGCTGGACAAGACTTCGGGCAATCGGCTGGTGCTCGATCGGGCGCTGTCTGCCTTTACGCCTGAGCAGCCGAGCATCTGCGAAACCCGCCATGTCACCACCTTGCTGGGGCTGGTGGAAGCAGGCGTCGGCATTGCCGCGGTTCCTTCGATCGCAATGCCGTCCAGCCCGCATCCGTTGCTGGCGGCGGTGCCGCTGGTCGAACCGGAGGTGGTGCGTAATGTCGGGATGCTCAAACGCCGTGGACGCACGCTGACACCTGCCGCGCTAGAACTGGCTGCACTGGTGCGACGGATGCCCGCGCGCTCACGGTGAGACCGGATCCAGCCCGGTCGCACGCGCGACCGCTTGCGCCTCACGCGACTGCAGGTAGGCAAGCAGGCGCTTGGCCGCTTGCGGATGCGCCGCAGTGACCGGCACACCCGCCGCATAGCGCGTGACCGACTGCAGCGGCTCGGGGATCTTGCCGACAAAATCCACGCCTGCCACCGGAAGCAGTTCGGCCACTTGCTGAAAGCCGAGCTGGTAGCTGTTGTTGGCCACCACCGCGCCCACCGGGATGCGCTCGATCTTGCGGCTCTTGGCCATCATCGGGCCTTCGATCTGCAGCCGCTTGAACAGCGTGGTCTCGATGTAGACGCCACTGGCGCTGTCGGAGTAGGCGACGGAATCGGCCTGCAGCAACGCCTTCTTGAACTGTGCGACGTTGCCGATCTTCGGCTTGCGTGCGCCGCTGCGCACCACCATGCCGATCCTGGAATCGGCCAGCTCCACCCGCGATGCGGGGTCCACCACTCCTGCATCGATCAGCTTCTGCAGCGCACTGCCCACCATGATCACCACATCGGCATGCTCGCCGCGGGCGAGCCGGCTGGGAATGGATTGCGGCGTCTGGCCCATCGAAGGGCCGTGCAGCGTCTCGAGCGTCGTGCCGGTCTGCGTGCTGTACTGCGGCGCCAGGCATTCGAAGGCGGCAGTGAAGCCGCCCGAGGTCATCACGGTCAGATCCTGCGCGCCTGCGGTAGGCGGCAGCAGGGCAATGGCGACAACTGCACCCAGCCATTTTTTCCACACGGCCCGTATCATTTCGCCGCTCCCGCAGCAGCATCGAGGCCGGTCGCTGTCGCTGCGTTGCCATGGCGTCGGTAGAGAAACAGCGTTGCCAACAGCGCGCACACGGACGCAAACACCAGCCAGTAGCCAGGGGCGGCCTTGTCGCCGGTGACATGGATCAACCAGGTGGACATCACCGGCGTAAAGCCGCCAAAGACCGCCGTGGCCAGGCTGTAGGCGAGCGAAAATCCCGCCACCCGTACATGCGCCGGCATGAGCTCGGTGAGCGCAGGAATCATGGCGCCGTTGTAGATGCCGTAGATGAAGGACAGCCACAGCAGCGCCTGCAACATGTGCGCAAAACTCGGTGCGGCGGCCAGGAACGCGAGTACCGGATACGCGCTCAGTAAGCACACCACCGCCATGGTCACCAGCAGCGGTTTGCGGCCGAACCGGTCGCTGAGCGCACCGCCGATCGGCAGCCAGATGAAGTTGGAGATGCCGACCAGCAGCGTCACGATCAATGCGTCGCCGGTGCTGAGTTTGAGCACGCTCTTGCCGAAGGTCGGTGCGTAGACGGTGATCAGATAAAACGCGGTCGTGGTCAGCGCCACCATCAACCCGCCGGCGATCACGGTGCCGGCATTGTTGGCCAGCCCGCGCATCACCTGCTGCATCGTGACGCGCTGCGTGCGCTGCGCGAACGCCGCAGTCTCTTCCAGGCTGCGTCGCAGCAAGAAGATGAAGGGGATGATGACGCAACCGATGGCAAAGGGAATCCGCCAGCCCCATTGCGCCAGATCCTGCGGCGCCATGAGCTGGTTGAGCGCATACCCGATGGCTGCCGCAGCGACGATGGCCACCTGCTGGCTGGCCGATTGCCAACTCGCATAGAAGCCGCGCCGCCCCGGCGTCGCCATCTCGGCCAGATACACCGACACGCCGCCCATTTCGGCACCCGCCGAAAAGCCTTGCAGCAACCGCCCGAGCAATACCAAGGCCGGCGCCCACAAACCGATGCTGGCATAGCCGGGCACCAGCACGATCAGGACGGTGCCGCTGGCCATGATTGCCAGGGTGACGATCAGGCCCTTGCGGCGGCCCACATCATCGATATACGCGCCCAGGATCACTGCACCCAGTGGACGCATCAGAAAGCCTGCGCCAAACACCGCGAAAGTCATCATCAACGAAGCGAATTCGTTGTTTGCCGGGAAGAACACCGCGGCGATCTGCGTTGCGTAGAAACCGAACAGGAAAAAGTCGAACTGCTCAAGAAAGTTGCCCGAGGTCACCCTCAGCACCATTCCCAGTTTCGACTGCCCCTTTGCCTCAAGGCTGGAAGTCTGCATAAATCGCCCTCCACGACAGGTATGCATGTGCGGAACATCTGAGGCGATCGATTCTGGTGGAGATGGCCGATGTTGATAATTGCTGCTTTCTCATCGACTGATGCAGGTTGAACATCAGCACGCACTGCAGCGGTGCTCGGCTCCCACGCGCGTCGATGCGGCAGGCGCGGCGCGTGCGCCAGCTGCGGCCAGAGATGCCGCCGGGCGCTGGCGCTTATCGAGCCTGGCAGTGGTGCGTGGTTACTTCTTGGCCCGATAGACAATGATGCCCGGTGTTCTCGCGACATACTCCATGAACGGAGAGTCCACGACTTTCATGTTTTCCTTGCGGGACGAGGCGTTGCGTAGCATCGGACCCTTGTCGGTCATGATGAAAAACCCGACGTGGGTGACGTCCAGCCCGGCCAGGGGCGTGTAGATGCCGATGTAGTCACCGGTACGCAACCGGCTGACAACCGTGCTGTCGACGCGTTCGGTGGGAATGTAAGTGATGGTCCGGTCAACTACCGGCAGTCCTGGAAGATAATTGCTGCCGTCGGCTTTTCGGTTGAGCGCTTTGGTGACGCTGACAGTATTGGGGCTGACCACTGCGGTGATATCGGTGGCGAGCTCGTACGGTCTGTTGGCCCAATCGGTGAAGAAATGCTTGCGATGGGTAAAGCTGACAATGCCCTCGACGTAGCGGGTAAGTACCAGGTGATTGACGAAATCCTGCTGTGAGTAGGACTTTCGCGCCGCCTCGACGTAATCCAGATAAGTGAAGCAGTCCAATCCGGTGAAGTCGATGATCAGTTTCTCTGGCGTGGTGGCCGAGCCCTGCAAGACATGGTCGCGGTAGGGCGTGCCTAGAAATTCTGCCGAGATCGCGTCGATCAGGTGGCCCGGGCTTAATCCCCTATGGTTTGAGGCCTGATCCAGCACGGCATTCAATTTATTGACCGTGTAGGGATCCATGGTCGCGCGCGATGGCGACGCTGGCTGCGTGACGCCGGAGGACGTTTCCGCCTGCGCTGGAAATCCCCCTGCGCAGCTCGCAAAGAGCAGTGACATCAGCAGCGGTAGCGTTGTCTTGAACATCGCATTTCCAGCTTTCGGGGGCAGGCTGCAATGGTCGAGCAGATTATGAGTCGCTGCACCAGCGATCACGAAGCCGTGCTGCACGATCCGAACGTGGCATGTGTGGCCACGTGCAGCATCACCCACGCCGCAGTAACATCTGTGTCACCAGCGCACGCAGTGCCGGCGGGCGCACTGGCTTGGACAACAATCCCCAGCCCAGGTCCAGCGCATGCTCGCGCAGCGCGGGATCGGGTTCTGCGGTGACTAAAATTACGCGCGGTTCGCGTTGCCAGCGTTGCACCAACTGTGGCAGCAAGATGGGGCCGTAGTGCTCGCCCATGCGCACGTCCAGCAACAGCAGTTCCGGCACCTCGTCGGCGTTGGCGGCGGCCAATGCATCGTCGGGGCCACCGGCAAAATCCACCCGGCATTCCCAGCGTTCGAGCAGGACGCGCGTGGCTTCGCACACGCGTGGCTCGTCGTCCACGCACCAGACGCGGCAGCCGTGCAGAATCGGGTCGTTGGCGTTTTCTGCAGTGGTGGTGGGCGGCGGCAATTGCTTGGCGATGGCGGCACGCTCGCCCAGCGGCAGCGTTACCGAAAATACGCTGCCGCTCCCCAGCGTGGAATGCAGGCCGATGCGGTGACCGAGCAGGCGGCCGATGCGCTCGACGATGGCAAGCCCCAGACCGGCGCCGCGATCGTTGGCGACGCCGTCGTCCAGGCGGCGGAATTCTTCGAAGATTTCATGCTGCAGTGTTTCGGGAATGCCGGGTCCTTGATCGTGCACTTCGATGCGCAGCCAGCCGCCACGGCGACGACAGCCGATCAGCACCCGCCCACGCGGGGTGTAGCGGATGGCATTGGAGAGAAAGTTCTGCAGGATGCGCCGCAGCAGGTTTTCATCGCTCAACACCACCGCCGAGGTGGGCACCCAATCCAGCACCAGGCCGCGGTCTTCGGCCAGGATCCCGAACTCGCGTGCCAGCGTTTCCAGCAGCGGGGCAATGGCGAAATCGCGCACCTGGGTTTTCAGGCTGCCCGCTTCCAGGCGCGAGATGTCCAGCAGGCTGTTGAGGATGGCGTCCTGCGCGGCCAGCGCGCCTTCGATGTTGTCGACCACGCGCGCGCTGCCGGTCTCGCGCACTTGCCCGCGCAACACCGAGACGAACATGCGCGCGGCGTTGAGCGGCTGCAGCAGGTCGTGCACGGCCGAGGCGACGAAGCGGGTCTTGTAGCGATTGGCGCTCTCGGCCTCGCGCTTGGCGGCGGCCAGATCGCGGGTGCGTTCGGCCACGCGGTGTTCCAGCGCGTCGGCCAACGAGCGCAGTTCGCGCGCGGCGTTCTTGTAGCTGGTGATGTCGGCGTAACTGGTGACGAAGCCGCCATCGGGCAGCGGATTGCCGCGGATTTCCAGCACCGTGCCGTCTTCCTTCTCGCTCTCGCGCATATGCGGTTTGCCGCTGCGCAAGTGGTTCAAGCGACGCTCGATCGCCGCTTCGATCGGTCCGGGACCGAGCAGGCCGCGGCGTGCGTTGAAGCGGAACAGGTCTTCGATCGGGCGGCCGATCTTGAGCAACTCGGGCGGGAAGCGGAACAGCTCGACATAGCGCGAATTCCACGCCACCAGATTGAGCGCATCGTCGATCACCACCACGCCTTGCGGCAGGTGTTCCAGGCTGCGGCTCAAGCCGGCATTGGCCTGCTGCGCGGCGGTGACCACGCCATCCTGGGCGGTGCGCAGTTCTTCGGCGTGTTGTTGCAGCAGTGTTTCCAGTTCGTCCCTGCTGCGCTGACGCAAAGCCGCCAGCCGCCGCCGTTGCTGCACGAACAACCACAGCAAGGCCAGTGCCAGCCATGCACCGGCGGCGGCAATCGCAGCGGCGCGGCCGGCCGCCGCGCTGGCGCGGGTGTCGTGCAGCAGATGCAGGCGCCAGCCGCTTTCGGGCACTTCCAGGGTCTGCCACAGCACCGGGCCGGCGAGCACTGGCTCGCGCACCTCGGCCAATACGCCACCGTTGCCGGTCTGCTCGATCAGCCGGCGCTGCAACGGCAGCAATCCCTGGTCGGCGTACTGGCGGGTGCTCTGCAATTCGCTGCGATCGCGCAGGCTCAACGGTGCCAGCATGCGATAGCGCCACTCGGGGCGGCTGGCCAGAAACACCACGTCGTGCGCATCGGAGGCCAGCACGATGTCCGGGGTCTGCAGCCATTCGCGTTCCAGTGCGGCCAGCGCGATCTTGATCACCACCACGCCCTGCACCTGGCCGGCAGAGTCGACGATGGCCTGCGAGAGGAAATACCCTGGCTCGCTGGTGGTCATGCCGATGCCGTAGAAGCTGCCGCTGCCGGTGGCCAGTGCCTGCTGGTAATAAGGGCGGAACGCGTAGTCCACGCCCACATTGCTGCGCGGCGCGCGCCAGTTGCTGGCCGCCAACGCGATACCACTGCGGTCGATCACCGTCAGCGTGGACGATTGGGTGACGTTGTTGGCGCGTTCGAGTTTGTCGTTGAGCTGTTCCACCTGCGCGGCCGACAACGGCCCGGACACCGCAGCGCGCAGCTCCGGGTCCAGCGCCAGAATCTGCGGCAAGGTGCGATAACGATCGATACGCTGCTGCAAGGCCTGGGCATACAGCCGCAGCTGACGCCGCACGGTGGCGCTTTCGTCGCGCAAGGCGTTCTGCTCGACAAAATGCCCGGCCGCGAACATGGCCACCAACATGCCGCCCAATACGATGGACAGCGTGAAGAGCAGGCGGCGGCGTTGCGAGGCGTACATGCGGCAAGTATGGCGGTGCGCTGGTACATCGTGCAGCTATCGCCGCGGATATCCGCACCCACGACCGCCGCGCATGATCACCAAACAAGCCCCCGACAAACGACTACGGCCGCAGCCTGGGAAGGATGCGGCCGCATAGGCACACACGCTGGTGTGCGTTACAGCATCACTGCGTTGAAGCGGCCAACCAAGGCAACGCGCGGCCCTAACCAGGCCCGCGTTGCCTCTGCTCAACGGCGCTTAAAACTGCACCTGCGCACGCAGTTCCATCACGTGCGGGGTCTCATGCACGCCATTGCGCGAGGAATCCACCCAGCTGTAGTTGGCCTGCATCTTGAAGTGGCTGGTGAGGTACCAGTTGGCACCGATGGTGGTGTCGTGCTGGCGGCCGCCGTGGACGTTGTTGTCTTCCAGATTCAGACGGCTGTAACGGGCGGTCAGCTCGACCGCGCCGTAGTCGTGCGCCGGCTTGATATTGCCCGGGACGCCGCCGGCATAGGTGCGCGACTCGCCGGTCAGCGACCAGGTGCCGTAGAGGTACTGGCCCTGCGCGATGAAGTGCGGCTGGCCGGCATTACGCGCCACTTCGGCACGCAGCGCTTCGCTCTGCAGCGAGAACGGGCCGTGGATCCACACCGCTTCCACGCCGGTGCGGATCACGTGGTCCACATCGAGGATGGTGCCGGTGTCGATCAGACGCACGTCGGTCAGGCCGGCTTCCGGGCGGGCACGCAGGCGCACGCGCGGGCTGAAGGACACGCCGCGGCCGTCGCTGAAACCGCGCGGGTTTTCGACCGAGCCGGCGATGCCCAGATGCAGCACGTCGCCTTCGGCCTTGAACGGGGTCCATGCCGCATGCACGGCCTGGGTGGTGCCCGGGTTGTCGCCCTGCAGATCCTGGCCGCCGTACGCGCCGGCCTGCAGCAGGTACTGCTGACGCTCCAGCGTCCACTCCACACCGGTGCGGCGGCCCTGGAACACCGCCTGCACCGGCAGGCCCAGTTCCATGAAGCTGCCCGCGCGCGAGCTCTGCACCGCTTCCAGACCCACCGGCACCTTCATGTAGCCCAGCCGCACGCGACCGTAATCCTGGCCCAGCAGCGCCTTGGTCTCGAAGCGGAAGAACACGTCCAGCCACAGCTTGGCTTCGAAGTCGAAATACACCATGGCGTCGTAGGCGCCCTTCTTCTTGAGGGTGGCGCCGAATTCCTTGCGGCGGAAGTCGGTGCGGTCTTCCAGGCGGTCGTCGCCGGAGAAGTTGTTGTCGTCGTAGGCGTAGTTGCCGGTCAGACCCAGCTCGGTGCCATCACCGAAGGTGTACTTGGTCGGCCAGTTTTCGATCGAGGTGGCCGCATTGGCGGCAGCGGGCGCGGCGGCGATGGCCAACGCAAGAACGAGCGGATTGAGGCGCATAGGAATGATCTTCGGCAATGAGAAGGGGCCGGGCGTCCTGCCATGGCGGTCGCAATGAACAGCTTCAGCAAGCGCGCAGGTTCCGGGCATCGAACGCACAGGGAATCGTTGTCTGTGTTAAACGAAATTAACGGCCGGCGGTGGCGCCGCTGAAGTGTAAGACGGCGTTCAGCCCGCGGACAGTGCGTAGTACCAATGGGCTATCGGCCCTGGCTGTGACGTGCGGCCAGAATGCGTGCACCGGGTGCCTGCTCAGGCGCCCTCTATGTTCCCTCGGAGTGGTGTCATGCACATCAGCAAGCCTGCCGGCCCGTTGCCGGCGTCCGTCCCCTTCTACCGCCAGTTGTACTTCCAGGTGGTGGTGGCGATCGTCCTGGGCGCCTTGCTCGGCCATTTCGAGCCGGCCTTCGCCGAAAGCCTCAAGCCGCTGGGCGACGCCTTCATCAAGCTGGTGAAGATGATCATCGCCCCGGTGATCTTCCTGACCATCGTCACCGGCATCGCCGGCATGACCCACCTCAAGACGGTGGGCCGGGTGTTCGCCAAGTCGATGGCCTACTTCCTGTTCTTCTCCACGCTGGCGTTGATCGTGGGCATGATCGTGGCGCACGTGGTGCAGCCAGGCGCCGGCATGAACATCAACCCGGCCGAGCTGGATCAGAGCGCGGTCAACACCTACGTGCAGAAATCGCACGAGCTGAGCCTGGTCGGCTTTTTGATGGACATCATCCCGGCCACGCTGATCAGCGCGTTCGTCGATGGCAACATCCTGCAGGTGCTGTTCGTGGCGGTGCTGTTCGGTATCGCGCTGGCCCTGGTCGGCGAGCGCGGCCGCCCGGTGCTGAGCTTTCTGGAAGCGTTGACCGCACCGGTATTCCGCCTGGTGCACATGCTGATGAGGGCCGCGCCGATCGGTGCGTTCGGTGCGATCGCCTTCACCATCGGCAAGTACGGGCTGGAATCGCTGGTCAATCTGGCCTGGCTGGTGGGTTCGTTCTATGTGACCTCGCTGTTCTTCGTGCTGGTGATCCTGGGCATTGTTTGTCGCCTGTGCGGCTTTTCGGTGCTCAAGCTGATCCGCTATCTCAAGGCCGAGCTGCTGCTGGTGCTGGGCACCTCCTCGTCGGAGTCGGCGCTGCCGTCGCTGATGGAAAAGATGGAAAAGGCCGGCTGCGAGAAGTCGGTGGTGGGCCTGGTGGTGCCGACCGGCTATTCGTTCAATCTGGACGGCACCAACATCTACATGACCCTGGCCGCATTGTTCATCGCCCAGGCCACCAATGTGGACCTGACCCTGGGCCAGCAGATCACCTTGCTGGCGGTGGCGATGCTCAGCTCCAAGGGCGCGGCCGGCGTGACCGGTGCCGGCTTCATCACCCTGGCGGCCACGCTGTCGGTGGTGCCGGACGTGCCGGTGGCCGGCATGGCGCTGATCCTGGGCGTGGACCGTTTCATGAGCGAGTGCCGCTCGCTGACCAACTTCATCGGCAATGCCGTGGCAACGGTGGTGGTGTCGCGCTGGGAAAATGCGCTGGACCGCGACCAGTTGAAGCTGGTGCTGGATGGCGGTTCGCCGCCGCTGCAGGCGCCGGTGGCCTCGACCGACGTCGTCGCCCCGATCAGCGCGCGCTGATGCTTCCTGCGGCCCTGTATTCCGCCGGTGATGCCGGCGGGATACAGGGCCGTTTTCGCTTTGAGCCAGACCCCGGCCGCAGTGCACGACGCGCTGCAGCATGCAATCTCCCTGCCGCGCTGACAGCTGCGCGACAGGCCCTTGTTCAGGCAGGAGGGTAGAATTCAGCCCTCCTGCGCCTTCGAGACCCACACAGCCGATGTCCAACGACGACTTCAAACAGGCCGCCCTCGACTACCACCGCCAGCAGCCGGCCGGCAAGATCAAGGTCACCGCGACCAAGCCGATGCTGACCCAGCGCGATCTGTCGCTGGCGTATTCGCCGGGCGTGGCCTTCGCCTGCGAGGCGATCGTCGAAGAACCCACCCAGGCCAGCGAGCTCACCGCGCGCGGCAATCTGGTGGCGGTCATCACCAACGGCACCGCCGTGCTGGGCCTGGGCAACATCGGCCCGCTGGCATCCAAGCCGGTGATGGAAGGCAAGGGCGTGCTGTTCCAGAAGTTCGCCGGCATCGATGTGTTCGACATCGAGATCAACGAAAACGACCCGGACAAGCTGGTGGACATCATCGCCAGCCTGGAGCCGACCTTCGGCGGCATCAATCTGGAAGACATCAAGGCGCCGGAGTGCTTCATCGTCGAGCGCAAGCTGCGCGAGCGCATGAATATCCCGGTGTTCCATGACGACCAGCACGGCACCGCGATCATCGTCGGCGCCGCCGTGCTCAACGCGCTGGTGGTCACCGGCAAGAAGATCGAAGAGGTCAAGCTGGCCACCACCGGCATGGGCGCGGCCGGCATTTCCTGCGTCAACATGCTGGTCTCGCTGGGCCTGAAGCCGGAGAACATCCTGGCGCTGGACCGCGACGGCGTGATCCACACCGGCCGCACCGATCTGGACCCGGACAAGCAGCGTTACGCACGCGACACCGACAAGCGCACCCTGGCCGAAATCGTCGAGGGCGCCGACATCTTCCTGGGCCTGTCGGCGGCCGGCATCCTCAAGCCGGAAATGGTCGCCACGATGGCGCGCCAGCCAGTGATCTTCGCGCTGGCCAATCCCAATCCGGAGATCACCCCGGAAACGGCCAAGGCGGTGCGTCCGGATTGCATCATCGGCACCGGCCGTTCGGACTACCCGAACCAGATCAACAACGTGCTGTGCTTCCCGTACCTGTTCCGCGGCGCGCTGGACGTGGGCGCCACCGGCATCAACGAAGAGATGAAGATCGCCTGCGTCAAGGCGATTGCGGCGATGGCACGGCGCGAGGCCTCCGACCTGGGCGCGGCCTACGGCGGCGAGACCCCGAGTTTCGGCCCGGAATACCTGATTCCGCGTCCGCTGGACCCGCGTCTGCTGGTGGAGCTGTCCTCGGCGGTTGCGCAGGCGGCGATGGATTCGGGCGTGGCCACGCGGCCGATCGACGACATGGAGGCCTACCGCGACAAGCTCGGCCAGTTCGTCTACCGCACCAGCCTGATGATGAAGCCGGTCTACGACCGCGCACGCGCCGACAAGCAGCGCGTGGTGTATGCCGAAGGCGAAGAAGAAGTGGTGCTGCGCGCGGTACAGAACGTGGTCGACGAAGGCCTGGCCTTCCCGATCCTGATCGGCCGCCCGGACGTCATCGAGGCGCGTATCGAACGCATGGGTCTGCGCCTGACCGCCGGGGTGGACTTTGAAATCACCAACATCTACGACGACCCGCGCTTCAACGAGTATTGGCAGTATTACCACGCACTGACCGAACGCCGCGGCGTAACCGTCACTGCCGCCAAGGAGTTGATGCGCTCGCGTCCGACCTTGATTGCCGCAGTGATGGTGGCGCGTGGCGAGGCCGATGCGATGCTGTCCGGCGTGGTCGGTCGCTTCCACAAGAAGCTGGGTTACGCCCGCAGCGTGATTCCGCTGGAACCGCGCGTGAGCTCCACTTCGGCGATGACCGGGGTGATCAACCAGCTGGGTGTGTTCTTCTTCCTGGATACGCATGTGCAGGAAGACCCGACGGTCGAACAAGTGGTGGAAGCCACGTTGCAGGCCGCGTATCGCCTCAAGCTGTTCGGCATCGAGCCCAACATCGCGCTGCTGTCGCACTCCAACTTCGGCAGCCACGATTCGCGCGATGCCTTGAAGATGCGTGCGGTGCGCGAAGCCCTGCTCAAGCGCAAGCCCGAGCTCAACATAGACGGCGAAATGCAGGGCGACACCGCCTGGGACGAAGCGCTGCGCAAGCAGATCATGCCCAACAGCACGCTGAAGGGCCGCGCCAACCTGTTCGTGCTGCCGAACCTGGAAGCGGCCAACATCGCCTACAACCTGGTGCGCGTATTCACCGACGGCGTGGCGATCGGGCCGATCCTGATGGGCATCTCCAAGCCGGTGCACATCCTCACCACCAGCGCCACCTCGCGCCGGGTGATGAACATGACGGCGATTGCGGCGGTGGATGCGCAGATCCGCAAGCAGCGCGATGCGGAAAAGGCGGTAGCCGATAAGGGGAATGGTTGAGAGATCGGTTGCTGATAAAGCAACGATAGGAAAGGCAGCGGCTGAGGCCATGAAAAGCGACGGCTGAGCAAGCAATGCTCGAAAGCCCCTCTCCCCCCGGGAGAGGGGTTGGGGTGAGGGTACGGTTTCTCCGGTTAGTGCCAAGCACGCGGCTGTCAGTCGCTGGCTTCGGTGAGAGGCGACAGCGCGTCCGGGAATCGGCTCTTCGGCTCGGTCAGACATCCTGTCTGACTCGCCGCCGCGGCACATCCGTGTGCCGCTCTCCGCCAATCCCCGGCCACGCTGCCGCTTTGGCGCGTCGTTGACATGACTTAGTCAAGACAAGCGAGTTCTCCGTCGTGGTTTCCGTGGCCTGCGCGATTCTCGATGACAGCAGCAGAGCTTGTGCTCCATAACTGTGCGAGAGCAACTTGCGCCTGTCTGAGTGCGGCAAATGGTAATGCCATACCAACGCGACGATGGATAGCGGGCAGCGCTAGCCTCAACGCACCGCAGGCTCCACACCCAACAACTCAAGCTCCGCCAGCTGCACTTTCGCAGGCGCGCTGAAGCGCAGTCGATACTCCGAATACGCACCAGGCTTGGTAATCCGAAACGGCCGCGTCTGCAACGGCCAATCGAACGCTTCATCACGACGCTGATCAATCATCGTCCAGGCAGCGCCAGGCGCACGGGCTTCCAACGTCCACCCACCTGCAGAAATCGCTGCATTGCCGCTGGTCAGTGTGTAGAGCGTCGGCGTACCGCGCGCAATGCCGCTGAGCGTCAGCGTCAGCGTCGATTTCGATGCAATTGCAGCGACCGTTCCCGCATCGTCGTCATGCAACGCAGCGACATCGCCACCATTGTCCAGCGTGATGCGCGCAGTATCTCCGAGCAGATCCTGCAGCGGGGCAGGGCGCTCCCCAGGCGCAGTCAATGACGGCGGCACATCGTCAGGCCCGGTGCCCCAGCGCGAAGGCGTCGGCCCCATCACGAAATCCAGCGTCGCGCCCTTGGCAATGTCCGCATGCGGCAACCAGGTCTTGCGCCAGGGTTTTCCATTGACCCTGAGCGATTGCACATACACGTTTTTCGCCGAATTCTGCGGCGCATTGACCACCAGCATGCCGCCATTGGGCAGGCGCACGCTGGCATGCTTGAACAGCGGCGAGCCGATCACATACTCCGGCACACCCATGCGCAGCGGATACAGCCCCAGCGCCGCGAACAGATACCACGCCGACATTTCGCCGTTGTCCTCATCGCCGGGATAGCCCTGGCCGATCTCGCTGCCCAGATACAAGCGCGCAAGGATCTCGCGGGTGATGCGTTGCGTCTTCCACGGCTGCCCGGCGTACAGATACATCCACGGAAGATGGTGCGCGGTCTGATTGCTATGCGCATACATGCCCATGCGCACGTCGCGCGCCTCGGTCATCTCGTGGATGGTGTCGCCATACGAGCCGGCAAACTTGGCTTCGGCGGTTTCGGGGGTGGCAAACAATGTATCCAGTTTCGCGGCCAGTCCCGCGCGCCCGCCATACAGCGTGGCCAGGCCTTCGCCATCGTGCGGTGCGGTGAATGCAAACGTCCAGCCGCTGGATTCGGTGTAATCGTTGCCCCACACGCGCGCGTCGTAGTGTGCAGCGTCCACACGCCAATCGCCATTCGCCTTGCGGCCCTGAAAAAAGCCGATCGCTGGATCGAACAGTGCCGAATACCCGGCCGCACGATGGCGAAAATACAGCGCTTCGGTGGCATAACGCTCGCGCGCTGTTGCCGTCGTCGCCTCCTTGGACAACGCATCGGCCATGTTGGCGATGCCGAAGTCGTTAAGCGCGCCTTCCATCGACCACGACATGCCTTCGTGCGTGTCGGTATCGGCGTAACCGCGAAAGGTGGAACGCGCCATGCCTTTGCGGCCGACGTGGCGATCCGGCGCCACCACGGTCGCATTCTTCAGCGCAGCAACGTACGCCTCGGCCGGGTCGAAACCCTGCACGCCCTTTAGCCACGCATCGGCAAACGCCACATCGGAACTGGTGCCCACCATCAGATCGGCGTAACCGGGCGAGGACCAGCGCGCCACCCAGCCACCTGCACGCGATTGCTCCAGAAAGCCCTGCACGAATGCGCCGGCATCGTCGGATGCGAACAACGCATACGCCGGCCACGCGGTGCGAAAGGTGTCCCACAAGCCGTTGTTGACGTAGACCCGGCCATCGCGGATCGGCGCGAAACTGCGCACCGCGCTGCCATCGATGTTGTCGTCCGACCAGCTGCTCTGGCTGGCGTAACGCCAGTCCGGCGCCGTCGCGCTGCCGACGTTTTCATGGCCGGAATTGGGATACAGATGCAGCCGGTACAGATTGGAATACAGCGTGGTCTTCTGGTCGGTCGTGGCGTCGGGCACCTCGAAGCGTCCCAGCAATCCATCCCATGCATCCTGCGCATGCGCGGCGATCTGCTCGAAGGTCGCCTGCGGCGCGATCTCCAGCGCAAGGTTGTGCTTGGCCTGGTCGAGCGAGATCAGCGAGGTGGCGATGCGCATCTGCACCTGCCGCGTGCTGCCCGCATCGAACTTGATCCAGCCGGTGGGCCGGCCGGTGTCGCTCAGTCCGCTGGTTTTCCATGGTGTATCGAAGCTGGCATAGACATACATGCGCGTCGCGCCGGTCGACAGGCCGCTACGCACATCGGTGTAGCCGGAGAGCGTCTGTGTTGCAGCATCCAGGTGCAATCCACCGCGCGCGTCCACATTGTCGAACAGCAGATTGGCATCGCCCTGCGCCGGGAAGCGAAAGCGGAACAGCGCTGCATGATCGGTCGGTGCGATCTCGGCCTGGATCCCGTTGTCCAACTGCACTGCGTAGCGATACGGTCGCGCGATTTCAGTGTCATGCGAGAAGGCCAGGGCGCGCTTGCTGCGATCTGCCTCCGGTGTACCCGTACTCAGCGACGGCATCACCTGAAAGGTCTGGCGGTCGCCCATCCACGGACTTGGCTGATGGCTGAGCGACAGCGCCTGCAAGCGCGGGCGGTTGCCCGCCGCGTTGTGTTCGTTCCAGCGATATAGCCAGGTCAGCGTTCCCGCATCGGTCACCGGCGTCCAGAAGTTGAAGCCATGCGGCACTACAGTTGCAGGGAAATTATTGCCGCGCGAGAACGTGCCATTGGACTGGGTGCCGCGCGTGGTCAGCACCCAGTCCGAAGGACGCGTTGCAGGAGTGAGCGGCACATCGGCAATGGCGATATCGTCGATCCAACCGGCACTGGTCGCACCTGCAGGCGGCGCAACCTCCAATTCGATCGCCACCACGCGGCGCCCACGTAAAGCGGCCACGTCCCCCAGCCGTACCGCCTTGCGCGCCCATTGCTGCGGATACAGCGTCTTCGAATCGCCTTGCGCATGCGCACCAAGTGCGACGCCATGTTGATCCTGCGCGGCGCTGGCAGACATACGCGTGCCGTCGTCCAGCAACAGATCCAACGACACATAGGTCGAGGCCACGTGATCGCTGCCCACACTTTCCGGCAATACCAGCCACGACAGCGTCGTATCGGGGCCGATCAAACTATCGCTACTAAACAAGGTGCGTCGCCCGCCCGCACCACGGCCGTCATACCGCAACGCATGCGCACCGCTGTAACCGGCGTTCGGCCTGGCTGCATACGGCGCAGCCGGACCCGTGCCGATTGCCGTCTGCACATCGCCTGCCGCAGCGCTGACCGGCAAGGGCTGCCCCTCTTCGAACGAACTCGAAAAGCCGGTCGCCGCCCCAACCGGCAGTGGCGCGACGCAAGCCAGGACAACGGCAATCGAGAACAACGAGCCACGCGGACGCAGCAGAACGACAGGCGAGGTCACGTGGTGATGTCTCCTTGGCTAGCGACGTAGCAGGGCATGTACGGTTGACGGATGTGCGCGGTCTTTGCAGATCACCCAATCTGATCCCGATGCGCAATTGCCCAGCGATGATAAGCGCGATGTTCCGGCGTGGTGGCGTGGCGTGGCGCTGCCGTGCCGGCGGCGGGGCAGGTCATTGCCGGACCAGCCACAGCGCAATCCGCGCTTCTGCCGCCCGGCCTCCCGCCGAGACCAGCGCAACCCAACCCACGCCGCCCGGTCAATGGGCCGATCACCACGCAGGCTGCTAGAATCCGCGCTCTGCCTTGCCTTTACGATCGTGCCGCCATGAGCCAGACCGCCACCGCGCCCGCCAATGCCGAATCGCGTTACACCGTGCACCGCGGCGATCTGCCGCTGAGCTGCCCGACGCCGCAGATGGCGCTGTGGAACTCGCATCCGCGCGTGTACCTGCCGATCGAAGACGAGCCCAACTGCGAAGCCAAGTGCCCGTATTGCGGCGCGTTGTTCGTGCTCGCCGACTGATCCTGGCCGGATGCACCGCCTGACCGTGGTGCAACTGCTGCCGGCGCTGCAGTCCGGCGGCGTCGAGCGCTCCACCCTGGAAATCGCCGCTGCGCTGGTGCGCGCCGGCCACCGCGCCGTGGTGGTCTCGGCCGGCGGTCGCCTGGTCCAGCCGTTGCTGGAGGCGGGCGGTGAACATCTCACCCTGGAGATCGGGCGCAAGTCGCTGCTGACCTTGCGCCACGTGGTCGGCCTGCGCCGGCTATTTGCCGAACTCGGTGCCGACATCGTGCACGCGCGCTCGCGCCTGCCGGCCTGGCTGGGCTGGTACGCGCTGCGCGGCATGCCGCAGGCCACGCGGCCGCGCTTTGTCACCACCGTGCACGGGCTCAATTCGCCCAGCCGCTATAGCGCGGTGATGACATACGGCGAACGGGTGATCTGCGTCTCGCAGACGGTGCGCGAGTACGTGTGCACCCACTATCCGCAGACCGACACCACCCGCTTGCGCACCATCCCGCGCGGTGTCGATATTGCGCAGTTCCCGCGTCGCCCGCACCCCGATCACCGCGCACGCAAATGGGTGCAGACCCTGTTGCCCGGTTGGCCGGCCGACGCCCCATTGCTGTTGCTGCCCGGCCGCGGCACGCGCCTGAAAGGCCATGCCGACGGCCTGCAATTGCTCGCCGACGTGCGCGCTGCCGGCCTGCCGGCCTGGTTGTGGCTGCCCGGCGCGCGTGAGCCGGGCCGCGAAGCTTATGTGCGCGAGCTGGAAGCCGAGGCTGGCAGACTGGGCGTGGCAGAGGCGGTCGCCTTCACCGAGCCCACCGCACGCATCGCCGAGGCCTATGCGGCCAGCGATCTGGTGCTGCAGCTCTCGCGCAAGCCCGAAGCGTTCGGCCGCACCGTGGTGGAGGCCTTGTCGGTGGGCCGGCCGGTGTTGGGCTGGGCACACGGTGGTGTCGGTGAGTTGCTGGCCGAACTGCAGCCTGCCGGCGCAGTGCCGGCGTTCGATGCCCAGGCGCTAAGCGCCCAGGCGCTCGGCATGCTGCAGCAAGCGCCGACACCGCCAGCTGCGCTCCCCTATACGTTGCATGCCATGCAATCGGCCACCTTGAAGGTCTATGACGAACTCCGCCGCTGAGGCCATCCCACCCGCGCCCACGTTGACGCCCGATGCCGGTCGCTGGGCACCGCTGTGGGTGATCCTGTTCGTGGCGCTATGGCCCACGCCCGGGCTGGCCGAAACGGTGTTGTCGCTGGGCGCAGTGTTCGCCGCTTATCGCCTGTTGCATGCGCGTTTCCGTGGTGGCACGCGGTTGCTCAGCGGCGCGGCGTGGGCGCTGACCAGTGTGTTGTTCTTCGCGTACTGGTTGCCGCAGATGTTGTCGGCATTCGATGCGGTGGACGTAGGGCGCGCGTTGCGTAAATCGGCCACCGATCTGCGCTATCTGCCTTTCATGTGGTTGTGCGCGATTGCGGTGGCCAATGCGCAGCGCCGCCGGCGCACCTTCATCGGCCTGGCGGTGATCGGCGGGGTGTGGACGCTGGACGCACTGCTGCAGGCCGCATTCGGCAGCAGCCCGTTGTTCTTCGGCCTGGATCAGATCAAGCAATTGATCAGCGGGCATGGCCTGTGCACGGCGGAAGAATTGGCACTGGTCGACCGCCTCAGCGGCGTGCTGGGCCCGTGCAATCTCAAGTTCGGGCAGACCCTGGCCAGTCTGTCGCCGTTCCTGCTGCTTGCGCTCGGGCGGCGCACTGCCTGGGCATGGGCGGGCGCTGCGGCAGCTGTTGGCGTAGTGCTGGTATTGGCCGGTTCGCGCGCCTCGTGGATCACCTACGGCGTGATCGTGCTGCTGTCCGGCTGGCAGTTGCTGGGCGGCCGTCGGCTGCTCGCGGTGGCGGTGGTCGGCGCGCTGTTGGCCGTTGGCGTGGTGGCGATGGCACCGCAAGCGCGCGAGCGCATCCAGCGCACCGCGTTGGCCTTCAGCAATGGCGAACAAGGCGTCGACCAGGCCTTGTCCGGGCGTGCGCAGATCTGGGGCGCGGCGCTGTGCATGATCCGCGCGCATCCGCTCAACGGTGTGGGCGCGCGCGGGTTCCGACAGGCATATCCGGCCTGCAATCCGGCACCCGAACAGGCGCCGGCATGGGGCGGTGGCCCGGCCTTCCATGCACACCAGATCGTGCTGGAAATTCTTGCCGAAACCGGCGTCATCGGTTTGCTGCTATGGCTGGCCGGTGCGGCGCAGGCGTGGCGCGCGTGGCGCTATTCCAGCGTTGCGGCGCGTGAGCAGGCGCGTCCGGCGATGATCGCGTTGGTGGCAACGGTCTTTCCGCTCAACACGCATCTGGCGTTCTATTCCAGCTTCTGGGGTGGCCTGAGCCTGATGCTGGCCGGCTTGTATGCCGGTGCCTTGCTCAACGACGACGCGGATCAGCCACCGTCGCGATAGGCGTGGCGTTCAAGACGATTGCGCCCAGCGCCAGATCGGCACGGCAGGCGGGAATCACGCGTCAACTGCGGTTGCTTGCGCGACGTGCGCACTCATCCCAACGCCCACTCGCGACGGACTCCTGGCTGGTTCTGTAAACCAAGGCAGTCATCTGCGAACGCATGCGTGACGCAGCTGCGCATCTACATCACCGATAGAAATCGCTGCGCCCGCCCGGCTGGCGTTTGAAGCGCCGATGGATCCACAGGTACTGATCCGGCGCCTCGCGCACCATGTCCTCGATTGCCGCATTGACCTGCGCGGTATCGGCGATCACATCCTCGGAGGGAATGCCTGCCAGCGGCGGTGCGATCTTGAGGATGTAGCGGCCACCTTCGCGCCGATGGAAATACGGCACCACCGCGCAACCGGTCAACCGCGCCAGCTGGTGCGTGGCGGTAATGGTGGAAGCCGGATGCCCGAAGAACGGCACGAACACGGTGTCCTTGCCGCGCATGTCCTGATCGGGCGCGTACCACAGAAAGCCACCGCGCTTGAGATGCTTGATGGTGGCGCGCAGATCCTCGTTGGCGAACATGTGCGTGGCATAGCGTAGCCGCCCGCGTTTGACCGCCCATTCGAACACCGGGTTGCGATGCTTGCGGTACATGCCGGCCAGCGGCACGTGATCGCACAGCAGCCGCCCGCACATTTCCAGCGTCATGAAGTGGCCGGACACCAGCAACACGCCGCGCTTCTGCTCCTGCAGACGCTGCAGATGCTCCAGCCCTTCGACCTGCACGCCCGGACGAATGGCATCGATACTGCCCCACCAGGCGCGTGCGAATTCGAACAGGCCCACGCCCAGCGCATCGAAACTATCGCGCAATAGCCGCGCTCGCCAGGCATCGTCCTGCTCGGGAAAACACAGCTTGAGATTGACCTCGGCAGCGCGCCGACGCGTGCCGGCCAGACGCAGCGTGAGCCAGCCGACCCCGCGGCCCAACGCGCGTTGCAGCATCCAGGGCAGGCGCCCGGCCAGTACCATCAATGCAAGGCCCAGATACATCGGCCAGTGCTTGGGGGTGCGCAGGGAAGGGCGGACGGCGACGTTGGCGGGCTCGGACATGGCCTAATTCTAAGTGATTGCGTGCGCCGGGCAGCGTGCACATGCGCACGTGTGGGCGCTCCCGTATCCTGCACGCATGCGGAAAGACCCGATCGAATGGCTGTTGCGCGGGCTGTACTCGGCGCTGTTGTACCTGTTGCTGCCGGTGACGGTGTACCACCTGGTGTGGCGCGGGTTTCGCGTGCGCGAATACTTCAATCGCTGGAACGAGCGCTATGCGTCCTACACGCATGCCTGCGGTCGCCCGCGCGTGTGGGTGCATGCGGTGTCGGTGGGCGAGGTCAATGCCGCCGCGCCGCTGGTCAATGCCTTGCGTGCGCAGCGTCCGGATATCCGTTGGGTCATCACCACCATCACCCCCACCGGCTCCGAGCGCGTGCGCGCGGTGTGGGGCGATGCGGTGGACCATGTGTATCTGCCCTACGACGTGCCCGGCAGCGTGGGCCGGTTCCTGGAGCATTTCCGCCCGCGGCTGGCGTTGATTCTGGAGACCGAGCTGTGGCCGAACATGTTGTTCGGTTGCCGCGACCGCAACATTCCGGTGTACATCCTCAACGCGCGGCTGTCGGCGCGTTCGCTGCGCGGCTATCGCGTGCTGGCACCATTGATCAGCCGCGCACTGCGCACCGTCACCTGCGTGGCGGCGCAATCGCACGACGATGCCGAGCGTTTCCTCACGCTGGGTGCGCGCTCAGATCAAGTGATCGCGTTGGGCAATCTCAAATTCGATATCGCCGCGCCCGCACAGTTGCAGGCCCTGGTCGCGCAGTTTCATACGCACGTGCCGGCAACGCGACCGGTGTGGATTGCCGCCAGCACGCACGAAGGCGAGGAGGCGGCTGTGGCCGACATCCATGCGCGCCTGCTGATGCAATTTCCTGATCTATTGATGTTGTGGGCGCCGCGGCATCCCGAGCGCTTTCCCAAGGTCGAGGCGCTGGCGCGCGAACGTGGTTGGTCCGTGTCCACACGCAAGATCCAGCAGTGGCCGCAAGCGCGCGACAAGGTATTCGTCATCGATACCTTGGGCGAGCTAATGAGTTTCTATGCCTGCGCGCAGGTCGCCTTCGTCGGCGGAAGTTTGCAGCCGATCGGCGGACACAACCTGCTCGAACCGGCAGCGGTTGGCACGCCGGCAGTCACCGGCCCGCATCTGCATAATTTCTCGGAGATCTCGCGGCGCATGCGCGAGGCCGATGCGGTGACCATCTGCGACGATGCCGACAGCGTGTATCACGATCTCGCGCGTCTGCTCGGCGACCCGGCCCAGCGCGAGGCGATGGCTTCCGCAGGCCTGGCGCTGGTCGCCAACGGCAAGGGCGCAGTGGCACGCACGCTGGTGCAGATCGCGCCGGACCTGCCGCCTGTGGTCAGCGAGGGTGTGGCGTCCTGAAGATGTAGCTGCGTTCGCTCTGCATCGTTGCGGTGAAACTGTGGCAGTCATGCTCAGTCACATCATCAAGCCGCCTTGGAGCTGCTAACAAGACGTGGCGATCGCACAGTCGGTTTGTTAGCCGTTTTCGGCGTCATCTGGAGAGTCTCAAGCCACATTGGTCGAGCGTGCGGTGCCCTCACCGCTCGCGGGACACGCCGCAAGTACGTCCATGTAGGCTCGGTGGCGGCATCCATGCCGCCACACGGTCCCGCAATCGGCAAGGACACCGCACCAGAGAGTTAATCGGTTGCTTTGTTCAAAACCATGCACACCGACCATCTTGATTGGTCCTTGCCCGCCCACCGTCGCGGGACCTTACGCGGCAAGGATGCCGCGTAAGAGCCTACACGGACGTACTTGCGGCGTGTCCCGCGATGGTGGGCGGGTAAGGGCCCTGCAGCGAAGCCGCAGATGCTCTGCCTTGCAGCGTATCCCGCGATGGTAGGCGGGCAAGGAAGGGGCCCTGCAGCAAAGCAGCAGATCACCCGCTGATGCGGCAGTCATCGCAGGTATCGCACGCAGCCAGGTATGCGCTTGCATCGGACATAAAAAAGGCGGGCCTGCGCCCGCCTTTTTTAGTTACCTATCCGCTCGCATTACTGCAGTGAACCACTGCCTTGCAGCTTGGACTCGGCATCCTGCGACAGCAGGCGATTGACGTCCTGCAGATCGGTGATGTCGAGCTTGCCAATCGCCTGGCCCAGCAGCAAACGGTTCTGCAGGAAGTTGTAGCGCGACTGCGCGTAGTTCAGCTGCGCCTGGAACAGCGTGCGCTGGTTCTGAACCACGTCCAGCACGGTGCGCGTGCCGACTTCCAGACCCACCTGCGACGCGTCGTATGCGGCCTGTGCGGAGACCACGGCCAGACGACGTGCTTCCACTTCGCTGATGCCGGCGACCACAGTCTGATAGGCATTGCGCGTGTTGCGATCGAGTGCGCGCTTCTGCTGCTCGTAGGTGTCCTGCTGGATATCGCGCTGCGACAGCGCCTGACGCACGGCGGACTGCGTGGCACCACCGGCGAAGATCGGAATCGACAGCGTGATGCCGATCGAATCGGTATCGATGTTGCGACTATCGCTAGTAAAGTTGCCGATGGTTTCATCCACCGGACCACCACCTCCCCAACTATTAGTACGACCGATGCTTCCGGAAAGATTGAGTGTTGGGTAGTGGCCCGCTCGCGCGGCGTTGACCTGCGCTTCGGCCGCGCTGACCTGCAACTGTTGCGCTTTCAGTGCCGGGTTGTCGGCAATGGCAGTAGACACCAGCTGGTCGACATTGGCATACGCGGCTGGCACTTCCGGACGGAACTCTTCCGGCAACGCACGCAGACTAACCACCGGCTGGCCGGTGAGCTCGGTCAGCGCTTGGTAGTAGTCTTTCAGCGTATTGCGGGCATTGATGGTGTCGGCGCGCGCCTGGTCGTACTGGGCGCGGGCTTCGTGCACGTCGGTGATCGGGGCCAGGCCCACTTCCAGCCGCTTGTCGGCGTAATCGAACTGCTTCTTGGCAGCCGCTTCGTTTGTTTCTGCCGCAGCTAGCGATTCAATGCCGACCAAGACCTGGAAATACGCCGCCGAGGTGCGGGTGATCAGATCGTTATTGGCCGATGCCAGCGTGAAATCTGCCGCCTTGGCAACCTCGCGCTGCGCACGCAAGTTGGCGAACTGCGCCCAATTGAAGATGGTCTGATTACCCTGGATCGCGTACTGGCGTTGTTTGGTGGTAGAACGCCCCGGCAGGCCTTCCAGTTCACGATGCGACTGGGTAAAACCAGCGCTACCATCCAACTGCGGCAGCAACGCCGCACGCGCCTGTACCTGTCCCTCCCGATTGACCAGGCGAGTGGACTCGGCCACGGCCAGCTGCGGATCGCCGTTGCGGGCCATTTCGTAGACCTGCAGCAGATCGGTGGCATGTGCTGCCATCGGAGACAGGGCGGCGGCCAGGGCCAGAACGAGGGATCGGCGGATCATCGGGGAAGCTTCCTTGGGAATCAGAATTGGAATCGGGGCGTCGGTGCGGCGCCCTGAAGATAGGCGAGGTCGGTTTCGAATAACGATTCGATGCGCGGAGCGTTGACGTCGCCACGCACCAGGACTGCTTCCATCACCGGTTCGTGACCACGCACGACAAACAGCCGGCCATTCGGGCGCAACCACTGCAGCCACTGGGTCGGTAGCGTGTCGACTGCGCCGGTGATGCAGATGGCATCGAAACGACGCTCGCTCTGCCAGCCGAACACGTCGGCGGTTTCAATGCGGACGTTGCTGCCCAGGCCGGTGCTGTCCAGATTGGCGCGTGCGGCGGTGGCCAGTGCCGGATCGATCTCCAGGCTCACCACTTCGCGGGCCAGTGCGGCCAGGCAGGCGGTGGAAAATCCACTGCCGGTGCCGATTTCCAGCACGTCTTCGCCCGGCTGCAGATCCAGCGCCTGCAGCATGCGGCCTTCGACCACCGGCTTCATCATCTTGTGGCCGGCCGACAGCGGAATTTCCACATCGACGTAGGCCAGGGTCTTGTAAGCCTCCGGCACGAAGGCCTCGCGCGGCAGGCGCGCCAGCACCTCGAGCACGCGCAGATCCAGCACATCCCACGGCCGGATCTGCTGTTCGACCATTTTTTCGCGGGCTTGGGAGAAATCGATCGTCATGGTGCGGCTATCCAACGCAGTGGGGCAGGCATTTTACCGGTGCGCGAGGCAACTGGCGCATCTAGCATCGCCGCGCGCGGCCAAAGCACGCAGTGCCGGAAGTCATCGCCACCAACGTCTCGGTGCAATCAGCGCGGCGCATACGCCCTCAAAAAGAAATCCACACTGGCCTGAATGTGCTCATCCACCTGCGCGCGGGTGGGCTGACCATGAAGGCCGCACATCATCAGCGCATACAGCTCGCCTTTGAGCAGGCAGAAAAACTGTGAAGCAGCGCGCTCCAGCTCGGGGATTTCCAATTGGCCATCGGCGACCCGCGCCGACAGGAAATCCGCCAGCGCCTGTTGGGTGCGCTTGGGACCGGCATCCCAGAACATCTCGCGGACATGCACATCGCCGGTACCGGGCGCCATCATCATGCGATGGGTAGCGATTGCAGAGTCGGCGCTGACCATCGTAAAAAAGGCGTTGGCGATTTCGATCAGCTGGTCGCGCAAGTTGCCTTTGGGCGCGTGGTCGAACAGATCGTCCGGCATCATGTGTTGGCATTGTGCGCGGATCGCCTCGGAAAACAGGCTTTCTTTGTCGCCAAAGTGACTGTAAACGGTCAGCTTGGAGACGCCGGCGGCTGCAGCGATGCCGTCCATGCTCACCCCTGCAAAGCCCTGCTCCATGAACATGGTACGGGCGGCGCCCAGGATGGCGGCGCGTTTCCCAAGATCCTTGGGACGCCCAGGACCGTTGCTCTTGGTCTTGGACTTGAGGGGGGGCAAACTGGACATATCGCCAATACTAGACCATCGGGTTCTATATTTATACTCGGCGCCTATGGAATGCATTGAAGCGCTCATAAACTGTGGCGTCTGCCCCGCCACCGATGCTGAGCGTCGCGCACCAGCTTGCTTATCGCCGTTAATTGTTTCATCTGAATGCCTCTCGGTGTCATTACTCGCCGGGCCGCTGTAGGGGATACCCCTAGGGCGCTGAAAAAACCCCGGTGATAGATTGACTGACGGTACGTCGGCGTATGTCGGCGACCTTCAGACGGGACAGACGAGGGACGAAAGCGTGGACAGGGTCGGGGCGCAAACGCGTACAGGCTGCGTCCGCAGCAGGTACGTGCTGCGGATCGGGCCGTTGTGGCCGTCGCTGTGGCGATGCGCGTTGCTGTGCTGCGTGCTGCTCGGCGCCTGGCCGACCTTCGCCCAGCCGCTCAAACACACCGCGTATCACACCGTCACCCGCTGGAGCATGGACGACGGCCTGCCGCACAACCTGGTGCATGCGGTGGCGCAGGGCGAAGATGGCCTGATCTGGCTCGGCACCTGGGAAGGCGTGGCGCGCTTCAACGGCCGCGATTTCACGGTCTACGACCGTCAGAACACCCCGGGCGTCGAGCTGGGCGGTGTGTTCGTGGTGGTGCGCGACAGCACCGGCGGGATGTTGTTCGGCACTGCGTTCGATGGGGTCTACCACTATCAGGACGGCCACTGGCAGCAGCTGGGCGATGCCTCCGCGCGGCATCTGGCGGTCAGCGCATTGCTGCGGCGTGCCGATGGCGCGTTGTGGGCGGGCACCCCGCAGACGCTGTACCGGATCGAGGCCGATGGGCGGGTGGTCGATGTGGGCCGCCAGGCCGGGCTGCCGCGTGCACGCGTCACGGCCCTTTCGGCCGACGACGACGGCGATCTGTGGGTCGGCACCGAGGTCGGGCTGTATCGCCTGCCGCAGGATGGCAGCCCGGCAACCGCCTGGGGCAAGGCGCATGGCATGCGCGATGCGCCGGTGCGACGGCTGGCCAGCGACCGTGAAGGCGGTTTGCTGGTGGCTGGCGACGACGGGGTGTGGTGGTGGAGCCGCGGCGGTGGCCTGCAACGCTTCCGTCAGGGCCAACGCGTGGATTCGTTGTTGCTGGATCGACGCGGGCATCTATGGATGAGTCTGTCGACCGGGCTGCTGGTGGTGCACAGCGGCGCAAACGATCCGGACGAGCAGATCGCCATTTCCGGTGTGGCCAGCCCGGCCCTGCTGGAAGACGCCGAAGGCCTGATCTGGGTCGGCAGCACACACGGCTTGTTCCGGGTTGCCGAAGGCGCCGCGCATGGCGTCACCCACGAGGACGGCCTCACCTCCGATTACGTGCGCAGCGTGCTGCAGACGCCCAATGGCACGGTGTGGGTGGGCAGCGCGGTGGGCCTGGACCGCTGGCGCGGCGAGCAGATCAGCCGGGTGTCGTTGTCGCCCAGCGAGGGCGGGCGCGTGCTGGAACAGTCGGTGCTGGCGCTGGCCGACGCCGGCGACGGCGGTGTGTGGGCGGGCACCTATAGCCAGGGCGTGGTGCGTCTGGATGCGCAAGGCCGCGTGCTGGTGCGCATCGGTGCAGCCGAGGGCTTGCCGTCGATGTCGGTGCGCGCGGTGCTGCCCGATGGCGAGGATCTATGGATCGGTACCACTGCCGGGCTGGTGCGTTGGCGCAATGGCAAGGCGCGTCACTACACCGCCGCCGACGGCGTGCCGGACGGTTCGGTGCAGGTGCTGTATCGCGACGCGCAGGGGATTGTGTGGAGCGGCACCGATCGCGGCATGACCGCGCTGTCGCCGGACGGCAGCACACGCGCATGGCTGGGCGAGCAGGATTTCCCCGGGCAGAACGCGTTCGACTTCCTGCGCGATGCCAATGGCGATCTGTGGATCGCCAGCGATCGCGGCCTGTTGCGCTTGCGCGGAGAGACATTCCGCGTCTACGACCACCGGGTCGGGCTGCCGCGCGACAAGGTGTTTCGGGTGATCGACGACGGCCGAGGCTATTTCTGGTTGTCGAGCAACCATGGCGTGTTCCGCATCGCGCGCAGCGATTTCGACCAGCTCGATGCGGGCACGCGCGACCAATTGAGTGTGGAAGTGGTGGATCGCAGCGACGGCATGCCTGGCAATCAGGGCAACGGCAGCAGCGCGCCGGCCGGCTGGATGACACAGTCCGGGCAGCTGTTGTTTCCGACCGCAGCCGGTCTGGGGGTGATCGATCCGGCGCGCGTGGGCACCTTGCAGGGCCATCGCTTGCCGATCGTGTTCGAGCGCTTGCTGGTCGATGGCATGGTGCAGCCGTTGAACGACCCGCATCGATTCGGCGCAGATACCCGACGGATCGCCATTGGCTATGCCGGGTTGAATTTTCGTGGGCCGGACAAGGTGCGTTATCGCTACCGGCTGGAAGGCTTCGACCCGGAGTGGGTGGATGCCGACAGCGCCATCGAGGCGATCTACACCAATCTGCCGCCGGGCCGTTTTCGTTTCCGTGTGCAGGCGATGTCGCTGCCGGTGGACTGGCGGCAGACCGCGTTGCTGGGCGAATCCAGCCTGGTCATCGAACTGGCGCCGCCATGGTGGCGGCGTGGCGAAGTGATCGCGCTGGGCATCCTTGGCCTGGGCAGTGTGATCTACATGTTTTACTTATGGCGCACGGCCAGTTACCGCCGACGCCAGCGTCAGCTCAACACGGTGATCGACCGGCGCACACGCGAGTTGAGCGACAAGAACCTCGCGCTGCAGCAGGCCAGCCAGGAGCGCGAAGCGTTGATGCGCCAGCTGGAGTATCGCGCCAGCCACGACGTGCTCACCGCGCTGCCCAACCGGCGCGAGGCCGAGCGCGTGCTGCAGCAATGGTTCGACGAAGCGCGCGCCGGTGGTGCGGCATTGGCGTTGGCGCTGATGGATATCGATCACTTCAAACGCATCAACGATGCCTACGGCCATGAGGTCGGCGATGCGGTGTTGTCTGCGATTGGCGAGGCATTGAGCGAACACGATCAGGCGCAGTGCTTTGCCGCCCGGCATGGCGGCGAAGAGTTCCTGCTGGCGGCCATCGGGCTGGACGCGGCGCAGGCGCGCGCGCTGTTCGAGCGCATGCGCCAACGGCTTGCAACGATCGATGTCGATGCGCAGGGCGCCACCGTGCGTTGCACCGCCAGCATGGGCATGGCGATGAGCGATGAAGCGCCGAGCCGGCGTGAATTGCTGGCATTGGCCGATCGCCGTCTGTATCAGGCCAAGCGGCAGGGGCGGGATCGCTTGGTGGGGCGGTGATGTTTATAGCTGCCCCTGATCCGCCTGCGCATGCAACAGCGAAATAAATGCCTGCGCCGCACGCGACAAGGTGCGCCCGCCATGCGTCACGCAACCCAGCTCACGCGACAGCGCGACATCGGCCAGCGGCAGCGCCACGATCTGATGATCGATCATGCGCTCCGGCAACACGCTCCAGGCCAGGCCCACCGACACCAACATCTTGATCGTCTCCAGATAATTAGTGGTCATGCGCAGGCTCGGCACCAGCCCGCGCTCGGCGAACAGGCCGGCGACGATGCGATGGGTGAAGGTGCCCGGGTCCGGCAGCACCGCCGGGTGCGCCACCACATCCTCCAGCGTCACTGCGCGCATCGCCGCCAACGGATGATCCGGCGCCACCACGAACTGCAGGCGGTCGTGCCAGATCGGCTGCGCGCGCAGCGGCGCACGTGTGTCTGGCGCCAGCGTGGTCACCGCCAGTTCCACCTCGCCGCGCAGCACAGCTGCATAGGCCAGTTCCGAATCCAGAAACTGGATGTCCAGCGCCGCCTGCGGATGTTCTGCAGCAAAGCGGCGTAGCAGGGCGGGCAAGCGATGCAGGCCCACGTGGTGGCTGGTGGCAAGGCTCAGGCGCCCGCCGACCGCCGCACCAAGGTGTTCCAGCACGCGGCGGGTGTCCTGCAGCTCGGCCAGGATGCGTTGCGCGCGTGGCAGCAGGGCCTGACCGGCTTCGGTCAGCACCACCTGGCGGCCGAGGCGATCGAACAATCGCGCCGACAACTGGCCTTCCAGCAAGGCGATGCGCTTGCTCACCGCCGGCTGGGTGAGGTGCAGCGCCTCGCCGGCGGCAGAGAAGCTACCGCTCTCGGCAATCGCCACGAACGCGCTGAGGCTGCCCAGGTCCATTACTATTCCTGAAATTCATTTGTTGAATAAACAATATGAATTTGCGTTATCGAAGGCAAGCTCCTAGCATCGAACTCAGCCAGGTGGGCGCACCCACCATCCGCCAATCGGGTTGCTGCAATGACTGCCAAGACGCTGTACGACAAGTTGTGGGAACTGCACGAGGTCACGCGCCGTGACGATGGTTCGTCGCTGATCTATATCGACCGCCACATCCTGCACGAAGTGACCTCGCCGCAAGCCTTCGAAGGCCTGCGCCTGGCCGGGCGCAAGCCGTGGCGCATCGACGCCAATATCGCCACGCCCGATCACAACGTGCCGACCACGCGTGCCGAGCGTCAGGGCGGGCTGGAGTCGATCACCGACGCCGTCTCGCGCCTGCAGGTGCAGACCCTGGACGAGAACTGCGACGACTTCGGCATCCTCGAGTTCAAGATGAACGACGCGCGCCAGGGCATCGTGCATGTGGTCGGCCCGGAGCAGGGCGCCACCTTGCCGGGCATGACCGTGGTCTGCGGCGATTCGCATACCTCCACGCACGGCGCGTTCGGCGCGCTGGCGCATGGCATCGGCACCTCGGAGGTCGAGCATGTGCTGGCCACGCAATGCCTGATCGCCAAGAAGATGAAGAACATGCAGGTGCGGGTGGAGGGCACGCTGCCGTTCGGCGTGACCGCCAAGGACATCGTGCTGGCGGTGATCGGCAAGATCGGCACCGCTGGCGGCAACGGCCATGCGCTGGAATTTGCCGGCAGCGCGATCCGCGATTTGTCGATCGAAGGCCGCATGACCATCTGCAACATGTCGATCGAAGCCGGCGCGCGCGTGGGCATGGTGGCGGTGGACGACAAGACGATTGCCTACGTCAAGGGTCGCCCGTTCGCGCCCAAGGGCGCCGACTGGGACGCGGCGGTGGCGCTGTGGAGCACGCTGGTGTCCGATGCCGATGCGCACTTCGACACAGTGGTGGAACTGCGCGCCGAAGACATCAAGCCGCAGGTCAGCTGGGGTACCTCGCCGGAGATGGTTCTGGCGGTAGACCAGCACGTGCCGGATCCGGCCGTCGAACAGGATCCGACCAAGCGCGACTCGATCGAGCGCGCGCTGAAATACATGGGCTTGCGGGCAAATCAGCCGATCACCGAGATCCATCTGGATCGCGTGTTCATCGGCTCATGCACCAACTCGCGCATCGAAGATCTGCGTGCCGCCGCTGCGGTTGCCAAGGGCCGCAAGGTCGCTTCCACCATCAAGCAAGCATTGGTGGTGCCGGGCTCCGGTTTGGTGAAAGCGCAAGCCGAAGCCGAAGGCCTGGACAAGGTGTTTCTGGACGCCGGCTTCGAATGGCGCGAGCCGGGTTGTTCGATGTGTCTGGCAATGAACCCGGACAAGCTGGGCAGCGGCGAGCATTGCGCTTCCACTTCCAACCGCAATTTCGAAGGCCGCCAGGGCGCTGGTGGTCGCACCCATCTGGTCAGCCCCGCAATGGCAGCGGCTGCTGCGGTCAGCGGCCACTTCGTTGATGTGCGTGAGCTTGGGGATTTGGGAGTGGGGATTCGGGATTCGTAAAGACCGGTCTGCGCATTCCAGCTTTTTCGAATCCCCAATTACCACTCCCTAATCCCGGCACTCCTAATGACCCCTTTCACCCAACACACCGGACTGGTCGCGCCGCTGGATCGCGCCAACGTCGATACCGACCAGATCATTCCCAAGCAATTTCTCAAGTCGATCAAGCGCACCGGCTTCGGTCCGAACCTGTTCGACGAGTGGCGGTATCTGGATATCGGCGAGCCCGGTCGCGACAACAGCCAGCGCCCGATCAATCCGGAGTTCGTTCTCAATTTCCCCCGCTATCAAGGCGCCAGTGTGTTGCTGGCACGCGAAAACTTCGGCTGCGGCTCCTCGCGCGAGCACGCGCCGTGGGCGCTGGACGAGTACGGCTTTCGCGCAGTGATTGCACCGAGCTTTGCCGACATCTTCTTCAACAACAGTTTCAAGAACGGCCTGCTGCCGATCGTGCTGGCCGAAGCGGAAGTGGATGCGTTGTTCCAACAATGCCTGGCTACCGAGGGCTACCAACTCACCGTGGATCTGGACGTGCAGCGCGTGCGCCGGCCCGATGGCGTGGAATACAGCTTCGACATCGACGCCTTCCGCAAGCACTGCCTGCTCAACGGGCTGGACGACATCGGCCTGACCTTGCAGGACGCCGATGCGATTAGTCGCTTCGAACAAGGCCATCGCGCGCGTCAACCGTGGTTGTTCGGCGCACTGCAGTGAACTCGGTTGCCAACGCCACCGATGCGGGAGCGCAGAGTGCGCATGTTGCTGCGCAGTTCGGGCCGCAGGCGCAGGCCTATCTGCATAGCGACGTGCATGCGCAAGGCGCAGAGTTCGCCGAACTCCGCGCTGGTCTGGCCGGTCATCGCAACGGCCGATTGCTCGACCTGGGCTGCGGTGCCGGGCATGTGAGTTTCCAGCTGGCGCCGTTGATGGCCGAGGTGGTGGCCTATGATCTGTCTGCCGACATGCTCACCGTTGTGGCGGCCACCGCCGCCGAGCGTGGGCTGACGCAGGTGCGCACCATACAAGGTATCGCCGAGCGCTTGCCGTTCGAGAGCGGCAGCCTGGATGCAGTGGTCAGCCGCTACTCGGCGCACCATTGGAGCGACCTGGGACAGGCACTGCGCGAAGTGCGGCGAGTATTGCGGCCAGGCGGGATCGCTGCCTTTATCGACGTGGTGGCGCCTGGGCTGCCATTGCTGGACACGCACCTGCAGGCGATCGAGCTGCTGCGCGATACCAGCCATGTGCGCGACTACAGTGTGGCGCAATGGTTGCAGATGCTGGGCGATGCCGGCTTGCAGGTGCAGCGTCATCAGTGCCAACGGCTGCAGCTGGACTATCAGAGCTGGGTAGACCGCATGCGCACACCCGAGGTGTTACGTGCGGCCATTCGCGCATTGCAGGACGCGGCGGTGGACGAGGTGCGCGACTACTTTCAGATTGCCGCCGATGGTTCCTTCAGCACCGATGTGCTGGTGGTATGGGCAGCACGTTGATTTTCAGGGCGCTACGGCGCCAACTCACGAGGATTGCATGAGCAAGCAGATTTTGATTCTTCCTGGCGACGGCATCGGCCCGGAGATCATGGCCGAAGCGGTCAAGGTGCTGACGCGGACCGATGCGCAACATGGCCTGGGTTTCACCCTGGTGTACGACGAACTGGGTGGCGCGGCTTACGACAAGTACGGCAGTCCGCTGGCCGACGAAACGCTGGAGCGTGCGCGCGCTGCCGATGCGGTGCTGTTGGGCGCGGTAGGCGGGCCGCAATGGGACACCATCGATCCGTCGCTGCGTCCGGAACGTGGGTTGCTCAAGATCCGCTCGCAGCTGGGTTTGTTCGCCAACTTGCGTCCGGCGCTGTTGTATCCGCAGCTGGCCGATGCCTCCACGCTCAAGCCGGAGGTCGTTGCGGGGCTGGATCTGCTTATCCTGCGTGAACTCACCGGCGGCATTTACTTCGGTCAACCGCGTGGTACGCGCACGCTGGAAAATGGTGAGCGTCAGGCTTACGACACCTTGCCGTACAGCGAAAGCGAAATCCGTCGCATCGCCAAGGCCGGCTTCGAGATGGCGCGTTTGCGCGGCAAGAAGCTGTGTTCGGTGGACAAAGCCAATGTGCTGGCATCGAGCCAGCTATGGCGTGCGGTGGTGGAAGAAGTCGCGAAGGATTATCCGGACATTGTGCTATCGCATATGTACGTGGACAACGCGGCCATGCAGTTGGTGCGCGCACCCAAGCAGTTCGACGTGATCGTGACCGACAACATGTTCGGCGACATCCTGTCCGATCAAGCATCCATGCTCACCGGCTCGATCGGCATGCTGCCCTCGGCCTCGCTGGATGCCAACAACAAAGGCATGTACGAGCCGTGTCATGGCTCGGCACCGGATATCGCAGGGCAGGGCATTGCCAATCCGTTGGCGACCATCCTGTCGGTGGCGATGATGTTGCGTTACACCTTCGCGCAGGCCGCCGCTGCCGATGCGATCGAGCGCGCTGTCGGCGAGGTGCTCGACCAGGGCCTGCGCACTGCCGACATCTGGTCGGAAGGCACGACCAAGGTCGGCACGGTCGCGATGGGTGATGCGGTGGTTGCTGCGCTGTAAGCGTGATCGTTCGGTTTGTCATTTGTTGAGATAACAGCGGTCATCGCTTTATTGGGCGATGGCCGCTTGCGTTTTTGGGCTTATCGATGGCGCGGTGCCGCATCCAGTGGCAGGACACGCCGTGAATCCGTCCGTGGAGGCTCAGTGGCGGCATCCATGCCGCCACATGGTCCCGCCCCTGGACGCGACACCGCGCTCCCACTCTTTGCGGTTGCTAATGGGCAAGCATTGCCTTTTGTGGGCGTAATGCTTTCGGATTCCGCAGTCGATAGTCGATGCAGCTTTTCGCCTATCGCTTTGCCATGATTCCGCCAGCGAAGGTCGCGCTCCAAAGCATGATCAATCAATCAAGTAACGCTTTCCTTCAGCCACCAACAATATTCGGAGGTGCTTGCGCGCGTACCGGCGTGGGACCTTACGCGGCATGGATGCCGCGTAAGAGCCTACACGGACGTACTTGCGGCGTGTCCCACGCCGGTACGCGTGCAAGCGCCCGCAGTGATCGAGGCATTTGCACGAAGCCAGCAGACGTCGCGCGTGGGATTGGTCGATGCGGCACCGCGCTCCAACTCTTCGCGGCTGCTGATCGGCAAGCAATGCATTCTTAGAAAGCGTTCAAATCACCAACCACCGAAAAGCAAGACGGCCAGCAGATCACTCCGCTAGCCGTCAGGTTTACATCGTCGAGTTGATTGCAGCGCTACGCCACCGCAGCCGTCTTGCCAGCAACCACGCCACGCTGGCGCTGACGCAACAGGCGATTGGCCACGTCCAACCACGCCAGCGCGCTGGCTTCGATGATGTCCTTGCTGGTGCCGGTACCTTCGTATTCCACGCCGTCGTGGCGCACGCTCAGGCTGGCTTCGCCACGTGCGTCCGCACCGATGCCTACGCTGTGGACCTGGTAGCTGTCCAGTTCCAACTTCACACCAGTGGCCGACGCCAGCGCACCGAATAGCGCATCGACCGGACCATTGCCTTGCGCGGTTTCGGCAACACGATTGCCTTCCGGATCGGACAACTCCACCAGCGCGTTCGCGCGGCTGCCGACATCGCTGATGGTCATCGAGGCCAGACGGTAGCCTTCCTGCACGGTGGCATCCTGCATCAATGTTTGCAGATCGGCGTCGGTGACCACGCGCTGCTTCTCGCACAATGCCTTGAACTGCTCGAAGACCAGCTTGACCTCATCTTCTTCCAGCAAATAGCCCAACGCGCGCAGACGCTGCTCCACTGCCGCACGGCCGCTGTGACGGCCCAGCACCATCTGCGAGGACTCCCAGCCCACGTCTTCCGGACGCATGATTTCGTAAGTGCCGCGATGGCGCAGCATGCCGTGCTGGTGGATGCCCGACTCGTGCGCGAACGCATTGCCGCCGACCACCGCCTTGTTGCGCTGCACCGGCATGCCGACCAGGCGCTGCAGCAACTGCGAAGTGGACACGATGCGCGGCGTGTTGATCTCGGTATCGATGTTGTAGAACGCACCGCGCACCTTCAGTGCCATGGTGATTTCTTCCAGCGCGCAGTTGCCCGCACGCTCGCCGATGCCGTTGATGGTGCATTCGACCTGGCGCGCGCCGCCTTCGATCGCCGCCAGCGAGTTGGCCACCGCCAGACCCAGATCGTTATGGCAGTGCGCGCTGAAGATGACGGTGTCGGCCCCTTCCACGCTGGCGATCAGGCGCGAGAACATGCCGCGGATTTCTTCCGGCGTGGTGAAGCCCACCGTGTCCGGCAGATTGATCGTGGTGGCACCGGCGGCGATCGCCACGCGGGTGACCTCCGCCAGGAAATCCTCTTCGGTACGGGTGGCATCTTCGGCGGAGAACTCGACATCGTCGATGTAGCCACGCGCCAGCGTCACATGCCTGTGCACCGACTCCAGCACCTGTTCGCGGCTCATGCGCAGCTTGTGCTCGCGGTGCAATGGGCTGGTGGACAGGAATACGTGCAGGCGCGGATTGGCGGCTGCTTCCAGTGCGCGGGCGGAGGTTTCGATATCGGCCTGCAGGCAGCGCGACAGCACCGCCAGCGTGGGGCGGCGCAACTCGCGGCCGATCATCGCGACAGCTTCGCGGTCGGAATGCGAGCTGGCCGGGAAGCCGGTTTCGATGATGTCCACGCCGAGCTCGTCCAGCGCGCGCGCCATCACCAGCTTTTGCTGGGGCGTCATGCTGCAGCCGGGGGATTGCTCGCCGTCGCGCAGGGTGGTGTCGAAAATTCGGATACGCGGGGTCTGGTTGGATACGGTCGTGTTCACCAGGAAGACTCCTCTACGGCGATGGCGGTGACAGGCGTTGGAGCGACTGCGGATGGGCGGGAAAGAACGGGTGTTTCGGGAAGTGACTTGGCGCTGCGTTCGTTGCGCAGTCGCTCGGTATTGCGACGGCGCGGCTTGCGTGGCGGACGCGGCCGCACCTCGGACAAGAGGGTGGCCAGCACAGTTGCGTCGATATTACCGCCAGAGACCACCGCACATTTGCGTTTACCTGAAACGCGGCGACCGGCGGCCAAGGCGAGTGCCCCGGCGCCCTCGGCGATGACGTGTTCTTCCAGCGCCAGACGCACCAGGGTTTCGCGCAATTCGGCCTCGCGCACGATCACCACATCGTCGAGCAGACTCGCGCATAAACGGCGCGTCAGGAAGCCGGGAATCTTGACCTTCACACCGTCGGCCAGCGTGGGCACCGGGGTGATTTCGCGGAAGTCGCCGCGTACGGCGCGGGCCATCGAATCCACGCCTTCCACCTGCGCGCCGACGATGCGCACGCCTTGCGATTTCAGTGCCAGCGCCACCCCGGAGGCCAGCCCGCCGCCGCCGATCGGCACGATCACTACATCCGGCGCATGCGCGGCCAGTTCGATGCCGACGGTGCCTTGCCCGGCGATCACGTCCGGGTCGTCGAAGGCGGACAGAAAGCGGTAGCCGTTCTGGTCGGCCAGCTCGCGCGCAAACGCAAACGCCTCGTCATAGCTATTGCCGTGTTGCCGCACAGTGGCGCCCCAGTGCGCGACACCGGCAATCTTGGTCTGCGGCGCGCCGTACGGCATCACCGTGATGGCCTGCACGCCCAACCGATACGCCGACCACGCCACCCCTTGCGCATGGTTACCGGCCGAGGCACAGATCACCGGACGCTCGTCGCCGCGTTCCAGCCCCGCCAGCAACGCGTTCAGTGCGCCGCGCACCTTGTAGGAGCCGGTGCGTTGCAGGTTTTCCAGCTTCAACCACACGCCGAAGCGCTCGGCGTAATGCAGCGGCGTAGGCGACAGGTATTTGCGCAGGCGCGCCTGCGCAGCCAGCACGTCGGCCACGCTGATGGCCACGTCGCTTACGTCTGGCTCCTGCGAAGAAGGGCGGCCGGAATCAGGCATTGCGGCACGCGCGCGGCCAATCCGGAAGAAGACACCTCCGGACAGCGATCTGATGGTCACGCGAGGTCTGCGTGCTCGAGGTCTGCATGGTCATGCCGCAGCCTCGACCGATTCCAGCGCGGTGATCACCACCGACTCGCAGTCGTACACCTTTTCCAACTGCAGGCGCAGCGTTTCCGGTGGGCGCGTGCTGTCCACGTCCAGTTGCAGATGCCAGCGGCCGGCATCGTCGGGCGCGGCGGCGCCCTGGATGGCGCACGGGCGGAAGCCGCGTCGCTCGGTCATGCCGAGCACGCGCACCAGCGCGCCTTCGGCCGGCTTCAGCACCAGATCAAGCCGGTAACGCATGTGGCGTCTCCTTGACCGCATGTGCGGGATTGCTGTCCAGCATGGTGCTGTTGGCATTGTTGGGCGGCACCAGCGGCCACACATTGGCACGCGCATCGATGCTCACATGCAACAGGCCGGGGCCGGGCTGTGCCAGCAGCTCGGCCAGCGCGCCATCCACATCGCCGCGCGCGATGATGCGCTTGGCCGGGATGCCGAACACCTGCGCCAACGCCGCAAAATCCGGGTTGTCGGACAGGTCGATTTCGCTGTAACGCTCGGCAAAGAACAACTCCTGCCACTGCCGCACCATGCCCAGCGAGCTGTTGTCCAGCAGCACGATCTTCACCGGCAGCTTGCAGCGCGCGATCGTCACCAGCTCCTGCACGTTCATCATGAAACTGCCATCGCCGGAGACCAGCACCACGGTGCGGTCGGGGCAGGCGAACTGCGCGCCCATCGCCGCCGGCAGGCCGAAGCCCATCGTGCCGAGCGCGCCGCTGGTGAGGTGATTGCGCGGGTCGTTGAAGCGGCAATGCTGGGCCACCCACATCTGATGCTGGCCCACATCGCAGGCGATGATGGTGTCGGCCGGGGCCACTTCGCTCAGACGCTTCAGCAACGCCGGTGCGTAGATGTCGGTGCCGGGCGCGTCGTAGCGCGCACCGAATTTTTCGCGGTTGGCAAAGCAGCGCGTGCGCCAGGCCTGGCAGTTGCCGCGTGCCGCACTCAAGGCTTTCAGACTCAGTGCCACATCGCCGGGCACTGCGATGTCGGCAGTGCGCAGCTTGGAAATTTCATAGGCGTCGGCATCCAAATGGATGACGCGCGCAAACGGAGCGAACTCGCTCAGCTTGCCGGTGGCACGGTCGTCGAAACGCGCGCCCACCACGACCAGCAGATCGCATTCCTGGATCGCCATATTGGCCGCACGGGTGCCGTGCATGCCCAGCATGCCCAGATAATCCGGATGCGCATGCGGCAACGCGCCCAGACCGCGCAAGGTCAGTGCGGTCGGGATGCCTGTGGCTTCGACAAAGCGCCGGAACGCGTCCACCGCGCCTGCCAATGCAATCCCGCCACCGCCGTACACCACCGGGCGTTCGGCGCTGGCGATGGCGGCCAGCGCTTCGGCCAATTTCGCGTCTTCCGGGGCCGGCGGCGGCAACACCGCTGCCGGTACGTGATCGGGCAGATGCGACGCATCGGCGATCTGCACGTCCTTGGGCAGGTCGATCAGGACCGGCCCGGGGCGTCCCTCGCGCGCGATGCGAAACGCTTCGCGCACGATCTGCGGAAGTTCCTCCACCCGCCGCACCAGAAAGCTGTGCTTGACGATCGGCATGGTCATGCCGAACACGTCCAGTTCCTGGAATGCATCGGTGCCCAGCAGAGGCGTGGCGACCTGGCCGGTCAGGCACACCATCGGCACCGAATCGAGCATCGCATCGGCGATGCCGGTGACCAGATTGGAGGCGCCCGGGCCGGAGGTGGCCACGCACACGCCGACCCGGCCGCTGGCACGGGCGTACCCATTGGCGGCCAGGGCGGCGCCCTGTTCGTGACGGACCAGGATGTGCTTGAGCCTGGAATCCACCAGGGCGTCGTAGAACGGCATGATGGTGCCGCCCGGATAACCGAACAGCGTTTCCACGCCCTCGGCTTCCAGGGCCTGCGTCAGCCAGCGCGCGCCATTGCGGGGCGTGCTGTGTGCGGAGGTGTTCATGCGTTGCGGACCTTCGGTGTTAGCGGTGGGGGTGCGGCGGCATTACGCCGCTTGTTGATTCGCAGGTGCGGCAGCGGCCTGTTGTTCGCCGTTGAGCCACACCATCTTGGCGCGCAGCTTCTTGCCCACTTCCTCGATCGGATGCTCCAGATCGGCCTGCTTGAACTTGGTGTAGTTCGGCAGGCCGGCTTCGTATTCGGCCACCCAGTTCTTGGTGAAGGTGCCGTTCTGGATGTCGGTCAGCACGTCCTTCATGCGCGCCTTGGTGCTGGCGTCGATCACGCGCGGGCCGCTGACATAGTCGCCGTATTGCGCGGTTTCGGACACGAATTCCAGCATGCGGGTGATGCCGCCTTCGTAAAATAGGTCCACGATCAACTTCAGTTCGTGCAGCACTTCGTAGTACGCGATCTCCGGCTGGTAGCCGGCTTCCACCAACACTTCGAAACCGGCCTGCACCAGCGACGAGGCGCCGCCGCACAGCACTGCCTGCTCGCCGAACAGATCGGTCTCGGTCTCTTCCTTGAAGGTGGTCTTGATGATGTTGGCGCGCGCGCCGCCCAGGCCGCCGGCATAGGTCAGCGCGAACTGCTCGGCCTTGCCGCTGGTGTCCTGATACACCGCATAGATGCACGGCACGCCGCGGCCGATTTCATATTCGCGACGCACCAGCGCGCCCGGGCCCTTGGGTGCGACCAGCACCACGTCCAGATCGGCGCGCGGCTTGATCATGTCGAAATGCACGTTCAGTCCATGCGCGAACAGCAGGCAGGCGCCTTGCTTCATGTTCGGTGCGATGACCTCTTCGTAGAGCTTCTTCTGCACCATGTCCGGGGTCAGGATCGCAACCAGATCGGCGCTTTTCACCGCCTCGGCCGGCGCCACGACGGTGAAGCCGTCGGCCTGGGCCTTAGATTCGGTCGGGCCACCGGCACGCAGGCCGACAGTGACGTCGAAGCCGGAATCGCGCAGGTTCAGCGCATGCGCGCGGCCCTGGCTGCCGTAGCCGATGATCGCGATTTTCGGTTGGATGTCGTTGCTCATGGAGTTAAGTCCTTGCGGGGTTGGCAGTGGAAAAAGAATCAGCCGGCAGTGGAGACACTGGCCGGCCGAACAAAGCGGGGATGGACGATGGCACTGGCCATGCAGGCACATGCACCGGCGCAATTGCCGGCGCGGGTGGTGCAGATGGCGGCGATGTCAGTGATGTCGTTCATGTCATTCGAAACTTTTGGTGGTCCCTGAAACGCGAAACCCCGCGCCGTTGCCGGTGCGGGGTCTGATCGAAGCCTTGTGTGTCTGTTGCCTACACGAAGTCTCGTCCCGCAGCGGTTGGCGAGGTAATAAGTACGAGCACGAGAAGCGACGCTGCCAACGCGCCGGAGGGCGCGGACACTGGTGCGTTCGAGGTGGTGTGGCGGTGCGGCATGGACTGAGATAACCATCGCCACCGGTGGGGTGTCAACCCTTGCGCGTGAAACGGCCGCGTCCATGTGCAAGTTGCCGTGGGAAACCCCATTGCAGCAGCATGGTTACCGCTGAAACCTGATCGATGCAGAGCGGCGAGGGACGATGCGGGTCACTAAATGCGCGGCATCGCGCTGCCGCGCGATGGTGATCGAACGAGGCGGCATGCGCCGCTGGTATGGTTGGCGACTCATTCTGCTGTGTCATGGAGGCCGCCTGTCATGCGTCGCGTACCTGTTCTGTTGGTGTCTGTTCTGGTGCTGCTCGCGCCGCCTCTCATCGCCGCGGACCGCATCACCGGGCAGCCGTTTGCGACACGTTCGGAAGTGATCGCCCCGCATGCGATGGCGGCCACCTCGCAACCGCTGGCCACCCAGATCGCGCTGGATGTGATGAAGAACGGCGGCTCGGCGGTGGATGCGGCGATTGCCGCCAACGCCGCGCTGGGCCTGATGGAGCCGACCGGCAACGGGGTGGGCGGGGATCTGTTCGCCATCGTCTGGGACCCCAAGACCAACAAGCTCTATGGCTACAACGGCTCGGGCCGCTCGCCCAAATCGCTGACCCTGGCCGAGTTGCAGCGCCGCGGCTTGAAGGACATCCCGCCGACCGGCCCGCTGCCGGTGTCGGTACCGGGCGCGGTGGATGGCTGGTTCGCGCTGCACGAGCGCTTCGGTCGCAAGCCGATGGCACAGAACCTGGCGCCGGCCATTCGCTACGCCCGTGAAGGCCATCCGGTGGCCGAGACCATCGCCTATTACTGGGACCGCTCGGTGCCACGGCTGTCGCAATACCCCGGCTTCAAGGAGCAGTTCACCATCGACGGCCATGCCCCGCGCAAGGGCGAGCTGTGGAAGAACCCGAACCTGGCCAACACCTTGCAGCAGATCGCCGACGGCGGCCGCGATGCCTTCTACAAGGGCGACATCGCCCGCATCATCGGCGCCTATTTCAAGGCCAATGGCGGCTATCTGAGCTATGAAGACCTGGCCAGTCATCAGGGCGAGTGGGTGGAGCCGGTGTCCACCAACTATCGCGGCTACGATGTGTGGGAGTTACCGCCCAACAGCCAGGGCATCGCCGCGCTGCAGATGCTCAACATCCTGGAAGGCTACGATTTTTCCAAGATTCCCTTCGGTTCGGCCGAGCATGTGCACCTGTTCACCGAGGCCAAGAAGCTCGCGTTCGCCGATCGCGCCCGCTTTTACGCTGACCCGGCCTTCCAGCCGGCGCCGCTGGCCAGGCTGGTCTCCAAGGACTACGCCGCCCAGCGCCGCGCGCTGATTTCCATGGACAAGGCGCTCAAGGAAGTGCAGCCGGGCACGCCTAAACAACTGGAAGAGGGCGACACCATCTACATGACCGTGGCCGATGCCGACGGCATGATGGTGTCGTTGATCCAGTCCAACTACCGCGGCATGGGCAGCGGCATGGCCCCGCCGGGGCTGGGCTTCATCCTGCAGGACCGCGGCGAGATGTTCGTGCTGAAGAAGGACCACCCGAACGGCTACGCGCCGGGCAAGCGGCCGTTCCAGACCATCATCCCCGCCTTCGTCACCAAGGACGGCAAGCCATGGCTAAGCTTCGGCGTGATGGGTGGGGCGATGCAGCCGCAGGGGCACGTGCAGATCGTGATGAACCTGGTGGACTTCCATATGAATCTGCAGGAAGCCGGCGATGCGCCGCGCATCCAGCATGAAGGCTCCACCGAGCCGACCGGCCAGGCCACTGCGATGAGCGACGGCGGCGAGGTCAATCTGGAAACCGGCTTCTCCTACGACACCATTCGCGGGTTGATGCGCAAAGGCCACCGGGTGATTTTTGCCGACGGGCCTTACGGCGGGTATCAGGCGATTGCGCGCGACCCGGCCAACGGGGTGTATTACGGCGCCTCGGAAAGCCGCAAGGACGGGCAGGCTGCCGGTTACTGAGCAAGCGCTTGCGGGTGCAGCGCGCTGCTCAACTCCAGCCGCAGCGGGCCGCTAATGATCGTGATGGATTAGGAATTCCCATGAGCTCGATGCAACCGCCTGACCTGCCGTCGCAAACCCGCGCGGCGCTGCTCCCCGATGCGCCGGTCGCCTTGCTGCGGCTATCGGCCGAGGCGTGCGTGGTGGCCTGCAACCGCGCCGGCCTGGACGTCCTGGGCAAGACCGCCAGCGAGCTGCAAGGCGTGCCGGCGTCGGTATTGTGGGGCTTGAGTGCAGCCGATCTGGTCGGCGAAGAGGGCGTGTGGGCCGCCCCAGGGGACGATCCGGCCCGGCGCGTGCGCTATGTGCGCGACCGCGAGCATGGCGGCTGGATGCTGTCGCTGCCGCATGTGGAAACCGCGATCTTGCTGCGCGAAGCCACCCGCCTGGCCGAAGACAGCCGGCCGGTGCCGATCTCGCCACTGCTGCAGCCGTTGGTGGCACGCCTGCAGGCCGAACACGAAGACCGCACCGTGCTGGAGCGCACCGCACAGGCGCTGGCTGGCTGCGAGCTGGAACTGTTGTTGCCGCCCGGTCTGGCAGAGACCGACATGGGTCGCCGGCTGCAGGCGGGCTTCGGCAATCTGGCCGAGGCGATCCGCCAGGCAGTGGCGTTGTCGGTGCAGATCGCCGCCGAAGTGCCGCCGCTGGTGGCCGAGAACGACGAGATGGTGCGCCAGTCGCAGGCACAGACCGAAGCATTGGACGGCGCCCGCACCGCAGTGGAACGGCTGTCGGCTAGCCTGCAGGACGTCAACGCCGATCTGGCGCAGGTCATTGCACTGGCCGCCAGCGCCGACGACAGCGCACGTCAGGGCGTGGCTGCCGCACATGCGCTGGGCCAGGCCATGCACGAAGTGGAACGCCGCGCGGCGCGTGCCGGCGAGGTCATCGAAGTCATCGACTCGGTGGCGTTCCAGACCAATATCCTGTCGATCAACGCCAGCATCGAAGCGGCGCATGCCGGCGATGCCGGACGCGGGTTTGCGGTGGTCGCCACCGAGATCCGCCGCCTGGCCGAACGCGCCGCCGCTGCAGCACGTGACGTGCGCGCGATCCTGGCCGAAACCAGCGCCGCAGTGGGCGAGGGTGCCGCCTCCGCACGCGGCACCGAAGCGGTGCTCGATGGCATCACCCGCGTGCTCGGCCAGGCCAGCAGCGCGATGACTACGGTGGCCGGGCGCATCCAGGCGCAGGACAGCGAGATTCGCGGGATCGAAAGCGCCGTGGATGGCGTTGTCGCGTTGGGGCGCAGCAACTTGCAGCACGCCGCACATGTGGCCGAACGCAGCGAAGCGTTGGAGCGCGGTACCGAAACCCTGCGCGATTGCGTGGGCCTGTTCCGCTTGCCGGCTGACCCGCTGAAGGTGCCCAGGCACGCCCGCGTCAAGGAACTCGCCGTTGCAACGGCTGGCCGCATCGGCACAGCATTGGCGCAGGCCATCGCACGCGGCCAGATCGACGAAGCGTCGCTGTTCGCACGCACCTACACGCCGATTGCCGGCGTGGAGCCGCCCAAGTTCAGTACCGATTTCGACGCGCTGTGCGACGAGGTATTGCCGGCCTTGCAGGAGCCGCTGCTGGATGCGCATCCGTGGATCGTGTTCGCCATCTGCGCCAATCCCGACGGTTACGTGCCCACGCACAATCTGCGCTTCACCCAGCCGCTGACCGGCGATCCCAAGCGCGATCTGGTCGGCAACCGCACCAAACGCAAATTCACCGACCGCGTCGGCCGCAGCGTCGGCGCGCACACCGACCCGTATCGCCTGCAGGTCTACCGCCGCGATACCGGCCAGATCATGTTCGACCTGTCGGCACCGATCTTCGTCGGCCGCAAGCACTGGGGCGGTTTGCGGGTGGGCTACACGCTGGAATGACGCAATAGCCTGCATGCACGCTCCCAAAAAAAAGCCACCGAAGATCGGCGGCAGGGGAGAGAGAGCAGGTTTCTTGTTTTAGTGACTGCAGGCTAGCGGTGCGATGTGCCATGGAAATGCCCTCGCATGCCGCCATCGCCGTGCTGCGTGCCAAGCGGCCCGCTACGTGTCAGCCCTGGCATAAACACAACGACGCCGGAAGGCGGCCGTTGTGACGACTCCAGACAGCGGATCAGCGCATCAACGACGGCGGATCAGAAGCGCTGGGTGTATTGCAGGTAGCTGTAGCGCCCCGGAATGGCATAGGCCGAATCGAACGAGTTGGCAGAGGCGCTGAGCGCTACCGGCGGGTCGCGGTCGAAGACGTTATTCAAGCCCACACGCACGGTGGCATTCCACGGCAATTGATAAGACACCTGCATGTCGTTGAAGGCAGTCGCCGCGACGTGGCGATAGTTGCTGTTGTCATTCAGCTCCGAGTCGTCGTCCCTCATGCCCGAGTAGTAACGCACCGCCCAGTTGGCAGCCAGATTGCCGTAGCTCCAGTCCAGGGTGAGCGTGCCGCGCCTGCGCCAGTTCGGGTTGTCGGTGTGGTAGATGCCGTTGTAGCTTTCTCACGCCGAGGTGTCGTCCTGCTTCTGCTCGTTGACGGCCACGTAGGTCGAATCCAGGGTGAGCATGAACTGGCCGATCGCTGTTTCCGGCAACTTGTAGCGCGCGGTGAAGTCGTAGCCTTGCATGCGCTGCTCGCCGACGTTCACCGGCTGGATCACCAGGCCGGTGATGGTGCCGGTGGCATCGCGTGTGACCAGATCGCAGAAGGCCGAGACGTTGAACTCGTAGCATTGCGACAGGATCTGGTTGGCGCTGAATTCGGTGATGGCATCGGTGATCTTGATCTTCCACCAGTCCAGCGACAGATCCAGGCCTTGCACCGCGGCGGGGCTGTAGACGAAACCGAGTGTGGTGTTCTTGGATTTTTCCGGCTGCAGGTTGGCGTTGCTGGTGTAGGTGAACGGATAGATGGTCTGGCCGGAGTTGCCGTTGGCGCTGTTGTATTCGGCGACGTAGTTGGCCGGCACACCACCGCTTGCACATGCCGCGGCAATCGCGCTGGTATAGGACGTGCTGTTGGTCGAGCAGGGATCCGAATACGTATCGAAGCTGTCCGACGCGCCCAGGTACAGATTTTCGATCGATGGCGCGCGGAAACCGGTGGCGTAGTTGCCCCGAATCAATAGGTCGGCGACAGGTTTCCACTTGAAACCGAACTTGCTGTTGGTGGTGCTGCCGAAGGTGTTGTAGTCGGAGTAACGCACCGCTGCGCTCAACTCCAGCAATTGTGCGCCGGCCATATCTTTCAATAGTGGAATCGCCACTTCGGTGTAGTAGTCGTTGAGCGTGTACGCGCCGGAAGTCGGGGTGAACGCATTGCCCGAGGTATAGCCGGCCGAGATCAACGCATCGGGCGAGGAGAAGCCGCTCTCTTCGCGGTGTTCGACGCCGGCCGCAAAGCGCATCCAACCAGCGGGAAGTTCGAACAAGTCGCCGGTGATGTTGGCGGTCACGCTGCTGTTCTTGTACTGATAGGTGTTGTGGGCGGTGAACAGGATGTAGTCCAGCATTTCCTGGGTCACGCCACCGGCCGGCGACAAGGGATTGAACGGCACGCAGCCGGTGATCACCGCGCCGCCACTGTCCAGGCACGACAAGGTGCCGTTGACGATGCCGGATGCACCGAGTGCATTGCCGAGGTTGAGCAGATTGACATCGCCGTATTGCGTTTCGGTCTGGTCGGTCTGGTTGTGCGCAAAGCCGACGTCCCAACTGAACTGCCTGTCCGCGAATTGGAAGTCGCCTTCCAGCCCGGTATAGACGTGCGAGGTCTTGGCGTCCTGCTGGTAGGTGCGCGCGAACTCGGTCAACCGGTGCGACCAACCCACATCGCGCCCGTCGCCGCCGTAGGCGCTGTTGTAGGGGTTGTAGTAACTGTCGCCACTCATCAGGATGCCGGTGTTGACCGAGGCCAGTGGAAAGCCGGCCAACTGTTGCGAGGATTGGCGGCGGTTGTAGAGCCCGTCGAACTTGAAACGCACGTTGTCGGTGAGTGCGTAGTTGCCTTGCACATAGAGCGCATCGCGCTTCTGCGGCGTGACCAGATAATTGTCCTTGGCGTAGTTGTAGCCGTACTCGGAGGTGTTGAAGGCGGTGTATTGATCCAGTCCGTAGCGTGGGTAGTTGCTATCGCCGCTGGCGGTCGCGCTGCCGGGGAGCACCGTCCACGCACCGCTGTTGCCTTCTGCACGTAGACGGCCGCTGGCCGAATAGCTGCTGTAGGCGGACGAACCGGCGCCGTACACCGGCTCTGCCGAGATCTCGCGGTCGCCTGCCATCACCGCATCTTCGGTGACGCTGGACAGTCCGATCACCAGATTGCCGCGCTCGCTGGTGGCGCCCACGGTGGCATCGAACGAAGTGCGCTGCCCATCGCCCTGACCATACTGGCCGACATAGGCATTGACTTCGGCATCATCGAAATCGCTGCGCGTGATGATGTTGACCACGCCCGCAATCGCATCGGAGCCATAGATCGACGAGGCACCGTCCTTGAGCACCTCCACGCGTTCGACGATTGCCGAGGGAATGGTGTTGAGATCTACCGAGCCGGACAGGCCCGACACCCAGCGCCGCCCGTTGACCAGCACCAATGTGCGCGATCCGCCGAGATTGCGCAGGCTCACCGTGGCCGAGCCATCGCCGCCGTTATTGACGGTGGAGTTCATCGTCGCGCCGTTGGAGGCAATGCGCTTGAGCACATCGGCCACCGAGGTCAGGCCCTGTTTTTCGATGTCCTGTCGCGTGAGCACCAGCACCGGTTGCGAATTTTCCACATCGACCGAGCGGATGCGCGAGCCGGTGACCTCGATCTTGTCCAGGTTGGTCGGACTCTTATCGGTCTCTTCCTGGGCCACCGCACTATTGGTGACGCACAGGCCAATGGCGATCGCGAGCGAGCCCCGACGCAGGGTCGGGTGGAGCATGGGCATATTCATGTGTACGGCGGTTCCCAGTAGAGGAAGAGGCGAGGCGATTCCCGTTGAATGACACCGCCGTGGCATGCGATTTCATCTGCATGACACGAAGGCTTAGCGGGAATTTAACGAGCGGGTGTCACCACCGTTTTTCGCGAATCGGCGCCTTGTTGCGGCGCAACGCGCGCAATGCGTGGACGCGCCATGCAGTGCCGGCGCATCGATGCGCGTGTGCCGTGTTGACTTGCGATGACGGGCGCGGACACATGCCGCGAGCGGGTGCGATGTGGTTTAATCGCCGCCGAAGTGGGGGTACCGCAGCGCGCTGCGGTTGAGATAGTCCCTTCGAACCTGATCCGGTTGATACCGGCGTAGGGAAGCTTCGTTAGATGCGATGGTCCGTGCGCTGCACGGGCACCTTGTGTTGAGCGCCGCCGCTTCGTCCGCACTGCGAATCCTTCGCAGAGCCAGCGCCGTTGGTGCTGGTTTTCCAGCACACAGGACGAACGCCATGAATGCCGCGCCTACCGTTTTGCAGCAACAAGCCCAGTCGCTGTCCGAGGCTGTGACCCAGCCGATTCCCGGGTCCCGCAAGATCTTCGTGCAGGGCTCGCGCGCCGACCTGCAGGTACCGATGCGCGAGATTGCATTGACCCGCACACCGACGCTGTTCGGTGGCGAAGACAATGAGCCGCTCAGTGTCTACGACACCTCCGGGCCGTATACCGACCCGCACGCCGCGATCGATCTTGCCGCCGGTCTGGCGCCGCTACGCGCGCGCTGGATCGCCGAGCGCGGCGATACCGTGGCGCTGGATGACCTGAGTTCCAGCTTCGGGCGCGGCCGTGAGCACGATGCGCGCCTGGATGCAGTGCGCTTTCCTGCGCGGCACTTGCCGCGGGTGGCGCGCGAAGGCGCCAATGTCACCCAGATGCATTACGCGCGGCGCGGCATCATCACCCCGGAGATGGAGTTCGTGGCGATTCGCGAAAACCAGCGGCTGGAAGCGGTGACCGACGCGATCCTGCGCAAGCAGCATGCAGGCGAAGCCTTCGGTGCGGCGATCCAGCAACGCATCACACCGGAATTCGTGCGCGACGAAATCGCCCGTGGTCGCGCGATCCTGCCCAACAACATCAATCATCCGGAAAGCGAGCCGATGATCATCGGTCGCAATTTCCTGACCAAGATCAACGCCAACATCGGCAACAGCGCGGTGTCTTCAGGCATTGCCGAAGAAGTGGAGAAACTGGTGTGGTCGATCCGCTGGGGCGGCGACACGGTGATGGACCTGTCCACCGGCAAGCACATCCATGAAACGCGCGAGTGGATCATCCGCAACTCGCCGGTGCCGATCGGCACGGTGCCGATCTATCAGGCGCTGGAAAAAGTCGACGGGCGCGCCGAAGAACTCACCTGGGAGATCTTTCGCGACACCTTGATCGAGCAGGCCGAACAAGGCGTGGATTACTTCACCATCCACGCCGGTGTGCTGTTGCGCTACGTGCCGCTGACGGCCAAGCGTGTCACCGGTATCGTCTCGCGCGGCGGGTCGATCCTGGCCAAGTGGTGCCTGGCCCATCACAAGGAAAACTTTCTCTACACCCATTTCGAAGACATCTGCCAGATCATGAAGGCCTATGACGTGGCGTTTTCGCTTGGCGATGGCTTGCGCCCGGGCTGCATTGCCGATGCCAACGATGCAGCGCAGTTCGGTGAGCTGGAAACGCTGGGCGAGCTGACCAAACTGGCGTGGAAGCACGACGTGCAGACCATGATCGAAGGGCCTGGGCATGTGCCGATGCAGCTGATCAAGGAGAACATGGACAAGCAGCTGCGCGAATGCGGCGAAGCGCCGTTCTACACCCTGGGGCCGCTGACCACCGATATCGCGCCCGGCTACGACCACATCACCAGTGCGATCGGTGCAGCGATGATCGGCTGGTTCGGCACCGCGATGCTCTGCTATGTCACGCCCAAGGAGCATCTGGGCCTGCCCAACCGCCAGGACGTGCGCGACGGCATCATGGCGTACAAGATCGCCGCGCATGCGGCCGACCTTGCCAAGGGGCATCCCGGTGCGCAGGTGCGCGACAACGCCTTGAGCAAGGCGCGGTTCGAATTCCGTTGGGACGACCAGTTCCATCTCGGGCTGGATCCGGAAAAGGCCAAGGAGTTTCATGACGAAACCCTGCCCAAGGATGCGCACAAGCTGGCGCATTTCTGTTCGATGTGCGGCCCGCATTTCTGTTCGATGAAGATCACCCAGGACGTGCGCGATTACGCGGCCGAGCATGGCATGGGCGAAGCGCATGCCTTGTCTGCTGGCATGGAAGAGAAGTCGGTGCAGTTTCTCGCGCAGGGCGCACAGGTGTATCGCGCTTTGTGACACCTGTGTGCAGTGAATTTCGGCGGCGTAATCTGAAGGCTGCTTAAGAAAAATTCAGCTTCGCATTAGACAGAACGCGTCGCGGTGCGCAAGTGCCGTGGCGCGGCCTGCCTGCAAACGGTTACAGCACATCAACATTTCCGGGCATTTACCTGAATCGCAGATAAAAAAATCGCGCCAGAGGCGCGAAGGGGAACGTCGTAATTATTTGAATTCGTCGGCGAGAGAGAGAGAGCCTGACGTCGCCACCTGTCGTAGGAAGCAACGAGGCATAGCGTAAAATTTGCACCAATTGGATGCATGACACAGTTGGTCGTGGTCCTTTGCTGAATTTGGCGTTTCGCGCAATGTGCGTGATGCGTTCTTTGTCGTCCTTGCATGCCGATGCGTTCTGTTGCCGATGAGTGTTTCTTCCGCTAATGCAATGTCATCGGGCCGGCTGCGTGTCGGTCAGTGCGTGGTCGATATCGCCTCGCGCGAAGTGCACTCTCCTGGTGCGAAGAGGCCGCCACGTCTGGCGCCGAAATCCGTGGCGGTGTTGCTGACCCTGGCCCGGCAGCCGGGGCAGGTGGTGACGCGCGAGCAGTTGCTCGCCGAGGTCTGGCCCAACACCTTGCCGAGCAACGATGTGGTGACCCAGGCAGTCACCCAATTGCGCAAGGCACTCGCCAGTCACGGGGGCCAGCGCTCCGAGCATATCGAGACCATCGCCAAGACCGGCTATCGCTTGATGGCACCGGTGGTGTGGGAAGGATCGGCGGATGTTCCAAGGCATGCGGTTGCAAGCGCGCTTTCTAAAGCACCGTCGAGCGGTCTACAGACCGATGTCGATGCGGTCACTGCGGCCAATGGCATGGCTTCGTCGCAGCAACCTGAGGCTGTCAGCAAGCGCTACGCAGCACCGTCGGCCGTCGCGCCACACGCATCGCGCAAACGCCGCCGGATAGCGTTGGTGATCGCCGCGGTGGCCGTGCTGGTGCTGCTTGGACTGGTTGCGCACACGCTGTGGCTGCGAGCGCCAGTGGAGGGCGCCACGGCGGCGTCCGCCGTGCTGGGCAGCCCAAAGCGCCCGTACCAGATCATCACCGCAGGTGGCGGTTTCGATCTCACACCAAGCTTGTCGCCGGATGGGGCGATGGTGGCCTACGCCTCGCTGACCAGCGACCGCGCCGGCACCTCGATCCTGGTCAAGACTACCAATAACGCCTATCCGCGGGTGCTGGACACGCCGGCGGCGGGCATCTCCGATCGACTGCCGGCCTGGTCGCCGGATGGTCGCGAAATCGCCTTCTCGCGGCAGGCGCCGGATGGCAGCTGTCGCATCATGATCGCCGCCGCAAACGGCCCGGCTGCCGCGCGTGAAGTGGTGCGTTGCGATGGTGCGGACATGCTGAGTTTCAGCTGGTCGCCAGACGGTCGCGGCTTGTTGTTCGGCAGCATGACCGGAGCGCACGGCGCACCGCGCATTCGCCGCCTGGATCTGGAAACCGGGCAGTGGCAGCCACTTGTCTACAGCGCGCAGCCGCAGGATTTCGATTACGCACCGCGCTATTCGCCGGATGGGCACTGGATCGTGTTCCTGCGGAATCCACAACTGGGCGATCTATGGCGCATCCCTGCAACCGGCGGCACCGCCGAGCGCCTCACTCACGACAATGCCGATATCCGCGGCTGGAGCTGGTTGCCGGATGGCAGCGGATTGATTTTCGGGCGCCGTGTGGACAGCGAGGCGCGCTTGTATCGACTCGATCTGCGCGACCGCAGCCTGCACGACCTGGGCGTGGACGATGCCCAGGCGCCGGACGTGGCACACAACCATCTGGTGTTCGTGCAACGCAAACCGCAATTCGGCGTCTACCAAGTCATTCGCGACCCGATGAATGGCGGTTACATCCGGCGCCGCCTGTTCCCCTCCAGCGGTCGAGACGACCAGCCGATGATCGCGCCGGACGGGCGCCAGCTGATCTTCGCCTCCAATCGTTCCGGGGCGTATGGGCTGTGGTGGGGCGATGTCGGCAAGCCCGGTTCGGTGCGTTTGATCGAAGGGCTGCGGCCGGATTCGCGTCAGGCCGCCGATTGGTCGGCCGATTCGCAGCACGTGCTGGTCAGCGGTAGCGATGCGGACGGGCATGCGGCGTTGTTCGAGGTCACCCCGAGCAGCGGCAAGGTGGTGCGTCTGCCGGTGCCGCAACCGCGGCCGTTGCAGGCGATTCACCTTCCCGATCCCAATCAATTGCTGGTGCTCGCTGCGGCAGAAGACGGGCACACCTTCGCCACCCTGTACGACAGACGCAGCAGTCCGTGGCGTGCGATCGCATCGCTGCAGGACGTCTCGCAGTTGCGCCTGGACCGCATCACCGGGCAGGTGCTGCTGACGCGCCTGACCGGTGGCGGCTTATGGCAGATCGCGCCCACCTTGGCAGCCCAGACCTTGCAGTCGATCGATCCCCGACAGCCATCGCGCTGGCGTTATCGCAGTTGGGCACCGGGAGCGCACGGCCAACTGCATTACCTGTCGTCCAACGACAGCTGTGCCACGCATGACAGCGACTTGCGCAGCGGGCACGGGCAGTGTCTGGATGTGAGCAAGTTCACCACCATCAACGGCTTCAGCATGGACCAGCGCAGTGGCGCGATGTACGTGACGTTGGCAGAAGAAGACGGCAGCGCGATTGCCTTCATGCCATTGCCGCAACGTACGGCGGTGACCACCGGTTTCATCTCCAACGCATTGTTCTTACTCAGGAAATTGGCTTCGTAAGTTTTTCGGAAAGGCTTCGTGTCAATTTCGGCACACCTTCGTCATAACTTCCTGACTCGCGCCAGATTCGGCAAAACACTACGCCCTCTTTCGTACAGGGGGCTGCCAGCATGCAACAGGTCATCACCGCAGATCGCGGGCTCGCACTTTCACTGGATGGTGCGAGCGAGTCGACATCGACAACCTGTCTGGCGGTCTCGCGTCTGGGCAGCATCCGCACCCTGGCCACCACCTTTACGTTGTGGGTGCAGTTGCGTGGCCGCGCATGGGTGGAATCCAAGGAGGGGCGCTTCCGTCTGCGTGCCGGCGACTGGATCGCCTTCGACAAGGACTCCCATCCCACGGTACAAGCGGACCGCAACGCACTCTGTGTCGGTGTCAGTTTGGATAGTGAAAGCCTGCAATCGTTGTCCGAGTTGACCGATGCGACCTTGTATCCAGGTCGCAGCCAGCTCTCGCGTAGCGATCTGCGCATAGCCCTGCGTCTATGGCGCAATGCGTCCGCACAAAACGGCAGTGCGCCGGCGCGTCCCTTGCTGCTGCACTTGGCGGCGATGCAGCGCGATTTCATCGAACAGGAGCAGCGCTGCCCGGGCCGCTCGCGTAGCCGTCGCCGTCAGGTGTTTGGCCGCATGCAGCGCGCACGCATGTATCTGGAAGGCAACAGCGACCGCGTGGTGCGCATTGCCGAGTTGGCGCAGCTGACCAACTTCTCCAGTTGGTATGTCTCCAAGACGTTTCAGAGCCTGTACGAAGAGAGTCCCCAGGCCTTGTCGGCACGTCTGCGCCTGGAGCGTGCATCCGATTTGTTGCGCGATACCTCGATGATGATCGGCGAGGTTGCGGCGGCAAGCGGCTTCGACAATTGCTGCAGCTTCGCACGTGCGTTTCGTGCGCGCTTCGGTGTCTCCGCATCGCGTTATCGCGACCAAACGACAAATCCGCCAGATTCGGCAAAGCCACGGAACGTGACGCGCAAAGCGACGATGTTCACGCAATCGTAATTTGCACGGGGGCGCTTAACGCGCCACTAACGAACCCTGGAGAGATTGATGAACCTTCGCACCTCCGCAGTGCGGCTGGGCCTGTTGCCCGCCGGTATTGCGATCGCGTTGACGCCGGCTTTTGCCGCCAATGCACAAGAGCAGTCCGCCCCGTCGACCACGACGCTGGACCGCATTGAAATCACCGGCTCGCGCATCCGCTCGGTCGACGTTGAAACCGCACAGCCGGTGTTCACCGTCACCCAGCAGGACATTCAGAAGTCGGGTCTGGTCAGCGTTGGTGACATCCTCCAGAACCTGTCGATTGCCGGCACCCAGACCTACAGCAAGGCTGCAGTGCTGACCTCCGACCCGGAGCAGGGCGGCCAATACGTCAACCTGTATAACCTTAACGAGAACCGCACCCTGGTGTTGGTGAACGGCAAGCGTTGGACCAGTAGCCTGAACGGCCTGACCGACATGTCCACCATCCCGAGCTCGTTGATCGAGCGCATCGAAGTGTTGAAGGACGGCGCCTCGGCGATCTACGGCTCCGACGCCGTGGCTGGTGTGGTCAACATCATCCTGCGCCAGAACTACGACGGTGCAGAAGCCTCGGCGTATTTTGGCCAGAACGGTCGTGGCGACGGTTCCAAGGAGCAGTACTCCTTCACCGCCGGCACCACCACCGACCGTGCGTCGCTGGTGTTCGGCGCCAACTACACCAACGAAGATCCGGTGTGGGCCAAGGATCGCGCGCTGACCCGTTACTCGGCCGGCCCGAACCACATCGAAGACAGCCTGAGCGCGACCGGCCCGTGGGGTCGTTTCACCTCCAATGGTGAAACCTACATCCTCAACCACACCGGTTCGTTCGACGGCCGTGGCGTGGGTGCGGATTCGCGCAACATCGCCAACTACCACAACGACATCACCACCGACGACTATTACAACTCCGTCGACCAGATGATGTTGCAGCAATCCAGCCGCAACAAGTCGATCTTCACCACCGGCAGCTACAACATCACCGACAGCATCACCTTCAAGTCGACGGCGATGTACTCCGAGCGCGACTCGAACCGTCAGATCGCCGGTTACCCGCTGCAGGCCTCTTCGCAGCCGCAGTTTCCGGTGGCGATCAGCGGCAGCAGCTACTACAACCCGGTCGGCCAGGACATCACCAGCTGGTTCCGCCGCACGGTCGAACTGCCGCGCACCACCGAAAGCAACGTCAAGACCCTGCATTTCGATGCAGCGCTGGAAGGCGTGTTCGACGTGGGTAGCCACGGCTGGAACTGGGACGTGGGCTTCAACTACAACAAGTACGATGTGACGCAGGTTTCGCGCGGCAACATCAACCTGTTGGCGTTGCAGAAGGCGCTGGGCCCGTCGTTCCTCAATGCACAGGGTCAGGTGCAGTGCGGTACGGCTGCCAGCCCGCTGCCGCTGGGCACCAGCAACGCGCTGGGCCAGTGCACCCCGTTCAACATCCTGGGTGGCCCGTCGGCCTCCACACCGAACGCGCTGCAGTACATCAATGCACTGGGTCAGTCGACGCAGCAGAGCCTGAGCAAGCAGTGGACCGCCAACGTCACCGGTGGTCTGTTCGATCTGCCGGCCGGTGAGCTTGGCTTCGCCGCAGGCGTCGAGCACCGCGAAATCAGTGGCTACGACTACCCGGATCAGCTGTCCAGCGCCGGTTACACCACCGACCTGGCTGCGCAGGCCACCGAAGGTCGCTACCAGACCAACGAAGCCTATCTGGAGCTGTTGATCCCGGTGTTGAAGGATCTGCCGGGCGCCAAGGAACTGTCGTTCGACGTGGCCGCGCGTTACAGCAACTACAGCCGCTTCGGCGATACCACCAACAGCAAGTTCAGCTTCACCTGGAAGCCGATCGACGACCTGCTGGTGCGCGGTACCTACGGCACCGGGTTCCGTGCGCCGACGCTGTCGGACACCTTCGGTGGCGGCTCGCAGACGTTCGATACCTTCACCGATCCGTGCGATGCGACCTTCGGTTCGCTGGGCAATGCGGGTGTGGCAGCACGCTGCGCCGGCGAAGGCTTGCCGGCTGGTTTCCGTCAGACCGACACCGCAGGCAATCCGGTCACCCGCCGCGACGTGCAGGGCAATGCGCCGTTCAATTCGGGCGTGGGTAATGCCGAGCTTGAGCCGGAATACAGCATCACCCGGACCGTGGGCATGGTGTACAGCCCGCATTGGGTGCAGGGCCTGGACTTCTCGCTGGATTGGTACCGCATTTCGATCTCCAACATCATCACGTCGCTGACGGCCAATGATGTGTTGAACAACTGCTACCTCAACAGCCTGGCCAGCTACTGCGCCGACTACGGTCGCGACGCGGTCACCGGGCAGGTCACCACGCTGAGCCGCGGCAACGTCAACCTGGGCCGTCTGGAAACCGAAGGCTACAACTTCGGTGTGCGTTACCGCATGCCGGAAACCGCGTACGGCAAGTTCGCTGTCAACCTGGACACCAACTACCTGGCGACCTACAAGTCGCAGGCAGAAGCCGGTGCCGAGTGGGCAAACTCCGCCGGCTACTGGAACTTCCCGCGCGTGCGTGCCACCTTGGGTCTGGACTGGTCGCTGGGTGCGTTGTCGGCCAACTGGAACCTGCGTTACTACGGCGGTTTCCGTGATTATTGCTGGGATGCAGCGGCTGGCATCGAGTGCAACAACCCGAACTACCAGACCCCGAATCCGGGCTGGGGCGGTGGCACCGGTTCCAACAAGAAGGGCTCGATCTCCTACCAGGACGTCTCTGTCACCTGGCAGGCTCCGTGGGATGGCAGCGTAACCGTTGGTGCCCGCAACATCTGGAACAAGCAGCCGCCGGTGACCTACTCGATCACCAACAGCAGCACTGCGGCCATCGATCCGATGCTGGATTACGACCGCTTCCTGTTCGTGCAGTACAACCAGCGCTTCTGATCATCGAAGCGTCGTAAGGTGAAAAAAAGACGGGCCGAAAGGCCCGTTTTTTTGTCTATCGTTTGTCGATTGCCTTGTCTTGACTGCAGGTAGCGTGAGGCCTGCGATGCAGGCAACTACGTGAGTCACGGAGTGCGTATGGATGTGCTTCGATGCGCGAGTAATGCGCGGCGAGCGACAGTTATATTCGCTGTGTATGGTAGCCAGTTATTCAAGAAAATGGCCTGGAAAAACAGCTGGAAGCAGCCAAAGAAAAAGGGCACGACCATGTCGCGCCCTTCTTGTTATATCGGCTTGCTACATCAGCAGTAGCGCCTTGGTTTTAAGCCTCGGCGAGCCCCAACAACGTCTCGGCCTGCTCGCGCCACTTCGGCAGGCGCGTGATCACGCCCACCTTGGACAGATACTCTTCGTCCACGGCTTCGCCGCTGGCCAGGGCCGTGGCGACATGCACCGCGCCGGTCACCCAGAAGCTGCGCAGGCTGGAGCGCTGCGGGTGGCGATGGAAGGCCACCGCTTCGATGATCGGCATCGGCAGGCCCCACAGACCGAGCAGGTACGCGCCCGCTTCTGTGTGGCCCAGGCGCTCGTCGCCGCCTTCGGCCGGCGGTTCGCGCTCGTCGCGCACGCCGGGCAGCAACAGGCCGATATCGGCCAGCAGCGCGGCGGTGGAGCCGAGTTCTGCACTGGTCGGTGGCAACACTTTTGCAGCCAGACGCGAAGAGAGCAGGGCGCGGCGTTGCATCGCATTGCGCTCGGCCGGGGTCAGGGTCTGCACCGAAAATACTTCGCTGGCCAGCACCAGATCGCGCAGCGTCGCCACGCCCAGACGGGTCACCGCCGTGCGCAGATCGGTGATGCTGCGGCCACCGGAGAAAAACGCCGAATTGCACAACTGCAGCACTTTTGCCGCAATCGCCGGGTCGCCGGCGATCAGCTTGGCGATGTCGGCCGCGTCGGCGCCTTCGTCTTCTTCCAGCGCGTGCATCAGGCTCAAATACAGATGCGGCGGCGACGGCAGTTTCTCGATCCGCCCGATCGCGGCGCGCAAGCGCGGATTGGTGAGCAGATCGCGCAGCTCTTCCAGGCTGGTGACCGCCTCAAGCAGGACTTCCGGCGCCAGCGGCATCGGCAGGAAGCGATGGGCCACCCCGATGATGCGGGCCGGCGGGGTGCGCTGACCATCCTGCGCATCGATCAACGCGATACGAATGGTGTCCGGGCGCAACGTACGGATTTGCCCCAGCAACGTGGCGGCAGTGAGATCGGGCAGCACCGGTGCAACGATGACGGCATCGAACGGCGATAACGCGGCAGCTTCGATCGCCGAATTTCCGTCGGCCACTTGCTGCGCCTGCCACTGATCGCCCAGATCAGAGACATAGTCGCTCAGGTCGGACGGAAGGCTGGCTTCGTCCCCAACAAACAGAATACGCAAGACACTTCCCCAAGAGTCACCGGCGACAGACACCGGTCATACGCTGTCGGCAATGTACCCAATCTGCCGACTGCGGTCACCGGGATCACGCGAAAAGCGTGATCCCGGTCGCCCTGCATCTGCAGGGCTGCATCACGCTCGATCGATCAGGCTGCGTCGGAATTGTAGCGTTCCACCGACTCCACCAGGATGCGCTTGGCCTCGGCCGCGCCGCCCCAGCCATCCAGCTTGACCCACTTGCCCTTCTCCAAGTCCTTGTAATGCTCGAAGAAGTGGCCGATGCGCTCCATCCAGTGGCTGGACACCTGGTTGATGTCCTCGATGTGCGCATAGCCGGAGAAGATCTTCTCGATCGGCACGGCCAGGATTTTTTCGTCGCTACCGGCTTCGTCGCTCATGCGCAGCACGCCCACCGGACGGCAACGCACCACCGAGCCAGGCACCAGCGGCAGCGGCAGCACCACCAGCACATCGGCCGGGTCGCCATCGCCACACAAGGTGTTGGGCACGTAGCCGTAGTTGCAGGGGTAACGCATCGGGGTCGACAGGATGCGGTCGACGAAGATCGCGCCGCTGGCCTTGTCCACTTCGTACTTGACCGGCTCGGAATCCTTGGGGATCTCGATGACGACGTTGATTTCGTCCGGCAGATTCTTGCCGGCGGTGACCAGTTCCAGTCCCATGCGCGTAGCTCCGAGGCTTCAGCAGTGTGTGGAGCGCGATTCTACGCGTTCGGCTGTTGCGGTGCAGCGACACTGAATAGGCAATGCGCCGACCCCGGCACGCGGCATAGTCCGCATTCATCATGAGCAGCTCCCCGATCGTTGCGGCCAAAGGCGCGGCGCACGCTGCAGGCTCATCCACTGCAAGGGAATTGCCATGTCCAAGCTCGCACGTTTGCTCGTTGTCCTGCTGCTGTCTGTGTTCGTCCAGGTTGCCGCCGCGGCAACACCGCCGCCGACCTTCGTCGACGCGGTGGACTGGCCCGCCAATGGCGAAGGCTGGGAGGCGTTCGTCGATCTGGAGCAGCGGCTGGAACGCGATTTCGACAATATTTGCGGCGACACCTTTTGCGGTGGCGAATTCAGCGACTACCAGCCGCTACGCTTCCGCTGCTCGGTGCATCGGGTGACCGGCGTGGTGCGCAGCTGCATCTGGACCTTTGGCGCCAGCGAGGTCAGCGTCGATCCCCGCAGCGGGTACCTGCGTTCCGATAGCCGGGTCTGGCGTTGCACGGCGCCGTTGAAGGCCGGGACCGGTCTGGACGAGATGTATCGCACCTTGGCGGTGACCAACCCGCTGTTCGAGCCGCTGCCGAACGGCGCGCCGCCGATCTATGACGGCCTGATCGGCTGCCTCTGAGCATGTGACAGGTGGAGCTGCGCATCTCGCACAGCTCTATCTGCTGCCGGCCCGGTCGCATGCCAATGGCAGCGGAGTGCTGCGATGACCGCATCAGCCGCGCTCTACTCCGTCGTCCGTCGTCACCGGCCAAGATGCTGGAGGCCTGCGTGCTTGACGCCGGGTTGCACACGTTCAGAAGGCATGGAACGCACTAAAGCAAAGGCACCAGCAGCAAGGCCACGATGTTGATGATCTTGATCAACGGATTGATCGCCGGCCCTGCGGTGTCCTTGTAGGGGTCTCCCACTGTGTCGCCGGTGATCGCGGCCTTGTGGGCTTCGCTGCCCTTGCCACCAAAGTGGCCGTCTTCGATGTACTTCTTGGCGTTGTCCCAGGCACCGCCGCCGGTGGTCATCGAGATTGCCAGGAACAGGCCAGTGACGATCGTGCCGATCAACAGCCCGCCCAGCGCACGTGGCCCGAGCAGCAGGCCGATCACGATCGGCACCACGACCGGCAGCAGCGAAGGCACGATCATTTCGCGGATCGCCGAGCGGGTCAGCATGTCGACTGCGCGGTCGTATTGCGGTTTGGCAGTGCCGGCCATGATTCCCGGGATCTCGCGGAACTGGCGGCGGACTTCCTCGACCACTGCGCCTGCCGCGCGTCCCACCGCTTCCATCGCCATCGCCGCGAACAGGTAGGGGATCAACCCGCCGATCAGCAAGCCGATGATCACCGTGTGGTCGGACAGATCGAAGGCGAAGACTTCGCCAGGATTGGCCGCCTGCAGGTTGTGGGTGTAGTCGGCAAACAGCACCAAGGCGGCCAGCGCCGCCGAGCCGATCGCATAGCCTTTGGTCACCGCTTTGGTGGTGTTGCCCACCGCATCCAGCGGGTCGGTGATGTTGCGCACTTCCGGTGGCAGCTCGGCCATTTCGGCGATGCCGCCGGCGTTGTCGGTGATCGGCCCATACGCATCCAGCGCGACGATCATGCCGGCCATCGACAACATCGCAGTGGCGGCGGTCGCAATGCCGTACAGCCCGCCGAAATAAAACGCACCCCAGATCGCCGCACACACCGCAATCACCGGCAGCGCAGTGGATTTCATCGAGATGCCAAGCCCCGCGATGATGTTGGTGCCATGGCCGGTGGTGCTCGCCGCTGCCACGTGCTGCACAGGCTTGTATTGGGTGCCGGTGTAGTACTCGGTGATCCAGACGATCAGGCCGGTGAGCACCAGGCCGATCAATGCGCACACATACAACGAAGCCGCGCCATGGATGTTGTCACGCATCAGCGTCTGGGTGATTGGCCAGTAGGCGAGTGCGGCCAGCACGCCTGAGACGATCACGCCTTTATAGAGCGCGCCCATGATCGAGCCACCGGCTTTGACCTTGACGAAGCCCGCACCCACGATCGAGGCGATGATCGACACGCCACCGAGTACCAGCGGATACAGCACCGCATGCGGCCCGGTGTCGGCCAGCGTCAGACTGCCCAGCAACATCGTGGCGATCACGGTGACGGCATAGGTTTCGAACAGATCCGCCGCCATGCCTGCGCAGTCACCGACGTTGTCGCCAACGTTGTCTGCGATGACCGCCGGATTGCGCGGGTCGTCCTCGGGAATTCCGGCTTCGACCTTGCCGACCAGATCCGCACCCACGTCCGCACCTTTGGTGAAGATGCCGCCACCCAGGCGCGCGAAGATCGAGATCAGCGAAGACCCGAACGCCAGCCCCACCAGTGCGTGGAGGTTTTGCTCCAACGGCAGGCCCATCGCCTGCAGCACCGCGTAATAACCGGCCACGCCGAGCAATCCCAAACCCACCACCAGCATGCCGGTGATGGCGCCGCCGCGGAAGGCCACATCCATCGCCTTGCCGATGCCATGCCGCGCGGCCTCGGCGGTGCGCACATTGGCGCGCACCGACACGCTCATGCCGATATAGCCCGCCAGCCCCGACAGCACCGCGCCGATCGCAAAACCCACCGCGGTGTACCAGCTCAGAAACAGCCCGACCAACACGAACAGCACGCCGCCGGCGATCGAGATGGTGAGGTACTGTCGATTGAGATAAGCGCGCGCCCCTTCCTGGATCGCGGCAGCGATCTCCTGCATGCGTGCGTTACCACTCGGCTGCGCGATCACCCAGCGTGCCGACACAATTCCATAGACGATTGCCAGGACCGCACAACCCAGTGCAAGCAGTAATCCGTAATGTTCCAGCATGACCCCTCCCAAGAGAATGGATGTCGTCCGGTCGGGACGAACCAAGGGCGATGCACGCAGCGAGTGGACTGGCGAATACGGACTCGACGGCCACAATGACCGTAACGCGCGTCGCGATGTTCATGTGGCCGGATCGCGGCCGAGTATGCGCCGCACCTTGTGAGGCCGCCACCACCACGGCTTTGGCACGTTGTTCAGTCGCGGCGTGACAGCCTGCGGCCCAACGTGATCGACCCGATCCAGGAGTGTGTATGTCGAACTATGCCGCGTCGAAGTCTGCCGTGACGATTGCAGCCTTGTTGCTCACCAGCTACGCGCTTGCTGCTGAGCCAACGCCGGAGTTGAAACAGCGTGCAGCGGGCACCGCGCAAGCGGTCGGTGCCGTGCACACCTTGCGCCAGATCCCCGAAGCCTGCGCTCGCCTAGAAGGCGTGTTCACCGGCAACGCCGCGCAGCCATACACCTTCTCGGTCGTGCGTAGCAGCCCGACCTGCCAGCCGCGCGCACGCTTCGTGGATTTCGCCAAGGCCACGCCCAGCGTCGCATCGGGTTGGATCTTCAACGACGTGATCCGCGTCCCGAGCGCCACCTGCCCGGCGCAGCAGGCGGTGGTGCGCATCTGGCGCAAGCCGGTGGAGGCAAAGCCGCAACTCGATGGACAGGGCCAGTCGCGCATCTATCTGGAAGACGCCAAGCAACAGGCCGCTGCCGGAAAGATGCCGCAGGTACCGATGTTTGCTGCGCAGATGACGGTGGAAGGCAAGGCTTGTCAGTAAACGAGCGATTCTGTTTCGTTTCGAGATACTAAAAACAGCGCACCCCGGCAATGTTGGGATGCGCTGTTTTGTCTTTTGGTCGGCTTCGAAAGCTGACGATGTAGCGCTGAAGTGATTGCGCAATCAAGCGAGTTCTTGCTGCCAGGCTCCATTGGCGGAATCAGCTAATCCACCGATGCCTTTTGCTCTCAGCTTTCTGCAAAAGTATGCTGAGAAGGCTAGGGCAGGTTGCGCATGCGGTCCTCTCGATGGAAGCGACGGATTCTTCCGCCTGGCAACACCTGAAACTCAGCCTTCCCAAGCCGACAGTTTCTTCGCCACCGCCACATTCTTCAACGTCACATACTTCGGCAGGCCATCGCTGCCGTAAGCCAATGGCGCTTCGCCCTTGATTAGCGGTGCGAAGTAGCGGCGGGCGCGGTCGGTGATGCCAAAGCCGTCCTTGCGCAGGAAGCTGGGCGGCATCTTCTTTTCGTGGTTGGCCACCTTGTGCAGCGGGGCGGGCACGATCTTCCAGCGGTACGGTGCGTCGCTGACGCGTTCGATCACCGGGATCACCGCGTTCATGCCCTTAAGCGCGTATTGCACGGCGGCCTTGCCGACGGCCTGAGCCTGCTCCCAGTCGGTTTTGGAGGCCAAGTGACGTGCGGAGCGTTGCAGGTAATCGGGCAGTGTCCAGTGCACCTTGTAGCCGAGTTCCTGCTTCACTTGCGCGGCGAGGAATGAGGCGACGCCGCCGAGTTGCGCATGCCCGAACGAGTCGGTGGCGCCGCCTGCGTCGGCGACGAACGTGCCCTGTGCGTCCTGGATGCCTTCACTGGCGACCACCACGCACCAGCCGACTTTTTCCACTACCTGCTTGACCTTGGTCAGGAATACGGCCTGGTCGTAGGCGCGCTCGGGTAGCAGGATGATCTGCGGTGCGTCGTCCGGGCCTTGGCCTGCGAGCCCCGCTGCCGCCGCCAGCCAACCGGCGTGGCGGCCCATCGCTTCGTAGATGAAGACCTTGGTCGAGGTGTCGGCCATCGCGGCGACATCCAGGGCGGCTTCGCGCACCGAGACCGCGGTGTATTTGGCCGCCGAGCCGAAGCCGGGGCAGGTGTCGGTCACCGCCAGATCGTTGTCGATGGTCTTGGGCACACCGATGCAGTGCAGCGGGTAGCCGTAGGCCTTGGCCAGTTGCGAGACCTTCCACGCGGTATCGGCCGAGTCGTTGCCGCCGTTGTAGAGGAACCAGCGCACGTCGTGCGCACGCAGTACATCCAGCAGGCGCTCGTACTTGGCGCTGTCTTCTTCCAGCGATTTGAGCTTGTAGCGGCACGAGCCGAATGCGCCGCCGGGGGTCTGCGCCAGTGCGGCGATCGCGGCGGCGGATTCTTTCGAGGTGTCGATCAGCTCTTCGCGCAATGCGCCCAGGATGCCGTTGCGTGCGGCTAGCACCTTGATCTTGCGCGCGCGCGCCTCGGTGATCACACCGGCGGCGGTGGCGTTGATGACGGCGGTAACGCCGCCGGATTGGGCATACAACAAGTTGCCAGTGGTCATAGGGGACGGGCTCCTCAATGGGGCATGGCGCAGGGGACAGTGCCGGGACATTCCCCGGATGCGGTAAGCTGCACGACCAAACGGTCAGCGCTGGCGAAGACCTGAGTCTAACGCCGCCAACCGCAACGCGTTTTTATTCGAAAGTGGAGTCCACTGATGCGATTGGTTCTGTTGGGACCGCCCGGTTCGGGCAAGGGCACCCAGGCGACACGGCTCAAAGACACGTTTGAGATCCCGCATATTTCCACCGGCGATCTGCTGCGCGCCGAAGTGGCCGCTGGTTCACCGCTTGGCCTGAAGGCCAAGGAAGTGATGGCGCGTGGCGATCTGGTGTCCGACGAAATTCTGCTCGGCATGCTGGAGGCGCGGCTCGGTCAGGCCGATGTCGCCAAGGGGTTCATCCTCGACGGCTATCCGCGCAATGTGGCGCAGGCCAATGCGCTGGACGAATTGCTTGGCAAGATCGGTCAGCCGCTGGATGCGGTGGTGCAGTTGGATGTTGCCAGCGAGTTGCTGGTCGAGCGCATCGCTGGTCGTGCCAAGGCCGAGGGCCGCGAAGACGACAACCCCGAGTCGGTACGCAAGCGCCTGCAGGTCTATACCGATTCCACCGCACCGGTGATCGGCTTCTACGAGCAGCGCGGCAAGCTGGCGCGCGTGGATGGCGTGGGTTCGCTGGACGAAGTGCTCGAGCGCATCAGCAAGGCGCTGGGTTGCTGAGTCGGCTGGGGCCGGGCGCGATGCCTGGCCCGCGCACCTGGTTCACAAGGCCGCGCGCCATCAGGCTGCGCGGCTTTTTCGCATGTGCGATGCCGCAAAAAGAAAAACCCCGGTCGTACAAGACGGCCGGGGCGAAATAACGCCAGTAATGGGCTTGCTCAGAGCCCCGACAGCATGAGCCCCCTGGGGATTTTGGCCACTTGGGGAGTAGGACCAAAAGGGTGCTGCGACTGGCGTTCAGCATAGTGAGATATGTGACGAAGTTCGCATATCGGGAAATTCCCGACAGTACGGTAGGAGTTTCCTGACAGCGCCGTTGGCGATGGATCGGAATGTCCCGCAACTCCGGCGATCGGCGACAATGTGCGGCATGACCAAACTCCACATCCTCGGCATCGCCGGGACCTTCATGGGCGGTGTCGCCGCCCTTGCGCGCGAGCTGGGCTGGCCGGTAGAGGGCAGCGACCAAGCCATCTATCCGCCGATGTCCACGCAGCTGGAAACGCTCGGCATCGCGCTGGCGCAGGGCTACGCGCCGTCCAATATTTCGGCCGAGACCACCGATGTGGTCATCGGCAATGCCTTGTCGCGCGGCAACCCCGCCGTGGAAGCGGTGCTGGACGCGGGGCGTCGCTACACCTCCGGTGCGCAGTGGCTGGCCGAGCAGGTGCTGCCGGGCCGCGACACGCTGGCGGTCGCCGGCACCCATGGCAAGACGACCACCACCACCATTTTGAGCTTTTTGCTTGAGGCGGCCGGGCGTGCGCCGGGCTTTTTGATCGGCGGGATGGCCGAAGACTTCGGCGTGTCGGCGCGGTTGGGGCAGGGGCGCGAATTCGTGGTGGAAGCCGACGAGTACGACACTGCGTTCTTCGACAAGCGCAGCAAGTTCGTGCACTACCGGCCGCTGGTGGCGATCCTCAACAACCTGGAATACGACCATGCGGACATCTTTCCCGACGTGGCGGCGATCCAGCGCCAGTTTCATCATCTGGTACGCACGGTACCGGCGCGCGGGCGGCTGATCGTCAACGGCGAAGATGCTCGCCTGGCCGAGGTGCTGGCGATGGGCTGCTGGACGCCGGTGGAGCGCTTCGGTTTCGATGCGGCGCTGGAGTGGAGCGCACGCTTGATCGCGGCCGATGGCAGCGTGTTTGCAGTGCTGCATCGCGGTGTGGAGATCGGCCAGGTGCACTGGCCGCTGGTCGGGCGGCATAACGTGCTCAACGGGTTGGCGGCGCTGGCCGCCGTGCATGCAGTGGGCGTGGATCCGGCGAGTGTGATGCCGGCGCTGGCGCGCTTCCAAAGCGTCAAACGGCGACTGGAAGTGCTGGGGCAGGCGCGCGACATCACCGTGTACGACGATTTTGCGCATCACCCCACCGCGATTGCGACCACGCTGCAGGGCTTGCGTGCGAAGGTCGGCGCGGCGCGCGTGCTGGTAGCGATGGAGCCGCGCAGCAATTCGATGCGGCTGGGCGCGCATGCGCAGGCGTTGGCGCCATCGTTACAAGATGCCGATGCGGTGGTGTTCCTGCATCGGCCCGAATTGGCCTGGGATGCGGCGCCGATCGTTGCGCAGGTGCGCGGTGATGCACATGTGGCGCACGACGTGGATGCGTTGTTGCACACCTTGGGCGAGATTGCGCAGCCCGGCGACCATGTGGTGTTCATGTCCAATGGCGGCTTCGACGGCGCGCCGCGTCGCTTTCTGGCGCAGCTGTCCTGATGAACGAAATGACCACCACTGCCGACAGCAGCGCACTGCCGCTGTTTCCGCTGCACAACGTGCTGTTGCCGGGCGCTGCGATGGGTTTGCGCGTGTTCGAGCGGCGCTATCTGGATCTGGTGCGCGAGTGCGGCCGCACCGGCACCAGTTTCGGGGTGTGTCTGATTCTGGATGGCGCAGAAGTCGGCGTACCAGCGACACCGGCGGCGTTCGGCACCGAAGTGCGTATCGAGGATTTCGACGTTGGTGCCGACGGTGTGCTGGTACTGCGTTTGCGCGGGACGCGGCGCTTCCATGTGCAGCGTTCGCGCATCCGCGACAACGGGCTTGTCGTGGGCGAGGTAAGTTGGTGCGAGCCTGACAGCGATGACGAGTTGCGCCCCGAGCACAGCCTGCTGGCCACCGTGCTCGAGCGCATGCTCGAACAGGTGGGTGGCGAATTCGCATCGGCCGGACCTGGCCTGCTGGATCAAGCGGCCTGGGTGGGTTGGCGGTTGGCCGAGTTGCTGCCGCTGACCGAGCAACAACGCCTGTCGTTGTTGCAGCAGGACGATCCGCATCGGCGCCTGGATCAGTTGCTGGCGTGGATGCCGTAACGCGGTGATGCTGTGGCGCGGGTGACCCATCACCGCGCTTGCACCGCTGCAGCGGCACACTCGCCACGCTTGAGTGCGCTGGCGATGGCATCCATGCGCTGGACGCGCGCAACGGCGTCACTCGTTATCGATCCATGGAGTGTGCCTTGATCATCGATGTCAAACCGCGTGTATCCGATGTGTTCGACCAGGTCTGGCGGACCCTGGCGGTGCTGTTCGTCTGGGATGTGTTGATCACGATCATCTACTACGTGCTGCCGTTCCGCGCGCCTGCGTTGCCGCTGACCATCTTCGGTTCGGCGTTGGCGTTGTTTCTGGGGTTTCGTGCCAATTCGACCTACCAACGCTGGTGGGAAGGGCGCGTGCTGTGGGGCCAGATGATCAATGCATCGCGCAACCTGGTACGTCTGAGTATCAGCGTGTTGTCTGCGCCGGAAGCCGCAGCGCTGGGGCGCACGATCGCGTTGCGCCAGGTCGCGTACGTGCATGCGCTGCGCTGTCAGTTGCGCCGGTTGCCAGTGGATGCGGTGCTGGAATCGCGGCTGGATGCCGATGAGGTGGCTTCGGTGATCAAGCGCACCAACGTCGCCAATGGCCTGCTCGACAATACCGGGCGCAGCGTCGAGCAGGCGCGTCGCGATGGCTGGATCGACAGCATCCAGCAGGCCAGTGTCGAGCGCATTCTGGTGGACATCGCCAACGCACAAGGCGGTATGGAACGGCTGAAAAATACGCCGCTGCCGTATCAATATCGCTTCTATCCGAACCTGTTTACGCGGCTGTTCTGCGTGTTGCTGCCGATCGGCCTGGTGGAGACGCTGCAATACGCCACACCGGTAGGTTCGACCGTTGCGGGCTTGATGTTTTTGGCAGTGCTCAAGATCGGCGACGAGTTGGTCGATCCGTTCGCCAACACCATTCACGATCTACCGCTGGACAGCATGTGCCGCACGGTGGAAATCGATGCATTGCAGGCGATTGGCGAGCAGGCGCCGGAGCCGATGCAGCCGGTGGATGGTGTGCTGTGGTGAGTGCATCGCGCCCTTGACCAATGTGGCTTGTGCTCATCCGCGGCGCTGAAGCGCGAGCTCTCAGGTAATCAAACGGTGCGGATGCGTCGGTTGTGGAGCGGCTGATCTTCGGTTTGGCTGTAGGGCCCTTGCCCGCCCACCATCGCGGGACACGCCGCAAGTACGTCCGTGTAGGCTCTTACGCGGCATCCATGCCGCGTAAGGTCCCGCGACGGTGGGCGGGCAAGGACTAATCAAGATGGTCGGTGTGCATGGTTTTGAACAAAGCAGCCGACTAACTTTCTGGTGCGGTGTCCTTGCCGATTGCGGGACCGTGTGGCGGCATGGATGCCGCCACCGAGCCTACATGGACGTACTTGCGGCGTGTCCCGCGAGCGGTGAGGGCACCGCGCACTCGACCAATCAGGCTGTTGACCTAAACATTCGACTGCGTCCAAGTGACGCGAACGTGTTGCCGCCATCGATACAGCGTTCAAGACGTTTTATTAGCAGCTCTTATCTACAGGACTGCGCGTTTGCCGGCCGCTCGCCGCCGCTGATCAATCGATCGATCAACGACGCTGTTGTAACGGATCCGATGCAGTCGAATCGGACCCAGTCGAATCGGATCCTGTGGTTTCCGTCTGCGGTGCGGCGTTGTCTTTGTCCTCTCGCCGCACCGCATTTCCGGAAGTGCTGTCGATCAGGATCACTGGTACCTGCGAGCGCCGACGCTGTTCGACGCGATGCGGCAATGGGCCGAGTGCTTCACGCAAAGCGCTCAGCGCCGGGTCCACGCCACGCAGCGGATACCACAGCCCGATCAGGCTGAAATGGCGGCTGTAGCGCAGCGTCTGGGTGCTGCCCACCCACAGCGGTTGTGCACCTGGCTGCAGACGTGCCGCTGCCGGCCACAGGCGCAGCACATGCACATGGCCGGGTGCGGCATGACGCACCATCAGCAGGGCTTCGACCTGTGTATCCAGGGTGGCCGGCAGGATCGGCACCTCGTCCGGGCGGCCGCTGACGTCGAGCAGATGCAGCGCTTGCTCCCAACCGGCCTGCGGTTGAACACGCCAGCCGCGCGCTTCGAGTTGGCGCTGCAGCGGTGCGAGCGGGCCGGCCAGTTGCACGTCCAGCGGCCAGCGCTGGTCGTCGTCGAATTCGTTGCGGCGCGCCGGCAGCAGGCGCCACTGGCCGTCCCACCAGTCGCTGGCCGGCAACTCCATCAGCAGCGGCGGCGGCGGTTCGAACTTGGCCAGTTTGGTTTCCAGATTGCGCGGGGCAAACACGATCGCGCAGGTCAGGAAAACGCCGTAGAACATCCACGACACCGGCTTGACCCAGAACGCGCGCGTGGCGCGGCGTCGGTAAGCGATGCCCAGCACCAGCAGCCAGAAAATGCCGAACAACATGCCGCCGACCACGTCGCTCAGCCAATGCGCGCCCAGGTACAACCGTGCAAATCCAATGAGCGACACGATTGCGCCGCTGACCAGATACGGCCATACCCGTCGCCGGCCGGGCAGCTCGCGCGCGATCAACAGCGCGAAGAAGCCGAAGCCAATCGTGGCCATGGTGACGGCCACCGACGGGAACCCGAATCCGCTGCTGGCCGCAGGCGGGCGCACCACCTGCACGGTGGCGCCCAGCAACTGGGTCAACGCCAGGCCAAAGGCCAGCGCGATCACCCAATGCGCCACCGCCATCCAGCGTCGGCGCCAGGCCAGGTAGCCCATTGCTGCGGCGATCGCCGGCAGCAGTACCTGCCAGTCGCCCAGCGAGGCCAGCGCCACCATCGGGTAGTCGGCCAGCGGGTTGCGCAGCGCCAGCATCAGATCGTGCACGGCCAGGTCCACGCGCAGCGGCTCGCCATGCGCCAGCACCACCATCAGCAACACGAACCAGCCCCAGCCCAGCAACAGCAGCATCAACGCCATCATCGCCAGCGGCACCGACTCGCGACGGCGCGGGTCGAACACGCCCACCGACCAGTTGCCCAGCACCGGATGCCGATGCGACCACTCCAGCAGCCGCGCAAGCAGCGCATCCAGATGGCCGGCCGACCAGCGATACGAGTACAGCACCACCGCCCATGCCAGCCCGATCACCGCGACCAGCAGCGTGACTACCACGAACAAACGCCCGGCCACCGCCGCCACCGCATCGTAGGCAGTGCCCAGCACCCAGCCCGGCACCAAAAATAGCAGCGCCCACGAGATGCAGGCCAGGCCGCTGGCAAACAGATAGCGCTTGAACGGCATGTGCGACATGCCGGCGATGGCCGGCACGAACGGCCGCACCGCGCCCACGTAGCGGGCGATCAGAATGCTCTTGAAGGCATTGCGCCGGAACAGCAGCTCGCCGCGTTCCAGCAATTGCGGGTAGCGGCGAAACGGCCAATAGGTGTGCAGCTGGTGGCCCCAGCGATGGCCCACCCAGAAGCTCAACGCATCGCCGACGAACGCGCCCAAGGCCGCGCACACCATTGCATACGGGCCGTTGATCTGGCCGAGCCCGATCAGCACGCCGATGGCGAACAGCAACGGCAGCGCCGGCACGATGGCGCCGAGCACGATCACCGCATCGCAAAATGCGATGGCAAAGATCACCACGCCAGCCAAGGTGGGGTGGTGTCCGATCCACTCCAGCGTGGCGTCGATCCATGAGTTCATTGCCGAATTATAGGTGGGCATGGCGACGAGGGGACTTGCGCCGTCATCACATCGGCCTGCCTGCTTCACCTCAGGTTGCGAGCGGGCAACGTTGCACGCTTGTGTGACACGCAGGCAACGCGCGCTGTGTGGCGAGGCGGACGGCCCGCCTACAATGCAGGGATGAGTGACGATCCCGCCGGCCATCTGCCGCTGAAGTCCGATACCTTCGGGCGCATCCTGTTGATCCGCGAAGGCGATCGCGTGTTCGTGCGGCGCGACCTGAGCGTGGCGCCGTGGTTGTTGCGCGGCGTGGCCTGGTGGTTGGCGCGACGCGAAGCCCTGGCCTTGCGTCAGCTGGATGGCTTGCCGCGGACGCCACGGCTGCTGCGCTGGGATGGACGCCAGCTGGATCGCAGCTATCTGGCCGGCGATGCGATGTACCAGCGCCCGCCGCGCGGCGATCTTGCTTACTTCCGTACCGCACGCAAGTTGCTGCAGCAGCTGCATCGCTGCGGGGTGGCGCACAACGACTTGGCTAAAGAGGCCAACTGGCTGGTGCAGGACGACGGCAGCCCGGCGGTGATCGATTTCCAGCTCGCGGTGCGCGGCAATCCTCGCGCGCGCTGGATGCGTCTGCTTGCACGCGAGGATCTGCGCCATCTGCTCAAGCACAAGCGCATGTATTGCCCGGCCGCCATCACCCCGGTGGAACGCCGCGTGCTCAAGCGCACCTCCTGGGTGCGCGAGCTGTGGTTCGCCACCGGCAAACCGGTCTATCGCTTCGTGACCCGCCGCGTATTGCATTGGGAAGACAACGAGGGGCAGGGGCCGAAGCCTTGAAGTGCCGGGATTAGGGAGTCGGGATTGGGGATTGGGGATTGGGGATTGGGGATTCGTAACGGCGCATGGCTTGGGTTGTGGCGTTGGTCGAGCGGAGGGGTGAAGGCGATAAGCTTTTGCGAATCCCGAATCCCGTGCCGTTATTGCTCGGGCTGTAAGCTCACAAATCCCCAATCCCGACTCCCCAATCCCATGACCTTATCCGGCAAAACCCTGTTCATCACCGGTGCCTCGCGCGGGATTGGCCTGGCGATTGCGTTGCGGGCGGCGCGCGATGGCGCCAATGTGGCGATTGCAGCCAAATCGGCGGTGGTCAATCCCAAGTTGCCGGGCACCATCCATAGCGCAGCCGCGGCGGTGACTGCGGCCGGTGGGCAGGCGCTGGCGCTCAAGTGCGATATTCGCGAAGAAGAGCAGGTGCGTACTGCGGTGGCCGCGACTGTCGAGGCGTTCGGCGGTATCGACATCCTGGTCAATAACGCCAGCGCGATCTGGTTGCGCGGCACGCTGGACACGCCGATGAAGCGTTTCGATCTGATGCAGCAGGTCAATGCGCGCGGCAGTTTTCTGTGTGCACAAGCGTGCCTGCCGCATCTGTTGCAGGCGGCCAATCCGCACATCCTCACCCTGGCGCCGCCACCGTCCTTGAACCCGGCGTGGTGGGGCGCGCATACCGGCTACACCCTGGCCAAGATGGGGATGAGCCTGGTGACCCTGGGGCTGGCAGCCGAGTTCGGCCCGCAAGGCGTGGCGGTCAACGCGCTATGGCCACGCACCGTGATCGCCACCGATGCGATCAACATGATCGATGGCGTGGATGCCGCTGCGTGTCGCCGGCCGGAGATCATGGCCAACGCGGCGCATGCAGTGCTCACGCGCGAGGCGGCAGGATTTCATGGCCAGTTCCTGATCGACGACGAGGTACTAGCCCAGGCCGGCATCACCGACCTGAGCGGCTATGCGGTCGACCCGTCGCGTGCGTTGCTGCCGGATCTGTTTCTCGACTGAGTGCGGCGAACATCGCAGCGCGCTTGGCTGGATACGGAGGGCGGCCGGGGAATCGGCGTGCGGGGGTACCGCGATTCTGAGGATCGATGTGGCAGACCAGCGGTCGCGCTTTCGAGGTGCAGCTGTCTTACGCCCGTCCTGCAGTGAGCACAAAAAGTTCACAGTAGGGTTTGCTATCGTGCGCGGCTGAAAACGTTTCCAACAGGGATGTACTGCGCGTGTCTCCGAAGTTCCGTGTGCTTGTCCTGGTGGCTTGCGTGTCCGTGCTGGCGACCGCCTGTGGCGGCAAGTTGCAGCAGCCTGCAACCGGTGCCGATACCAAGACGACCGAACTGGATTCCTTGCAGGGCATCAACGCCAAGCTCGGCGCCTACATCGACTGCTTCAACCGCGTCAACGCGAAAGTGCACGCCGGCGCCAGGTACTACACCGGCTGGATGCAGGACCCGTTCGCCGGCCCGACCGGTCGCGAATCCGGCATGACCGGTCCGTACGACATCGACTACGACGACATGAAGCACTGCGATGCGCCGGTCAGTGCGGCCGCTGCGGCGAAACCATCGCTGTCCGCATTGGATAAGGCAGCACGCGACTACCGCGCGGCATTGAAGGCGCTGCAGCCGATCAGTCACGCGGTGGCCGATTACTACACGCGGCAGGACTACGAAGACGACCAGTTCGCCAAGGGCAAACAGCTGCATCCGGAGTTGATGGATGCGCTGGCGACTTACGCCGATGCCAGTACCACCTTCAGCGCCGAACTGGACCTGCAAAACGACGCGGCGCAACGCGAAAAACTCAAGACGCTGGAGCGGGGCGAGGGCCGCACACGTGAGTACTACCGACTGGCGATGATGCTCGAGGCGAAGAAGATCGCCGATGCGCTGGAAGAGGATCAGTTCGACGTGCCACGTGTCACCGCGCTGCTGGACGGCTTCAACCGTCTCTCCGATGAGGCGCATGCCAAGGTGGCCGACCAGGAGCCGGGCAGGCTGACCTGGAACAGCTTCGAAACCGCTGCAGAAACCTTCCGCAGACAAGCCAAGGCGCGGGTGAAACGCGTAGTCGAAAAAACGCCCTATAGCACGCTGGAACAGGGCTGGTTGAATAGCCCCTCGCTGGCGCCCGAAGGCTCGTCGCGCAAGTTGCTCAACACTTACAACGCACTGGTGTCCGAAAGCAATCGTGAGTAAGCACTGCTGTCCTAAGCCATCGTTCGTGTGCCGGGCGATCGGCTGCGCCAGATGTCATTCGGCCGCACGCTGCGGCGCCACCTTCTTCAACCCATCAATGGAACGCAAGATGACCCATCAACTTCGTTATGCGCCGCTCGCCGCGGCGATGGCTTTCGCTGCGCTGCTTGCCGGCTGCCAGAAAAACGCACCCGCCGCCGCGGTGGAAGGCGCCGACAAGATCAACGCCTACATCACCTGCTTCAACGGCGTCGAGCAGCCGATCCATGAGAGCTATCAGCAATATATCGGCTGGATGCAGGACCCCGAGGCTGGTCCGACCGGCAAGGAAAGCGGTATCCATGCGCCGGGCACGGTGCTCTCGCATCACGTGGACGAATGTGGCGCGCCGATGACTGCGGCGTTGGCGCAAACGCCGGCCAACCCCGAGCTCGACCCGGTGGCCAAGACCTATCAAGAACGTTTCACCACGCTCAACGAACGTATCGGGGAAGCGGTGCGCTACTACGACCGCGAGGATTATCTGCGCGACGACGGCAAGGGCATGAAGGCGCTGCACGCGCCGCTGATGCAGGCCTATCAGGCATTCTTCGAAGCCGGCGCAGCCATGAATACCGCGCTTGAACATAATGAAGACACGCGTCGCCAGGCCCAGATCGATGCGATCGAAAAGGAAGAAGGCCGCAGCGCTTCCTGGTATCACTTGAAGATCATCGGCGAAGGCAAGCAGCTGGTGCAGGTGCTCGACAACGACACGCCGGACCTTGCCGCAGCGCAGTCCCAGCTCGCGCGCTACCAAGGCATTCTGGAAGAGGCGCAGAAGGCCAAGATCGGGCAGGGCGATGCGATGTGGGGCCACATGGAACGTTCCGCCGACAAGCTTGCGCGCGAGTCGGGGCGGCTGGTCGAGCGTATCCGCACCAAGACACCATTGAACAAGAGCGAGCAGATGCTGCTGGAAAGCGGCTCGATGCCGCCGGGTGGCACACGCCAGGCAGTGCTGGCCAGCTACAACGATCTGATCGACATGAGCAACCGCATGTCGCATTGATGCTGTGCACGCATCTCTGTCGCGTTGTGGAAGCGCATCGAACAGGTGATTGTGCAAGTTTCGAAGGCACCGCTATTTCGAGTAGTAGCTGAATTCAGATGTAGTCAAAAGCTCAGTGATCGAGGGCGCGGTGCCCTCGCCGCTTGCGGGACACGCCGTGAATCCATCCGTGGAGGCTCGGTGGCGGCATCCATGCCGCCACACGGTCCCGCAATCGGTGAGGACACCGCACCAGGAAATTGGTCGGTAACTGCGTAAAAAGCTGGCCGTCTCGCGAGTTGCATTGGCCTGCTGATGCGGGTCGCAGAATTACATGTGAGCCAGCAAAGTAGAAGCACATCATGCATTGCTTGCACCACACACACCGACCATCTCGACGGGTCCTTGCCCGCTCACCGGCGCGGGACCTTACGCGGCATGGATGCCGCGTAAGAGCCTACACGGACGTACTTGCGGCGTGTCCCGCGCCGGTGAGCGGGCAAGGACCCTGCAGCCAACCTACAGATCAGCCGCTCCACACCTGATCCACCCGCACTTCCAAACCACTCCAAACCACTCCAAGACACTTTAGCCGTTGGAGAGTTCCGGCAGCGGCTCTGCACATTGCCGGCAATACCGCGCATCCGGCGCATGGCCTTCCAGCCCGCAACGCGGGCAATTGCGGACATCGCGCTTGCCGGCGTGGCCACCTTCGCGCAGCGTGCTGGCCAGTTCGGCGGTGTAGATGCCGGTGGGAACTGCGATGATGCTGTAGCCGATCAGGATCAAGGCCGAGGTAACGAAGCGGCCCAAGGTGGTCTGCGGCACCAGGTCACCGAAGCCCACCGTGGCCATGGTCACGATGGCCCAGTACATGCTGGTCGGGATGCTGGTGAACCCGTGTTGCGGGCCTTCGATCACGTACATCGTGGCACCGGCGATCACGGTGATGGTGAGCACGCTGAACAGGAACACCAGCACCTTGCGCCGGCTGCGCCACAGCGCGTCCACCAGCTGCCCGCTCTCTTCGATGTAGCGGGTGAGCTTGAGGATGCGGAACAGGCGCAGGATGCGCAGCACGCGCACGACCAGCAGCGTCTGCGCACCGGGCACGAAGAACGACAAATAGCTGGGCAGGATCGACAATAAATCGATCACCCCCCAGATGCTGAGCGCGTAATGCAGCGGGCGCCGTACCACCGCCAGGCGCAACGCGTACTCGACGGTGAACAACACCGTAAACGCCCATTCCAGCGGCACCAACCAGTGCGCCGAGTGCGAATGAATGCGCGGCACGCTGTCGATCATGATCACCACCACACTGGTGAGGATCGCTACCACCAGCATCAGGTCGAAATTACGCGACGGGCGGGTGTCGTGCCGGTAGATGATGTCGAACCATTGCCGGCGCCAGCCGTCGTCGGTGGCAGGGGTAAGCTGAGGATCGGAGAAAGGGCGCATGCGCGCATTGTGCCGCAGGCCGGCGAATGCGCGAGAATGCGAGTTCTCCCTCCGCTTCTGCGACCCACCATCATGAGCACCGCTGCCGATTCGCCCCTGTCCCTCGCGCATTACTACCTGCCGGTCTACCGCCCGCGCCAGGTGGTGCTGGAGCGTGGACAGGGCAGTCGCGTGTGGGACGACCAGGGCCGCGAATATGTGGATCTGTCCGCCGGCATCGCGGTCAGCGGGCTGGGCCATAACGATCCGGATCTGATGGCTGCGCTCACCGAGCAGGCCGGCAAGCTGTGGCACACCAGCAACGTGTTCTTCAGCGCACCGCCGCTGAAGCTGGCCGAGGAACTGGTCACTGCTTCGCGTTTCGCGCAGAAGGTTTTTCTCTGCAACTCGGGCACCGAGGCCAACGAGGCGGCGATCAAGCTGGTGCGCAAGTGGGCCAGCAATCAGGGCCGCCCGGCCGACAAGCGCGTCATCGTGACCTTCCGCGGCAGCTTCCATGGGCGCACCCTGGCCTCGGTCACCGCGACCGCGCAGCCCAAGTATCAGGAAGGCTACGAGCCGCTGCCCGGCGGCTTTCGCTATGTGGATTTCAACGATGTGGCGGCACTGGAAACGGCCATGGCGGCCGGCGATGTCGCTGCGGTGATGCTGGAGCCGATTCAGGGCGAGGGCGGAGTGATGCCGGCCGAGCCGGGCTTTCTGAGCCGCGTGCGCGCGCTGTGCGATCAGCACGATGCGCTGCTGGTGCTGGACGAGATCCAGTGCGGCATGGGCCGCACCGGCACGCTGTTTGCGCACTGGCAGGAGCAGGTGACGCCGGACATCGTGACGCTGGCCAAGGCGCTGGGTGGCGGCTTCCCGATCGGCGCGATGCTGGCCGGCCCCAAGGTGGCCGAGACCATGCAGTTCGGCGCGCATGGCACCACCTTCGGCGGCAATCCGTTGGCCGCTGCGGTGGCCCGTGTGGCGCTGCGCAAGTTGGCCTCGCCGCAGATCGCCGAGAACGTGGTGCGGCAGTCGGCCGCGCTGCGCGCCGGTCTGGACGCGCTCAACGACGAGTTCGGCGTGTTTGCGCAAATCCGCGGGCGCGGTTTGATGCTGGGTGCAGTGCTGGCCCCGACGCATGCCGGGCAGGCCGGGGCGATCCTGGATTTTGCGGCCAAGCATGGCCTGCTGCTGTTGCAGGCAGGGCCGGATGTGCTGCGCTTCGTGCCGGCACTCAATCTGACCGATGCCGAGTTGGCTGATGGGTTGGAACGTTTGCGCCTTGCGATTGCCGAGTACGTCGCGCAGCAGTGATGCAGAGCTGCGCTTTCTGCGTCATCGTGGCCGGCACCGCGCCGGCCACGATGACGGAGGAAGATCCGCCGGCGATTTCCGATGATTCAATCTCGAATCCCGGCTCTCCTACGCCACCCCATACCGCTTCAACACCCGCCGCAAGGCGCGCGCATCGCGCACCGTCTCCGCGTGCAGGCCGGCTGCACGCGCGCCACGCACGTTGACGAACAGGTCGTCGACAAACAAGGTGCACGCCGCAGTGGCGTCCAGCTGTGCAAGCGCGCGCTGATACACCTGCACGTCGGGCTTGCGGCCGCCGAGTGCGCCGCTGCACAGCACGCGGCCCTGCAATAACGGAAACAGCGCAGGCACGATCCGCTCGATTGCCTCCACCATCAACGGCCCATTGTTGGTGAGTACCGCCACGGCCGTCGTCGCCGATACCGCCAGCACCTGCGCCACCACCGAGGGGTCCGCGCGGCATGCCGCCACGCGTGCGTCGATCCAGGTGACACGATCGATCACGCCGCCCAGCCCCTCGCTCAATCGCGCCAGGTAGTTCTGCGTGTCGATAAGCCCGGCATCGTAGGCACGTTCCAGGCCTTGCTCGAACAACACCTGTTGCACCCGTTGCGGCGTGCAGGCAGCTGCTGCAGCAAGTGCAGCCACGCGGCGCAGCCGCGAGTAGCTGGCCAATACGCCATCGAAATCGAGCAGTAACAGAGAGGGTGCTGCAAGCGGCATGCGCGGACTCGTGATGCGGCTGCGCAGCGTTGTCGATCTTCGGCGTCGTGGCAAGCATGCGAGAGCTGGTATGACCGGATGCGCGCAGGTGGGTGGGGACATTACGTATTCAGATCGTTGAATTCGGCAGCAACCTACCCACCCGCGCTGCCCCTACCCTCCGCGCGCGGCGTGCGGCGGAACTGCGCTGGTTATGGTCGATGCATGCCGCATTTGCGGTGTCAGCCGGTCTGGGGGAGCGGCCCGGTCACTCAGCACGCCACACGCATCCAGGGGTCGATTGCATGCCTAAGCGCTTCAAAACCGATCAGCTGGCGGTCTCGGTCGCCGCCATTCTCACCACCGCCATGCGTCGCCACACGCTTGCCTCGATGACCTTGTTGCTGGCCGGCGTACACAGCCTGCCCGCACTGGCACAGGAAGCGCGCACGCTCGATGCGGTCAGTGTGGTGGGCACCGGCTCCACGCGCACCACCGCGTCCATCTCCGCCGCCGAGATCCAGGCGCAGGTGCCCGGCGTGGCACCGCAGCAGTTGCTGGCGAGCCTGCCCGGCGTGAATGTGCAGACCACCGATCCGTTCGGGCTGTACGAGTTCGGCGACTCGATGACCATCCGCGGCTTCTCTGCCAACCAGATCGGCGTGACCCTGGACGGCATCCCGATCGAAACCTTCGACACCCGCGAAGGCGGGCCGATCACCCGTTACGTGTCCAGCGAGAACCTGCTCGACGTCACCGTGTCGGCAGGCTCCGGCGATGTCACCCAGCCCTCGTATCACGCACTCGGCGGTGCGATCCGCTACACCAGCCTGCCACCGAAGGGAGGCGATACCTGGAGCGGCAATCTCACCCAGACCATCGGCTCTGACGATCTGGTGCGCAGCTTCGTGCGCCTGGATACGCCGGATTGGTGGGAAGGTGGCCCCAGCGCGTACCTCTCCGCATCGCGCACGCAGGGCGGGGTGTGGGACATGGAACCGGCCACGCAAAAGAGCGATCACTTCGAAGCCAAGATCCGCCAGGCCTGGGATGCGGGCAGCCTGACGCTGGGCTGGATCTACAACAACCGCAAGGACTACGACGTGCAGTCGTACAACTCCGACGGCTCGGTGTCGTGGGATCTGCACGAACGCATCACCGGCAATCCGGAAGTGGACGCAGAGCACTACAGCGAATGGCAGAACGGCCGACGCGATTCGTTGCTCAGCCTGCACGGCGATTTCCTGTTCAACGATGCGATCGGCTTCACCTTCACCGGCTACTACGAAAACAAGCATGGTTACGGCGTCGGCGGCACCCCGCCAAGCACCGCCACCGGTTTATACAACGATGCCATCGCCGGCACGCCGGGGCGTACCGATATCGCCATCAACGACCCCCAGATCGTGGATGCCAACGGCAATGTCACCAGCGTCGGGGCGATGACCCGGCGCGAAGAAATCATGGGCGGCGATCGTTATGGTGTGACCACCGCAGTGTCGTGGGAGACCGAGCACAACAAGCTCGAAGTCGGCGCCTGGTACGAGAACTACGACTTCGATCAGGTGCGCCCGCTGTACAACCTGGACCCTGCCACCGGCGCGCTGCTGAAGGGCTCGCTGCCGATCGTCATCTACTACGACAACCACTTCTCCACCGAGGTGAAGCAGCTCTACATCAAGGACACGCTGCGTCTGCTCGATGACCGGCTCACGATGGAATTCGGCGCCAAGGGCCTGGATGTCAAGCGCGATTACAACGGCATCGCCAATCTGGATGATTTCAATGTCGGTGTGCGCCGCGATGTCACCATCAAGAACAGCGACTGGTTCCAGCCGCAGGTCGGCGCCAGCTTCCAGCTTGCCGAAGGCGTACAACTGTTCGCCAACTACGCAGAGAACTTCAGCTCCGCCCCGCGGCTTGCGTTGACCTCCGGTGCGTTCAATCCGGATATCGCACCGGAAGAATCCACCAACATCGACATCGGCATCCGCGCCGAATCCAGCCAGTGGAGCGGCTATATCGCCGCTTATAAGATCGATTACGAAAACCGCATCATCGCGCTGACCGATCCGGATCCATTGGTGGTGGCACCCACCGTCTACGCCAATGTCGGCGACGTACAGACCTATGGCGCGGAGGTGTCCGGCATGTGGAAGCCGGCGCCGGGCTGGCGGCTGGGCGCCTCGTTGACCTGGAACAAATCCGAATTCCAGGACAACTATTTCGGCCCGGTCAGCGGCAACCTGGTGCAGGTGGAAGGCAACGAAGTGCCGGATTCGCCCAAGGTGATGTTCAGCGTCAACGGCGGTTGGGAAGGCGAGCATTTCTTCGTCAACCTCGATACCAAATACACCGGCAAGCGCTACGGCGACACGCTCAACACCGATCAGGTGGATGCCACCTTCATCGTCAACGGCAGCGTGGGTTATCAGGGTGAGGATGCAGGGTTTCTTGCCGGTGGGCGGCTGCAGTTGTCGGTCTACAACCTGTTCGACAAGGACGATGCGATCGGTGCGGTGTTCCCGAACGAAAGCTCCGGCTCGTATCAGTTGATCGCACCACGCCAGCTGTTCGCCAGCCTGGCCTACAAGTTCTGAGCCAGTGATGTGGCCGGCGTCGCTGCCGGCCGCGCCATTAGTGTTGTCAGTCGCACTCGATCCATGACATGCAAGGACTACGCGTTGATGCAAGGCAACCATTCTGGGGCGATGACGCGGCGGCAATTGCTGGCGCGCATCGGCATGACCGCTGGCGGCGCAATGATGTATCAGGCGATGAGCAGCCTGGGCATGGCAGCCGAATCAAATTTCAAAGGGCCGCTGCAACTGGATGGCGACCCGAAGGGCGCCTCGGTGCTGATTCTGGGTGCTGGGCTCGCCGGCATGGCGGCGGCCTTCGAACTGCGCAAGGCCGGGTATCGCGTGCAGTTGCTGGAATACAACGACCGCCCCGGCGGCCGCAACTGGACGCTGCGTGGCGGCGACCGTTACACCGAACTGGGCGGGGCAACGCAGCACTGCCAGTTCGACCAGGGGCTGTATCTCAATCCTGGCCCGTGGCGCATTCCGCATCACCACAAGGCGGTGCTGAGTTACTGCAAGCAATTCGGCGTGGCGCTGGAAGCGTTCAATCAGGTCAATTACAACGCGCTGCTGCATAGCGAAAAGGGCTTCGGCGGTAAACCGCAGCGCTTTCGCGCCATCGATGCCGATTACAAGGGCCACGTGTCCGAGTTGCTGGCCAAGTGCACGCAGCAGCAGGCCCTGGACAAGAGCGTAAGCCGCGAAGACCAGGAAGTGTTGTTGGAGTCGCTGCGGACCTGGGGCGCGCTGGATCACAAGTTCGGCTACGTCAAAGGCAAGGACAGCAGCGAGCGCCGCGGCTTTGCGCGTTATCCCGGCGGCGGTCTGTCCGGCAAGCCGGAATTCTCCGATCCTTTCAGCGTGCAGGATGTGTTGCGCTCGCGGCTGTGGACCACGCTGGCGGCCGGCAACAACTACGAAATGCAGACCACCATGTTCCAGCCGGTGGGCGGCATGGACCAGATCGGCAAGGCGTTCGCGGCTCAACTCGGCGATGCCATCACCTACAACGCCAAGGTCACCAAGATCGATCAGGACGGCAGCGGCGTGCGCGTGTCCTGGCAGGATGCCGCGCACGGTGGTGAAGAACGCATTGCCAGTGCCGATTGGTGCATCTGCACGATTCCGTTATCGGTGCTCAGCCGTATTCCGGTCACCGCCAGCGACGTGATGACCACCGCGATCGGCCAGGTGCCGTATGCGGCATCGGTGAAAGTGGGCCTGCAATTCAAGCGCCGCTTCTGGGAAGAGGACGAAGCCATTTACGGCGGCATCAGCTACACCGATCTGCCGATCACCTTGATCAGCTATCCCAGCACCAACTATCACAGCCCAGGCAAGGGCGTGCTGCTCGGCGCCTATGTGTGGGGATTGGACGCTTACCAGTTCACCTCGATGACCCCGGAGCAGCGCGTGCGCAAGGCGGTCGAATACGGCACGCAATTGCATCCGCAATATCCGCGTGAGTTCGAGAATGGTATTTCGGTCGGCTGGCACCGCGTGCCGTTTACCCATGGCTGCTTCGGCATGTGGAGCGAGCAGGCGCGTGCCGAGCACTACACGCCGTTGTGCCAGATCGACGGGCGCCTGGCGCTGGCTGGTGAGCACGTGTCCTATATTCCGGCCTGGCAGGAAGGTGCGATTTTGTCTGCGCACGATGTGGTGGGCCGTCTGCATCGCAAGGTGCTGGCCGGAGGAGGTCGCGCATGAGTCTGTTACCACGATTGGCCGCGGCCAGCTTCGTCGTTGCGATGGTGGCGTTGTTGCTGCCACCGGGCGCGTATGAGGCGCAGGCGCAGAGTTCCGATGCCACGCAGTTGTTTCCGCAACAAGGCTTTGCCAAGGCGTCCGGTCAGGATGTCTACCAGGCGATCTGCCAGGGCTGCCACATGCCGGCCGGGCGCGGCGCGCAAGGTGCCGGCGAGTATCCCGCGCTTGCAGGCAATCCCAAGCTCGCCGCCGGCCCCTACGTCACCATGATGGTGCTCGACGGCCACGCCGGCATGCCCGGTTTCGGCGAGATGCTCAACGACCGCCAGGTGGCCGAAGTGGTGAGCTATGTACGCACCCATTTTGGCAACGATCACGCCGAGGTCGTCACCGCCGACGACGTCAAATTGCTGCGCCACTGATTTTTCCTTTATCTCTCATGCAAGGAGTTGCCATGTTCCGTCCAGTGACCGCCGTTCTCACCGCCGCCATGCTGTGGTCCGCAGGTCTCACCGCCGCGCATGCTGCAGAGGTGATCCGCCACAAGATTCCCAATAGCGATTTCCCCATCGCTGCCGCAGTGGAAATTCCCGCCGGCAAGGCCACCGTCTACGTCAGCGGCAAGGTACCGGCCGTGGTGGACACCAGCGCGCCGAAAGACTCGGCTGCTGCGTATGGCGACACCAAGGCGCAGACGGTCAGCGTGTTGAATCAGATCAAGCAGCAATTGACCACGCTCGGCTTGGGCATGGGCGATGTGGTGAAGATGCAGGTGTTTCTGGTTGGCGATCCAGCGATGGGCGGCAAGATGGATTTCAACGGTTTCATGGAAGGCTACCGTCAGTTCTTCGGCACCAAGGAGCAGCCCAATCTGCCGGCGCGCTCTGCCTTCCAGATCGCCGCGCTGGGCAATCCGCTGTATCGGGTGGAAATCGAAGTGGTCGCCGTTCGTCCTTGAATCCGCATTGCCATTTTGTTGGAGGTTGTCATGAAAACTGCTCTTTCGCGCCGCACGTTTCTGCGTGACTCCGCGCTGTTTGCCGGCGCTGCAGGCGCAAGTGCGCTGCCGCTGTTGGCCAGCGCCGCCGAACGCTCCGCCGCCATCGTGCCGACACCGGCGAGCGCGTTGTCGCCGGTGATGATCGGCTCCAATGAATTCCCGGATGGCCCGTCGGCGGCAGCGGTGAGAGCCATTGCGCAGATCGCACCGCAAGGTGGACGCTACCTGCGCGATGTGCAGATGGAACTGATGAATACCTTGGCCGCCGAGCTCAAGCTGCCGGTCAATCACCTGATGGCCTACGCCGGTTCCACCGAGCCGCTGGACTACACGATGCTGGCGTTCACCTCGCCCAGCGCCGCGCTCGTCACCGCAGATCCCACCTACGAATCCGGTTGGCGCGCCGCCACCCGCAATGGCGCCAATCTGATCAAGGTGCCGTTGCGCAAGGACTTCTCGCACGACGTGCAGGCGATGTGCGCCGCCGACGCCAGCCCGGGCGTGATCTACATCTGCAATCCCAACAACCCCACTGGCTCGGTGACTGCGCGCAAGGATCTGGATTACGCACTGGCGCACAAGCCCAAGGGCAGCGTGCTGGTGGTGGACGAGGCCTACATCCACTTTGCGAACAGCACCAGCAGCGTGGTCGACATGGTCGCCGCAGGCGAAGACGTGGTGGTGTTGCGCACCTTCTCCAAACTTTACGGCATGGCAGGCATTCGCCTGGGCTATGCAGCTGCACGCCCGGACCTGCTGGCCAAGCTGATGTTCTACAGCGTCAACAGCCTGCCGGTGACTGCCGCTGCTGCAGGCCTGGCCAGCCTACGGGATCCGGCATTGGTGCCGCAGCGCCGCGCACGCACGGCGGCCACGCGCAAGGATGTGATGGCGTTTCTCGCCAAGCAGGGCTACGCCTGCACCGCATCGGAGAGCAACTGCTTCATGGTCGATGTGAAGCGCCCGGCTGCCGGCTTCAAGGACGACATGGCCACCTTTGGCGTGTTCATCGGCCGCAGCTGGCCGGTGTGGCCGACCTGGTCGCGGATCACGGTTGGTACCGAAGCGGAGATGGCACGCTTCAAGCAGGCGTTCGTGCAGGTGATGGCCGGCAAGCGCGGCCCATTGCCGCTGACGGAAGCCACCGCCGATGTGCAGGATCCGATGGATGCTTTTTTCCGGTACGCATGAGGCGTTACTCTGGTCACACCGGCGCATGCGAACGCGTTGGGGTGACCAGGCGCGCTGGGCGTCGCGCATCTTTTATCGCAGGAGTGTTCCTTTGAAGCTGTTTTCGACGATTGCGGTGCTTGGACTGGTGTTGCTGGCACCTTCGGCATGGGCGCGTACCTGTGCGGTGACCATCACCGGCAACGATCAGATGAAGTTCGACCAGAGCGCGATCAAGCTGGCGCCCGACTGCACGCAGGTGGACCTCACCCTCAAGCACTCCGGCAAGATGGCCGCCACGGTGATGGGCCACAACTGGGTGTTGACCAAGGCTGCCGATTTTCAAGCCGTCGCCAATGCCGGCGTACGCTCCAGCATCGCCGACAGCTATCTACCCAAAGCCGACCCCCGGGTGATCGCGCATACCAAGGTCATCGGCGGCGGCGACAGCACCACGGTGAGCTTTGCGACCAGCAAGTTGAGCAAGGGCGGCGACTACACCTTTTTCTGCTCATTCCCGGGCCATTGGGCAATGATGAAAGGCACGCTGAGTTTTGGCTGATGGGGTCTGCGACATCGCCTGACAGGCGATGTCGCAATGTGCGCAGATGCGCGTGCAGTGCAGGCAGTGATACGCGCGCTCGGATCAGTTCGGCGCCGCATCCTGGCCGGCATGCGGATCGGCCGCCCGCAATAATCCGCGTTGCAAGGCCTGCGCCAAGGCGCTTTCGCGACTACGCGCGTCGAGCTTGCGATAGAGATTTTTCAAATGGAACTTGACGGTGTTTTCCGACAGGTGCAAACAGCGTGCGATTTGTTTGTTGGAATAACCACGCGCCAGTTGTGCCAGCACTTCCAGTTCGCGTTCGCTGAAAATATCGCCGGCCGGGTCTTCGTCGCCACTGAGGCGTTCGAGCAAGGCTTGAATGGTGAGCGCACGCGTGGTGCCGCCCACGGTATGCGGGTCGTGTTGGCGCAGCGAGCGCAGCATCGCCTTGGCCGGCAGGCCGAGTTCGACGATCGCCTGCCAGCTTTGCGTCAGCGCCACATGATCCAGCGCGCTGTACAGATGCGGCAGGGCGGCGATCAGTTCGCCGCGTTGCTGCAGCACCAGGGCGATGCGCGCACGGGTGCGGGCGAGGTGGCACAGGTTGTCGTTGGCCAGGCAGGCGTGTTCGATCTGGCCCAGGATGGTCAGCGCCGCGCTGCTGCGGCCGGCCAGGCGATGCCAGCGTGCCAGCGCAAAGCCCATCGCCGCGCGGTCGCGCCAACGGTGCGCCGAGCGCAGGGTATGCGCCAATCCGGATTCACCGCCGGTGCGCGCGATCAGGACGTCGATGGCGGCATTGCCTGGATGTTCCAGCAACAGCATCAGGCGCCAGGCTGCGGCCAGTTCCGATAGCCGCATCAGCTTGCGCCCATGCGCGATCTGTTCGATGTGCTCGAGCAGCGCCAAGGCACTGCGCCCGCTGTGATCGCGCACGCGCTCCAATCCCAGTGCGGTGTCGTAAGCGGCCGCCAGCACGTCCATGCCGCCGTCGTGCTGCTCCAGCAATTCCAGTGCCGGATGCAGCAGATCGGCCGCATCGTCGTGATGCCCGCGTTCGTAATGCAGTTGCGCCAGCAGACAGTTGGCGGCTGCTTCCAGCACGCGATCCAGTTGCGGCATGCGTGCGCAGCCGCTCAGTGCCTGTTGGTAACAGGCTTCGGCGTCGCTGAGGCGACCGCGATAGAAAAAACTCTGGCCCAACGACAACAGCGCCTGGCTCGCACCCAGTTCGCTGCCGCCACGCTGCATCGCATCGCGTGCGTTCAAGGCATAGCGTTCGGCTAGTACAAAGGCGCCTTGCGCAATGGCGGTGGTGGCACAGATGCACAGCAGCATGCCGCGTCCGAGATGGTCGTCTTCGTCCAGCGCGGAGGCTTGTGCGGCGATCTGGGTCAGGCCATGCGGGTTACCGCAGATCTCATCGAGGCGATCGCGCAGTGCCGCCACCACCACGGTGTAATCGCGCTGCAAGGGCTCACGCAGTGCAGCGGGAAAGTCGCGGAAACGTTCCAGCAACAACCGCGCGTGGCTGAATTCGCCAAGCTTCGCATGCAGATGCGCTTGAGTGAGATTCAGCGCCGGGGTGTCGCGGATGGTGCGGTGTTCGAAGTGACGCAGCAGCGCGCGCACTGCATGCGTGCCGTGGGTCAGCAACAATTGCCAGGTGCCGGCGCGCGCGATGTAGCTGGCCGCCAGGTCGCCGCACTCGCCGCGCGATGCGTGCCGCACCGCTTCGGCCAGATACTGATGATCGCCGAACCAGCGCGCGGCACGTTGATGCAGTTGCATGGCCTGGCCAGGATGCTCGCGGTCCAGCAGCTGCTGCAAAAAGTCGGCGAACAACGGGTGATAGCGAAACCACTCGCGCTCGCCATCCATGGGCACCAGCAGGCCGTGGAAATGTTCCAGCCGCGCCAGCAGCCGGCCGCTGTCATCGCGCTGGCGCACCGCATCGGCCAGCGCGGCGTTGACGCGCTCCAGCACACTGGTGCGCAACAACAGATCACGCGTGTCGGCATCCAGATCGTTGACCACCTGCTCGGCCAGGTACGCGGCGATCTGCGCGCTGCGCCCGGAGAAACGCGCGGCTACTTCCTGCTGACGTTGCGCGCCGCCTTCCAGCCACAGTCGCGCCAGATGCAGCGCCACCGGCCAGCCTTCGGTGTAACGCAGCAATTCTTCCACGACCGGCGCGGGAACCTGCGCCCCCAGCAATGCCTGCGCTTCGCGCTCGTCCAGCGCCAGTTGCGCGCTGCCCACGCGGCTGAGCAGCGCCTGCAGATCCAGGCGCGCCAATGGCAGCGCCGGTACGCGTCGGGTGGCCAGCAACAGGTGCAGACGTCCGCCGCTGTGTTCGACCAGGCGCAACACCAGCTCGTCGACGATGCCGCTGCCGAGCCGGTCGTAGTCGTCGAGAATCACGCTGATGCGCCGTGGTGCGGCGCGCAGCGCGCGGATCAGCACCGTCACCGCCTCGCGCGGGTCCTGATCGCGGTTATGCAGCACCGCTGCGCACAGTGCCTGATCCGCCCCTGCGCTCTGCAGCGCCAAGGCCAGATGGCCGAGGAAGCGCGCGGCGTCGGCATCTTCTTCATCCAGCGAGAGCCACGCCACAGCGGCGTGATCGCGCGCGCACAGCTGCGCATGCCACTGCGTCAGCAGGGTGGTCTTGCCAAACCCTGGCGGCGCCAGCAACAGCGTCAGCGGGCGGGCGTGTGCCTGATCCAGCGCAGCCAGCAACGCGCCACGCACCACCGCACCAGGGCGCGACAGCGGCGGCTCCAGCTTGCTGGCAAGCAGCCAATCGGGAAGAACGGAATCGCGCGACGGTGACGGGCGCGGAGTAAGCAACGCAACAGGCTTGAGCATGAGGCGAGGGCGGCCGTGGCAAGCGTCGGCAGCGCGCCGACTCGACGCACTGCAGATCGTGATGAAACAGCGGCGACGCACCAGGCGTCACCGTGACCGGCGACGACGACACATCCGCTGCTTCGAGGGTCCCCACCCATGCCCGTCCGTGGACACCTTTCAGAAAGGTATGACAGCCACAAGACAAAAGCAAAGTTTGCGGTGGTCGCTGCGCAAATCGAATCCCGCAGCGACCCGCATGAATGCGCCTCAGCGCGCCACTTCCGCAAATGCCTCGCGTGCCGCTGCAAGCGTGGCTTCGATCACCGCAGTGTCGTGCGCGCTGGACATGAAGCCGGCTTCGTACGCCGATGGCGCCAGATACACGCCCCGCTGCAGCATCGCGTGGAAGAAACGGTTGAAGGTGGTGATATCGCAGGCGGTGGCTTGCGCGTAGCTCTCCACGATCTCGTCGGTGAAGAACACCCCGAACATGCCGCCGACCTGATTGGTGGTGACCGCGATGCCGGCCGCGTGGGCGGCATCTTCCAGGCCCTCGCACAGCGCGCTGGTCTGCGCGCTCAGGCGTGCGTGGAAGCCCGGCTCCTGCACCAGCTCCAGCATCGCCAGGCCCGCTGCCATCGCCACCGGATTGCCCGACAAGGTGCCGGCCTGGTAGATCGGGCCGGAAGGTGCGATCTGTTCCATCAAGTCGCGCCGGCCGCCGTACGCGCCCACCGGCATGCCGCCGCCAATGATCTTGCCGAAGGTGCTCAGGTCCGGGGTCACCCCGTAATGCGCCTGCGCGCCACCGAGCGCAACGCGGAACCCGGTCATCACTTCGTCGAAGATCAGCAGCGCGCCGTGCCGCGTGCACAGTGTGCGCAGGTGCTGCAGGTAGCCGGCCTGCGGCGGAATGCAGTTGGCGTTGCCGACCACCGGTTCGATGATCACCGCCGCCACATCGGCGCCGATCTCGTCGAACAGCGCCGTGGCGCCTTCGAAGTCGTTGAAGGTGAGGGTGGCGGTCAGCTCGCTCAGGCCGGGCGGCACGCCGGGCGAGGTCGGCACGCCCAGAGTGAGCATGCCGCTGCCGGCCTTGACCAGAAACGAGTCGCCGTGTCCGTGGTAACAGCCTTCGAACTTGACGATGCGATTGCGCCCGGTGGCGCCGCGCGCCAGGCGCACCGCCGACAGCGTGGCTTCGGTGCCGGAATTGACCATGCGCACCATTTCGCAGGAGGGCACCAGCCGATTGATCGTCTCGGCCATGGTCACTTCGGCCGCACACGGCGCACCGAACGACAGCCCATTGCGGATCGCACGCTCCACCGCCTCGCGCACCGCCGGGTGATTGTGGCCGGCGATCATCGGCCCCCACGAGCCCACGTAGTCGATGTAGCGGTTGCCGTCCACGTCATACAGATACGGGCCATCGGCGCGCGCCACGAAGAACGGCTCGCCGCCCACCGACTTGAACGCCCGCACCGGTGAGTTGACGCCGCCGGGCAGCAGGGTCTGAGCCTGGGCGAACAGGGCGTGGGAGCGGGAGTGGTTCATGCGCGTAGATCCTTGAGTGATGCCGATAGGGCGGCGCTGCCCGACCACGGGCAGCGCACGCGCCATTGTCAGGCTTGCGCCCCCTATCCGCCTACCCACCGTGTGCCTGCCTACCCGTCGGAGCAGGCGGGTAGGGCAACGCAGCTGCCTATGATCGAACGGGACGGTATCGATGGTTTGGGGCATGAGCTGATGGCGGGTGGTCATTGGCGCTTCGATACGAATGTTCAGAAAGTGTGATTCCGGTAGCCACTAGCGCCGTTCATTTTTGTCGCGTTGCCGACAGTTCCAGACTTGGGGAGAAAGCATGAACCGTAGTATCCAGAAGCGTGCCTTGGCGTTGGCGCTGGTCGTGGCGATGGGGAGCGTCCACGCGCAGTCCACCAGCGGCAGCATCGTCGGCAGCGTGGGGCAGAGCAGCGGCACCAGCGTGCTGGTGGAAAACAACAGCGGTTTCACCCGCGAAGTGCCGGTGGATGCGCGCGGCCGTTACACCGCCGGCAATCTGCCGCTGGGTACCTACAAGGTCACGGTCAAGCGCGATGGCGCGGTGGTGGAAACCCGCGAAAACGTCGCGATCACCGTTGGCGCGAACACCGATGTGTCGTTCGCCGCCGTTGCGGGGAGCGGTATGCAGACCCTGGATAGCGTCACCGTCACCGCCGCGGGCCTGACCACCATTGACGTCAGCAGCGTGGACACGCGCACCGTGGTCACCGCCGAGCAGCTGCAGCAACTGCCGCTGGGCCGCACCGCCGAAGCCATCGCATTGCTGGCGCCGGGCGTGGTGGTCAACAGCGGCGGCTTCGACAACGGCCCGCTGGGTGGTTCGCTGCCCAGCTTCGGCGGCTCGGCCGCCAGCGAAAACGCCTATTACCTCAATGGCTTCAACACCACCACCATCAGCAACAATCTTGGCGGTCTGACCCTGCCGTACGGCGCTATCGACCAGCAGGAAATCTTTACCGGCGGCTACGGCGCGCAATACGGCCGCGCCAACGGCGGTGTGATCAACCAGATCGGCAAGCGCGGTACCAACGAGTGGAAGTTCGGCGCAGCGGTCATCTGGGAGCCGAACGGCCTGCGCGCCAATCAGCGCGACATCTACTGGCGCCCGGATGCGCAGGCCAGCACCGTCAACAACGCCGCCTATCGCTATGCGCGCGCAGCCAACGGCCTGTACCAGCCGGCCAGCGAGGCCGAAGCCAACCAGACCACCTACAGCGCCTATGTCGGCGGGCCGATCATTCAGGACAAGCTATTCTTCTTCCTGGCGGCCGAGCAGGTGGATTCGGACGGCGTGCGCGTCGGCACCAATCGCGACACCGACAACGGCCGTACCGGTGGCCTCACCGACTACGACTACAAGCAAAAGCGCTGGTACGCCAAGGTGGACTGGAACATCACCGACAATCATCTGATCGAGGTGACCGGCGCCAGCGACGAGGCCGAAACCAACGGCTCCATCTACCGCTACGATTACCTGGCACGTGAGCGTGGCAGCTATATCACTAACGACGCGACCTGGAAGACCGGCCCGACCCTGTTCACCGGCAAGTACACCGGCTATCTCAACGACAACCTCACCGTGACCGCGTTGTACGGCAAGATGAAAACGCCTGACGAGCTGACTCAGTACAACTACAACGCTGAGGATGGCCCGTTCATCGACAGCACCGCATTGCAAAATCCTGCCTACACGGGCGGTACTCCCATAGACGGACGGCAGCCGGTAAATACGGCGATCACGTCGCCTGACCGTGCCTACAAGAAGGACAATCAGCGTCTGAACCTTGAGTGGCGCATCGGTCACCACACGCTCAACTTCGGTATCGACAACCAGAAGTCCGAGGGTATCGATGTTGGTTCCCAATTACGTGGCCCTGGATACTCGTGGACTTACGGCCAGACCGATGATCCTAACGGTGTAGGGACGGGCGGACTGGTCAGCCAGTCTGCCAACGAAGCTGGCGGCATCGGTGCGCCGAGCCCGGGCCTGGTCGATCCGGTCAACGGATCGAGCGGTTATTACGTGGTGCGCAACATCAATACCAGCCTGTATTCGTACGAGGCCAAGCAACGCGCCTATTACATCGAAGACAAGTGGCAGGTCACCGACAACGTGTTGCTGAGCATCGGTCTGCGCAAGGACGAGTTCACCAACTACACCCCGTCCGGCGACCCCTACATCGAAGTGGACAATGCCTGGGCGCCGCGCTTGGGCTTCAGCTGGGACGTCAACGGCGATTCCAGCCTGAAGGTGTTCGGCAACATCGGCCGTTATTATCTCGGCCTGCCGCTGTCGGCAGTAGGTCTGTTCACACCTCAGATCACCACAGATACCTATTTCACCTACAGCGGCATCAACGCCGACGGCACGCCGATTCTTGCGCAGCAGCTGGGTTCGGCCGTGTCGGCCAACTCGCGCTTCGGTCGCATCGCCGATGTACGTACCGCGGTGGTCAAGGACATCGAAGGCGAGAACCAGGACGAGATCATCCTTGGTTTCACCAAGCAGCTGGACACCGGCTGGGTGTTGGGCGTGCGCGGCACGCATCGTCGCCTCAATGCGGGTATCGACGATCAGAACTACGACGTCTCCAACACTGCGTTGATCGCTGCCGCCGCCGCGCAGGGCGTGACCATCGACTTCTCGCAGGTTGCCGGTGCATCGCTGATCAATCCCGGCCAGACCAACACCTGGGGCGTGATCGGCACCGATGGCCAGTTCCATGAAGTGGCGGTGAGCCGCGAGGCTGCGGGCTTCCCGAAGTTCAAGCGTAATTACTCGGCGGTGGAGTTCAACCTGGAGCGCCCGTTCGACGGCCAGTGGTACGCCAAGGTCAACTACGTCTGGTCGCATAGCTACGGCACCACCGAAGGTCAGGTGCGTTCGGATCTGTGGCGCACCGGCGGGGCACTCGGTAGCTATCAGGGCCAGGCCTCGGTCTCCACCACGCAGAGCTGGGACCACGCGGCGCTGATGGAACACTTCAACGGCGATCAATCCAACGATCACCGCCATCAGCTCAAGTTGTTCGGTTTCTACCAGTTCACTCCGCAATGGGGTGCGTCGGCCAACTTCAGCCTGATTTCGGGCGCGCCGCATAACTGCCTGGGCAACTACTACGGCGACAACTACCCCGGCACGGACCCGGCGGGCTACGGTGGCAGCGCGATCACCGGCGGGCCATACCACTACTGCTACAACCCGGAAACCGGCACCGGCGTGGCATCGCCTCCGGGTTCGCAGGGGCGTCTGGGCTGGATCGCGCAGCTCGACATGGGGGTGACCTACAAGCCGGCATTCGCCGCCGGCAAGCTGGCACTGCGCTTCGACGTGTTCAACATCACCAACGAGCAGACCGCGACCAATATCTATCCGTTCTCGCAGCTGCCCGACAACACCACCAACCCGCTATGGGATCAGGTCGTCGCCTATCAGTCGCCGCGCTCGGGCCGGGTGACGCTGAGCTACGACTTCTAATCGCGTTGGGCGACGGAGTCAAAACCGGCAGCGACGCGTGATGGCACGCGTCGCTGTTTTTTTTTAGCGATGGGGCTCTAACCAGCTTCAATCGTCTGAATAAGGCGCGCGATCCGCGCGACTTTTTACCGGGTCACGGCCAACGCTCTGGTGCGGCGAGGGCAGCGCGCCCTCGGCCCACTGAGCTTTTGCCTGCATCTATCCGACGCGACGACTCGACCATTCGGTTGTCTTGAGTGGGTTGGACGATGCGGATAGATCAGGTGTAGAGCGGTTGATCTGCGGTTTGGCTGCAGGGCCCTTGCCCGCCTACCATCGCGGGACACGCCGCAAGTACGTCCGTGTAGGCTCTTACGCGGCATCCATGCCGCGTAAGGTCCCGCGACGGTAGGCGGGCAAGGACCAGTCGATAATGTCGGTGTGCATGGTGCAAGCAATGCATGATGTGCCTTTAATGCGCTTAACTCTCATGTATTTGCGGACTGCATCAGCGAGCCAATGCAACCAGCGAGATGGGCAGCTTTTCACAAGGCTATCGACTCACTCTCTGGTGCGGTGTCCTCACCGATTGCGGGACCGTGTGGCGGCATGGATGCCGCCACCGAGCCTCCAGGGACGGATTCACGGCGTGTCCCGCGAGCGGTGAGGGCACCGCGCCCTCGACCAACCAAGCTTTTGACCTGAGCTTCCGACTGCATCAAACATCGCTACGACTCGAAATCTTGATGGTCTTGCGTCTGGCGGCTTGGACAGCGCGTGTTTCAAGTAAGGCAATCGTCTGCCAGCAGCGCTACTGCGCAAACCCGGCCCGATATGCCTGCACTGCCGCGACCGGATCCTGTGCCGCATACACCCCGCTGACCACCGCAATCAACTCGGCACCCGCTGATACCAACTCCGGCACCTGCGCAGCCGCGATGCCGCCGATCGCCACGCGTGGCACTCCCAGCGCAGCGGCCTGCTGCAACAGCGCAGGCGAGGCGCGACGTGTCGTCACCTTGGTCGTGGTCGGGAAGAACGCACCGAAGGCCACATAGCTCGCACCGGCCGCCACCGCCGCCTGCGCACGCGCGATCTCGTCATAGCACGACACCCCGATGATGGCTTGCGCGCCCAACAGCGCGCGTGCCGCCGCCACCTCGCCATCGTCTTCGCCCAGATGCACGCCCTGCGCGCCCACCTGCAACGCCAACTGCGCATCGTCGTTGATGATCAACGGTACACCGTGCGCAGCGCAGGCCTCGCGCAGCGCGCTGGCCTGTTCCAATCGCAGCGCCGTGGTGGCCTGCTTGTTGCGGTACTGCAGCCAGGTGACGGCAGGCAGCAGCGGTCGCGTACGCGCGAGCAGGCGCGCAGTGTCGGGCTCGTCTGGAGTGATCAGGTAGACGCCGCGGGCGTTGTGCAGGTCGGGCATGGCAGCGCTTCCGGAAGCAGTGGGTGGGATGGGACAATGCAGTCCCACCGTTGCGTGACCGCGATTATCCGATGAGCGAGACATCCACGACCACCTACCGCACCTGGATGTGCGTCGTCTGCGGGTTTCTCTACCACGAGGCCGACGGCATCCCCGAAGAAGGCATCTCCCCGGGCACCAGCTGGCAAGACGTGCCTGAGACCTGGACCTGCCCGGATTGCGGCGTGACCAAGGACGACTTCGAGATGATCGAGATCGACTGAGGCCTTTGCAGCGCAGTTGAGTGACTGCGTTTTTCGCGCCAGAACCTCGCCTGCGCCCGCTCGCGCGACGCCGACGAACGCGCAGTTGGCGGTGATTTCAGTGCGCGCGCGCGCGCTGACTGTTCAGCTCGACCAGATGCTCATGCAGATTGGCCGCGTCCTGCGTGCCGGGATTAAGCACCAGATAGCGCGACAGATCGTGGCGGGCGCCGTTGCGGTGGCCCAGATGCAGATAGGCCATGCCGCGATCGCGTAGCGCTTCGGGCTGATCCGGCACCAACTTCAGGATGCGGTCGGCACTACGGGCGGCGCGGTCCCAGTGCTCGGCATCGGCGTACACACCGTGCAGATTGCGCAGGATGCGGATCAGGATCGCGCGGTGCGGCGCCGGGTCGAGAATCTGCGCCAGGGCGCGGTCGTCGGGGATCTCGCCACCCAGGTGCGGACGCGCGCGCTCGCGCAGCTCGTCCACGCCCAGCGGGCGGCCGCCGTTGAACGGGTCCATGACCAGCACGCCGTCGTCCACCGGCAGACGCACCAGGAAATGCCCGGGAAACGACACCCCCGCCAGCGGAATGCCCAGCCGGCGCGCGACTTCGATCTGCACCATCGCCAGCGAGATCGGGTTGCCCAGGCGGCGCTCGAAGACCTGATTGAGGTAGCTGTTGCGCGGGTCGTAATACTCGTCGTGATTGCCCGAGTACCCTAGCTCGTCGAACAGATAGCGATTCACCGCGGCCATCTTCAGCGGCCACAGGTCGATCGCCTCTACTTCACGGCGCAGATGCTCCACGTGGCTCTGCACCAGCGTGTCGTACAGCTCGGCATCCAGCTGCGGATACTCGTCGCGCGCGATCAGCAGCGCGGTGGACATCAACGGCACCGCGTCGTCGTCCAGGCTGGCGAGCGCGGTCCAATGGGGAAGTGGGAGCATGTCGACCATGCTGCCAAGAGTGTCGGCAAGCGGCGCGTGGTTCAAGTCCGGTACTTCCTGACAGGAATGGCCTGTGGTGTGAGATTTACTTGAGCTTCGGGATGTCCGGGCTGAAGTTCAGCGTGGCGCCGTCCTGCAGATTGAGCTTGGCGGCTTGGCCGGCATTGAGCTCCAGCACGTAACGGGCGGGCTGCTTGCTGGGGTAGGGCGGGCAGGCATCGCCGGCCGAACACGGCGGCACGTCGCGTTGCTGCGACACCAGCCGGCGCTGGTTGTCGAAATACAGGATATCCAGCGCGATCTTGGTGTTCTTCATCCAGTACGCCAGCGGCTCCTGGCGGTCGTGGATGAACAGCATGCCGTGATCTTCGGCCATGGCATCGCGGAACATCAGGCCCTTTGCGCGATCGGCGTCGTTCTGCGCCAGTTCCACCTGGTAACGCGTGCCGGCCAGTTCCACCCACGCGCTACCGGCGCTGGCGCAGCCGCTCAGCAGGATCAGGCAGGCGAGGGCGAGAAAGTGAACATGGCGCATGCGGCGTACCAACGGACGGGAATGGCGCACCATCTGCCAAGCGGCCGCGTGCGTCAAGCCGGCGTGGTGGGTTGGGCCGGTCATCGCGTGCAGTAGGTGGGCGGCCCGCAGTGGCTTCGCGCCGCAGGCCGGAAATGCGCGCGCGAACGCGCGCAGGTCACCGCTTAGATCACGCGCGGCGGTTCGCCACCGACGATCACCACATCGGCCGGGCGACGCGCGAACAGGCCCACGCAGACCACGCCGGGAATCTGGTTCAAACTGCGCTCCAGCGCCACCGGGTCGGTGATCTGCAGGTTGTGCACGTCCAGCACCACATTGCCGTTGTCGGTGATCACGTTATCGCGCCACACCGGCTGGCCGCCGGTGAGCGCCAGGATCTGACGGGCCACCAAACTGCGCGCCATCGGAATCACTTCCACCGGCAACGGGAAGGTGCCCAGCACCGGCACCTGCTTGCTCGGGTCGATGATGCAGATGAAGCGCTCGCTGGCCTCGGCGATGATCTTCTCGCGCGTCAACGCCGCGCCGCCGCCCTTGATCAGGCAGCGGTTCGGGTCGCACTCGTCGGCGCCGTCCACATACAGCGACAGGTTGCCGGTGTGATTGAGATCCAGCACCTCGATACCGTGGCGCTTGAGCTGCGCGCTGCTCTGCTCGGAGCTGGACACCGCCCCCTTGATGCGATGGCCGATGCGGCCCAGTGCGTCGATGAAATAGGCCACCGTCGAGCCGGTGCCCACGCCGACGATCATGCCGTCTTCCACGTAATCGATCGCTTTTTCGGCGGCCAGGCGTTTTGCTTCGGACATGGGTGAGAGCTCGGGATTGGGGATTGGGGATTCGTCAAAGCGGTGCGACGCGGGCGGGCAGTAGGCCAATCCCCAATGCCCAATCCCGAATCACGGCGATTCCATCGCCAGCAGCAGCTTCCACTGCGCGGCAGTCACCGGCAGGATCGACAGGCGGTTGCCGCGGGCGATCAAGGGGAAGCCTTCGCCCAGCGCATCGGCTTGCTGCTTGATTTCGTCCAGCGCAATCGTGCGCTTGAGTTTGCGCTCGAAGGACACGTCCACCAGCATCCAGCGCGGGTCTTCGCGGCTGGCCTTGGGGTCGTGGTAATCGGACTTGGGGTCGAACTGGGTGTCGTCCGGGTAGGCCGCGCTGGCGACCTTGGCGATGCCGACAATGCCCGGCACCTTGCAGTTGGAGTGGTAGAAGAACACCCCATCGCCCACATGCATGCCGTCGCGCATGAAATTACGCGCCTGGTAGTTGCGCACGCCGTTCCACGGCTCGGTGCCGACGCGCTCCAGATCATCGATGGAAAACGTGTCCGGCTCGGACTTCATCAACCAATAGCGCTTGCGGGCAGTCATACGGACACGGTGTCGTTTTTCAGGAAGGTGGCGCGTTCGGTGCAGACGGCATCCACCGCCACGTCCCACGATTCTGCGGGCAAGGCGGGAACCTGCTGCGCAGCGAAGCCGACGCCGACCAGCCAGGGCGGCGGCGCCTGGCGATGCCGAAACGCGAAGCTGCGATCATACCAGCCGCCTCCCATGCCTAGCCGCCGGCACTGCGCATCGAAGCCGGTCAGCGGCGTGATCACCAATGCCATTTCCTCGGGTGCAAGCAGCTCGGCGCGCTCCACGTCCGGTTCGGGGATGCCGTAGCGGTTGCTGACCAGGCCCTGGCCCGGCCGCCACGGCGCGAAGCGCAGCACGCGGCCGTCCAGCACCGGCAGGCAATAGCGCACGCCGGCCGGCAGACTCAGTTGCCACCGGTGCAATGCGATTTCGCCATCCATCGCCCAATACCCGGCCACGGCACCGGTCTGCGGCGCGAACGGTAGCGCCAGCAAGCGCTCGGCCAGCGCATCGGCGGCCGCCAATCGCTGCGTCGCCGGCAGGCTGCGGCGCTGCGCACGCAACTGCTGGCGCAATGCATCTCGGTCGTCGGTCATGGGTGTCTCATTGCGGAAGGGATGACGCATTGTTTCAGACACGCAAAAAGAAACGACGCCCGAAGGCGCCGTTTCAGATTTGCATTCTCCGCCATGAACGATGCGGGCGAAACGACCTTGAACCCGGGGTTCAAGTGGGGACGTTGTGAGGCCATCGGGCTTCCCGCTACAAGGCGGACTTGCACTCCCGGCTTCGTCGCGCCCCCATGGTCGTAATTAAGGGACAAGGCGAATGTTTTGCACGCTGTCGTTTACAGCAGAGAACGCAGGTGAAGTATAGACCTCTGCTGCGCGATGGCTAGCCCATTCGTCGGCCGGCGCGATTGAAAATTCATATTTGCGACGACAGTGCGAATTGCACTTCAACGCGGTGTGTCGGCCACGCTGTCGAGACGACGATTCAAGTTGTCCAGCGTGTTCGCCAACTCACGCTCGTAGAGCGCTTGCTGTTCGCGCAGTTGCTGCAATTCGTGCGCCAGATTGAGCGCTGCCAGCACTGCAACGCGATCCACCGCCGCCATGCGATTGCTGCCACGGATCTCGCGCATGCGCAGATCCAGCAGACGTGCCGCAGCAGTGAGACTCTCGCGTTCGTCTGCGGTGACGCCAACCGTGTATTCACGATCCAGAATACGCACGCTGACCGGCTCGTTGTTGCTCACGTGTGTTGCTCCAGTGACTTCAAGCGCACGATCATCGCTTCCACGCGCGAGCGCGCCTGTTCGTTCTTGGTCAACAACTGCGCACGCTCGCCGATCAACTGCTCCTGCTGATGACGCAGGCTGCGGTTCTCGTCGGTCAACCGTTGGGTGCGCTCGACCAACGCCTCCACGCGGGCGGTAAGTGCGCGGAGTTGGGCGAGGGCGGCAGCGTTGTCCATGCGCTCACGATAGGGGCGCGTGCGCGCGGCGGTCAAGCGCGCGATCACGGCCCGCTCACCCGCCGTCAGGCCAATCCCGACAAGGGCTGGCGCTGGCTCTAGCTAAGCCGGCGTCGTGCGCGTGGAACGCTGCATGGAACGCGGCAGTAGCAGCCGGGGCGGGGTGCCTTGATACACTGGGAAGTCTGATCGCCGGCCGGTGTGCCGGCCCCTTCTGTTCTTAGCCTGGATGACCTGATGGATCTGCCTGACGTAACCGCTGTGCAAAACGAGAGTCGCCAGTTGGCGCTGGCGTCCTCTGCGGCGGAATTGCACGGCGGGCTGTGCGGCTGGCTTTCAGGTGGTGGCGCTGACAGCGGCGACTGGCTGGGGCACGTGCTGGCCGACGTGGCGCAGGTACCGCCCAAGCAGGGCGGCGCCCTGGACCAGATGCGGCAGGCCACGGTGGCGCAGCTGGAAGACCGCGATTTTGCCTTCGAGCTCCTGTTGATCGACGACGGCGCACCGCTGGCGGCGCGTACCGATGCCTTGTTCGACTGGTGTCGTGCCTTCCTGGGCGGGTTCGGTCTGGCTGCAAAGCAGCGCCCGGCACTGACCGAAGAGGGCGAAGAAGCGCTGCAGGACCTGGCGCGGCTGGCGCAGGCCTCCAGCGACGATTTCGATGCCGCCGATGAAGACGACACCGCGCTGGCGGAGATCGAAGAGTTCGTGCGCGTGGCGGTGCTGTTGCTGCATGGCGACTGCGTGATGGGGCCGCGTTTCCGCCAACGTTTGAACTGACCGCGCGACCGACATGAAAAAGCTCACCGGGATCGGCGCGGCCGAATACGCGCGCCGGCGCAAGCAGTTGATGCAGATGGCCGGCGAGCAGGCGATTCTGATCCTGCCGGCCGCACCCGAGCGGGTACGCAGCCACGACACCCATTACCCGTATCGGCAGGATTCGGACTTCTGGTATCTGAGCGGCTTTCCGGAGCCTGAAGCGGTGCTGGTGCTGGTGCCCGGGCGCAAGCATGGCGAGGCGATCCTGTTCTGCCGCGAGCGCAATGCCGAGCGCGAAGCCTGGGATGGCCCGCGCGAAGGTCAGGAAGGCGCGGTGGCGCATTACGGCATGGACGATGCGTATCCCATCGACGATGTCGACGAGATCCTGCCGGGGTTGCTGGAGGGCCGTAGCCGCGTCTACTACCACTTCGGGCGCGATGTCGATTTCGATCTCAAGTTGATCGGCTGGCTCAAGCGCGTGCGCGAGCAGGTGCGCCACGGCGCGCAACCGCCGCACGAATTCCTCGAACTGGGGCATCTGCTGCACGAGCAGCGTCTGTTCAAATCGCGCGATGAAATCGCGTTGATGCAGAAGGCCGCCGACATCAGCGTACGCGCGCATCGCGCCGCGATGCGGCTGGCGCAGCCGGGCGTGCATGAGTACGCACTGCAGGCCGAGGTCGAGCGCGAATTTCGCGCCGCCGATGCGTGGCCGGCGTACGGAAGTATCGTCGGCACCGGCAGCAATGCCTGTGTGCTGCACTACCGCGCCAACAAAGCGCGCAGCCGCGATGGTGAGCTGGTGCTGATCGATGCCGGCGCCGAATATCGCGGCTATGCGGCCGATATCACCCGCACCTTCCCGGTCAATGGCCGCTTCACGTCGGCACAGCGCGCGCTGCACGATCTGGTCGGCGCGTCGCAGGCTGCCGCACTCGCGCAGGCGCGCCCCGGCGTAGCGTACGAAGCCGGGCATCTGGCCGCAGTGGAAACCTTGACCGAAGGATTGCTGCGCCTGGGGCTGCTCAAGGGCACGCTGGAACGCAACATCGCCGACGGCCATTACAAGCGCTTTTATCGGCACAAGACCGGCCACTGGCTGGGCCTGGATGTGCACGATGTAGGCGACTACCGGCTGGCAGGCGACTCGCGTCTGCTCGAACCCGGCATGGTGTTCACCATCGAACCGGGGCTCTATATTTCCGCCGACGACACCACGGCGGAGGCCAGGTGGCGCGGTATCGGCATCCGCACCGAAGACAACGTGCTGATCACCGCCGAAGGCCATCGCGTGTTGACCGATGCGCTGGCGCGCAGTGCCGACGAGATCGAAGCGGAGATGGCCGGCAGCGTTGCGTAATGTTGCGTCCAACGCGCGTCGCATCGACGACGCGTCGAATCGGGTTTATCGCCTTACTTAGAACAGCTAACAGAACGACTTCATGCCGGCCTGCTGCAGGGCGGCTGATCTGCGGCCTGGCTGCAGGGCCCTTGCCCGTCCACCATCGCGGGACACGCTGCAAGTGCGTCCCTGTAAGCTCTTATGCGGCATCCATGCCGCATAAGGTCCCGCGACGGTGGGCGGGCAAGGACCAGTGGAGATGGTCGGTGTGCATGGTTTTCAACAAAGCAACCGACTGACTTCTGGTGCGGTGTCCTCGCCGATTGCGGGACCGTGTGGCGGCATGGATACCGCCACCGAGCCTACATGGACGTACTTGCGGCGTGTCCCGCGAGCGGCGAGGGCACCGCGCCCTCGACCGACTCAGCGGTTGACCTGGACTTCTGACGGCAATCACCAAGATGCGGCTGACAAAACCCTGCGCTCACTGTTAGGCATCCGCTCAGTCGTTTTATTAGCCGATCTTACTGCCTCAACCGCGGTGTCTGCGTGGGTTCTGGTGGCTGGACTTGCTCGTCCGGCGACGCAAGCTGCCGCGCACGCTCGAACGATTGTTCTTCCGGCATGCCAAGTGCCTGCTCGGTTTTCATATGCGCGCGCAGATGCGCCGGGTTGGCCGGGTCGCCTTGCACCACGAAGACGTTCTCGCCGCCGTGCACACCTTTGTTGTTGGCCTCGCTCATCAGTACGTGATCCACGCGCGACAAGCCGCCTTCCTTGGCCAGCGGCAGCAACGCGGCAGTGAGCCGCGCGCTGGTCTGGTCGGGCTCGCGCCCGTGTGCGGCGTCGATCGCGTGCACACCGCGCTCGATCTGCTGATACATCGGATGGTCCGGGTGCGAGGGTTGGCGTGGATCGTTCATGGCGATGCTCCGTGCTGTGCAGAATAATTTATGGTGCGGCAAACACTGGGCGCGTCAGGTTTTCGGGAGCGTCATCGGTGCACACCACCTCGTCTTCGATGCGGATGCCGCCGTAAGGCTTGAACTGCTCCACGCGCTGCCAGTCAACACTGGCGGCGTGCCCGTTCTTTTTGACCTCGTCCAGCAGCATGTCGATGAAGTACACGCCCGGTTCGATGGTGACCACCATGCCCGGTTCGAGCACGCGGGTCAGGCGCAGATACGGGTGGCCGGCGGGGCGTTCGATACGCCCGCCGCGGTCGCTGGCCGCAAAGCCTGCCACGTCGTGCACCTGCAAGCCGATCAGATGGCCCAGCCCGTGCGGGAAGAACGCGGCGCTGACGCCGGTGGCCAACGCAGCCTCCGGTGACACAGTGAGGATGCCGAACTCCTTGAGGATGCCCATCAGCGCCAGATGCGCGTCCACGTGCAGCTGCTTGTAATCCACACCTGCGCGCACGTTCTGGCCCATGCGGAGTTGTGCGGCATCGACCGCATCGATCAGCGCCTGGAATTCACTGCCAGGGTCGGCGGCATAGGTGCGGGTGATGTCGCTGGCATAGCCGTAGGCCGAGGCACCGGCATCGATCAAAAAGCTGCGTAGCGGTTGCGGTGGCTGCTGGCCGAGTTCGGTGTAGTGCAGCACTGCGCCGTGTTCGTTGAGCGCGATGATGTTGCCGTACGGCAGTTCGTTGGCGTCCTGGCCGACGGCTGCGCAATACGCCATGTGGATGCCGAACTCGCTCTGGCCTGCACGGAATGCCGCTTCGGCGGCGCGATGGCCGCGCACTGCCAGCTGCTGGGCAATGCGCAGCAGTGCGAGTTCGTATGGGGTCTTGAAGGCGCGCTGGTAGTCCAGGTAATGGATTACCGGCTGCGGATTGTTCGGCACATAGGCGCCGAGCGCGCTCTGCGCCTCGCCAAGAATCGCGCAGCGCTCGGGCTGTTTGGGCAGCAGCGCCAAGGCCGCGTCCGGGGTGCGGATGATGTGGATGTCGCAGTGTTCCACCCACCAGCCGCTGGGGGCGTCGGGCACCACATGCCAGTAGTCGAACGGCTGGTAGAAGATCACCGTCGGGCGCTTGCCCGGGGTGTAGATCAGCCAGCTGTTGGGCACCCGCGTCAGCGGCACCCAGGCCTTGAACTGCGGGTTGACAGCGTATGGGTAATCGCGGTCGTCGAACACCTGGTAATGCAGGCTGCCGCTGGGCACGACCAGGTGATCGAAGCCGCCGCGTTGCAGCGCCTGATCGGCGCGCGCGGTCAGCGTGCGCAGGTGGTCGGAATACAGGTGGCTCAAGGACGGCTGGGTCATGCGGGGCTCGATCGGCAATGCAAAGGCAATGCGCAATTTTGCCGCAATCCTGGCAGCGGCGCTGTGCCTTCAGCCGGCCATGTGTTCTTCGGAGATCCAGGCGCGCAGGCGTCGCCGATGTGGCTCCGACATGGTCAGAAAGCGAAAACCGGCCCAGGCCTGTCCGGGGGCGTGCGCGGCTTCGGACCACAGCAGGTGCACGCCGACATCGATCTCGGTGGCGCGTCCCACGCGCTCGGGCAGGGTGAAGCGCAATTGATACAAGGCGTCGTCATGCAGCGGAACCGAAGCCAGCAACAGCATGCCGGTTTCCGACACATTACCAACGCGGCCGATCTGCGCCTCGCTGAGCATGTCGGTGACCGGCACCAGATCGGTCGGTTGACGGCGCGGTGCGCGACGGGTGTCCTGGATCATGGGGCGACCTCTGCAGCAGGCGACTGGCCGGCAAGGTGACGTAACGTGCGCACGGTGGCATGCCAGGCGCGATCAATCAGACGCGATTTTTCTTCGATCAGCAGGCGCGCCTGGCCGCCGGCCATCAGCCGCGCCAGACCATCCAGCGACTGCTCGCCGATCTTTTGCCCACGCTGATTGACGAATAGCGCGTTGTCGGTCATCGGGCTGTACCAGGACAGCCGTTGCCGACGCAGATCGCCCTGCTGGTTGACCACGAATTCGAACCAGGTGCCGAATGGCAGGCTGCGCAACTGCGTGTAGTACGCCTCTTCGGCCGACGAGCGCTGTGTGGCGATGTCCTTGCGCGGGGCGTTGTCGCCCTGGTCGCCCAGCCGCGTGCGCGCCCTGAGTTTGGCGGTGAGTTCGGTGCGCGAGGTCATCTCGTCCTCGCCACCGGGCGTGGACAGGCGCCGTGCGATCGCCGCTGCTTCGTCCTGGTGATAGCCGATCTGCAGCAGCGCGGTTTCGACATCGCCACCGAGCGCGGTGTCGGTGGGCTGACCTTTGCTCAGGCAGGTGACCTCGGCGATACGCGCCGTCAGCGCCTGGCGCTCATCCCATTCGGGCGATTGCTCGCCTTGCCGCAGCAGCGTGAGCGTGAGTACGTCCGACCACGCCTGGCGCAGCAGCGATTGCACGAAACGCGGCGGCGCGCTCTGCTCGCACAGATCCTCGATGCGCTCGGCGGCCTGCTGCTTGGCCGATTCCAGCCGTTCCTTGCCGCGTGCGGCATCCACGTGGCGCCGCTCGGCGACCTCGGCCTTGCGCGCCAGTGCGCGTAGATGCGTCTGGATCTCGTCGTTGGCCGCAGCGAAGACGCTTTCGTCGCCGTGATAGTCGTTGACGATCTTGTCGACCGCATTGCCCAGCTTGTGCAGCAACTGCGGGTCGACATCGTCCTCGCCCAGCCACACCGCACCGGACTCGGCCACGGTGTTGAGCAATTCGCGCACCGGGTGCTGATCGCGCACGAAAAAATGCGTGTCGGCCAATGCCGCGCGCACCACCGGTACCTGCAACTTGGCAAGCAAGGTCTGCGCCGGGGTCTGCTCGCGCACTTCGCGTTGCATCTGCGCGTAGAGCAGGCCGAGCAGGTCGAAGGTGTCGGTGTCCTGCGGCGATAGCGCCGCGTCCGGGCCGTGCTGGGCGCGCAGCAACTCCAGCACCTGCCGCTGCACCGCATCGATGCCTGCCCCTGCAGTCGATTGCGCAGCTAACGCGCCTTGCATGCTGGCCAGCGCGTCGCCGAGCGCGGCTTTGGGGACTGCCGTGGAAGCCAGCTGGGGAAACACTCTTTCAGGTGTTGCCTGCGAGCCTGTTACGGGCGCTGTGCCGTGATTGGCAGCGCCGTGATTCGATGCACTGTGATGCGCAGATGGGCCTGCGTTGCCGGCCGCCTGCGACTGACGTGCCGACGACATCAGGCCGCCAAGCGCCTGCATTGCATCGCTCAATGCAGGTGTTGCCTGCTCACCGTATGTAGCCGCAGCCAGTGTCATCGGAAAATCTGACGGATCCAGCAAGGCGCTCTGCCACGGTGTCGGTGCGGACTGCCCGCTCCAGCCGGTCGCCGGTTGCCCGCCACGCGGCGGCATCGCGCGCGCGTTGGTGGGTGCAGCATCCTGCGATCCAATGGCCGATGCAGGCAGCGCACGCCGCGTCTGCACCTGCGTGGGCTTGACCAGATACGGGTGATAGATCAGCCCCGGCAGGATGCCTTCTTGTGCGAGGACGCTGTTGACACGCTCGTACAGATCGTTCAAACGCTCGATCAGCTGACGCTCGAACACGCGGTACAGCGTGAGTTGCCCATCCAGGCTCAGCCCCAGCGTTTCGCCGCATTGGCGCAGCAGCCGGCACAGCGCGTAAGGACCGAGCGGGACTTCTTCGAGTTCGAATTCGGCAACCACGCCGATCACCGCCAACCGTTGCGCCAGCAATTGCAGCGCATCGGCACGGCGCGAGGTTTCGCGGCGTGCGATCTCGCTGAGCACGATGTCGCGGTCGATATCGGTGTCTTCCACCAGTGTGAGCATCTGCGGATGCGCCGGCGCATCGGCCAGCGGTGTCAGCGACGGGCGCTCGCGCAGGTTGGCCAGATCCTGCGCCAGCTGCTGCAGAAAGGCTTGCGGAAACCGATCGATATGATCGCGCAGGCCACGCGTCTGCGCGTAGGTTTCGGCCTGGATCTGGCTGTTGCGCGCATGTTCGGCCTGATGCAGCAACTCGCGTTCCAGCTCGACGATGGTCAGTCGCAGCGGCCCGCTGAGCGCCTGCACGCAGAGCGCGTGCAGTGCCGCGAGCAGATGCCGGCCGCGCGCGGAAACCGGCGCATCGGCAATCGGGCCGCTGAGTGTGTGCTGCAGGGAAGAGGCGGGCGTGGACATCCGTGGAGGTGTGCTCGGTTCGAAGCGTGAGCTATGTAGCATGTTTTCCGCGTTGCCGCGCGACATTGGAGCGGCCAGGCGCGGCCATTCTCGGTGCGATGGACCCCTCGAACACTCCAGACCTGCCGTGCCGGTCACGCGTGGATGACGGGCGCTCGCGAGGGTTTGCTGACCAGCGTCAGGTCAGGAATAACTCGACCACGTCGTTGGTGAAGCGGCGGCCCAGTTCGGTCGGTATCACGCGTCCGTCCTGCTCGGTCATCCAGCCCTGCGCGACCGCGCGCGCCAACGGCGCTGCGATCTCTGACGCCTCCAGACCGGTGGAGGCTTCGAAATCGCTCAGCCGGAAGCCTTCGTGCAGACGCAATACATTGAGCATGTATTCGAATGGCAGCCGCGCGCGCGGCACGACCTCATCGCCGCCGATCGACGCGGCGTTGCCGGCGCTGGCCAGATAGCTCTGCGGATGTTTGTGCTTCCACCGCCGCAGTACGTGCTGCTCGGCGCCGGAACTGATCTTGCCGTGCGCACCGGCGCCAATGCCCAGATAATCGCCAAAGCGCCAGTAATTGAGGTTGTGCGCACATTGCCGCCCGGGCTTGGCGTAGGCGCTCACTTCGTACTGCGCGTAGCCGGCCTCGGCCAGCAGACGCTGGCAATGTTCCTGGATATCCCAGGCCGCATCGTCGTCGGGGATGCCTTTGGGCGGCCGCGCGAAGAACACCGTGTTCGGCTCCAGCGTGAGCTGGTAATGCGACATGTGCGTAGGCTGCAACGCAAAGGCGCGCTCGAGATCGCGCTCGGCCTGCGCCAGGGTCTGCTCGGGCAGCGCGTACATCAGGTCGATATTGAAATTGTCGTAGCCGGCATCTTGCGCGAGTTTGATCGCGCGCTCGGCCTCGGCACTGTCGTGGATGCGACCGAGCCGCTGCAGCGCCACATCGTCGAAGGTCTGCACCCCGAAGCTCAGGCGGTTCACGCCGGCGGCGCGATAACCATCGAAGCGGCCATGCTCGGCGGTACCTGGATTGGTTTCCAGGGTGATCTCGAGATTTGGTGCAAAGCGCAGCCGCGCAGCCGCCGCTTGCAGAAATCTGTCGATGGCTTGGGGCGGAAACAAGCTCGGCGTGCCACCGCCGAAGAACACCGAATGCACCACGCGCCCCCACACCAGCGGCAAATCGTTATCCAGATCGCGGATCAACGCATCCACGTACTCCTCGAACGGCAGCACGCCCTTGGCCGCGTGCGAGTTGAAATCGCAGTAAGGGCATTTGCGCACGCACCAAGGCAGGTGCACGTACAGCGACAGCGGCGGTGGAATCAGGTCGGACACTGCATCAGGCCATCGTTCACAGCGACAGGGCGTGCAGCTTGTGCTGCAACGTAGCCAGTGCCACCGCACGGTGACTCAGCCGGTTCTTCAACGCAGTCTCCATTTCCGCAGCGGTCAGGCCGTACACCGGGTCCAGAAACACCGGGTTGTAGCCGAAGCCGCCATCGCCGCGCGGTTCGGTGGTGATCACCCCTTCCCAGCTGCCTTCGGCGATCAGCGGTTGCGGATCTTCCGGATGACGCAGCAGCACGATCACCGCATAAAACCGCGCGCTGCGGCGCTCGGCCGGCACGTCGCGCATGGCCTCGAGCAACTTGGCGTTGTTGGCCTGCGCATCGGTTGGGCTGCCGGCATAGCGCGCGCTATACAAGCCGGGCGCGCCGCCGAGGGCATCGACGATCAGGCCGGAGTCGTCGGCCAGTGCCGGCAGGCCGGTGACCGCGCTGGCATGACGCGCCTTGATCAAGGCGTTCTCGACGAAGGTCAGGCCGGTTTCCGGCACGTCTTCGACACCCAGTTCGCCCTGCGCCACGATGCGCAGCGGCAGTTCTGCGAGCATGGCACGGAGTTCTTCCAGCTTGCCGGCGTTGCCGCTGGCCAGGACCAGTTGTTTCATTGCTTGGGCTCCAGCAGATCCCACTTGGTGCCGTACAGGTCGCGGAATACAGCGACCGTGCCGTACGGCTCCTCGCGCGGGGTTTCCAGAAATTCCACGCCGAACGCCTGCATGGCCGCGTGGTCGCGCCAGAAGTCCTCGGTGTAGAGGAAATGATCCACCCGCCCACCGGTCTGGTCGCCGATGCGCGCCTGCTGCGCGGCGTCGGCCGGCTGCGCAAGCAGCAAGCCGGCGTCCTGCGCGCTGCCCGGGCCGATCACCACCCAGCGCTTGCCACCGTCGAGCAGCCGGTCCTGCAGCACCTGGAAACCCAGCGCGCCGGTGTACCAGGCAATCGCCGCGTCGTAGTCGGCAACCAGCAGCGTGGTCAGGGCGATGCGACGGCTCATCCGGCCAGTGCAGCGCGTTGCAGGGCGAACAATTCGCCCATGCCTTTTTCGGCCAGGGCGAGCAGCGCGTTGAGTTCGTCGCGGCGGAACGCGTGGCCTTCGGCGGTGCCCTGCAGCTCGATGAAACCGCCACCGTCATTCATCACCACATTCATGTCGGTGTCGCAGTCGCTGTCTTCGGGGTAATCCAGATCCAGCACCGGCTCGCCGCGATAGATGCCCACCGACACCGCAGCGACGGCGCCGATTAAAGGATGCTTCTTGATGTCGCCACGCTTGAGCAGCAGGTTCACCGCATCGGCCAGCGCCACGTAGGCGCCGGTGATCGCAGCGGTGCGGGTGCCGCCATCGGCCTGCAGCACGTCGCAGTCCAGGGTGATGGTGCGCTCGCCCAGGGCATTGCGATCCACACAGGCGCGCAATGCGCGGCCGATCAGACGCTGGATTTCCAGCGTGCGCCCGCCTTGCTTGCCACGCGCGGCTTCGCGGTCGGAGCGGGTGTGGGTGGAGCGCGGCAGCATGCCGTATTCGGCGGTCACCCAGCCTTCGCCCTTGCCGCGCAGGAACCCCGGCACGCGGTTTTCCACGCTGGCGGTGCACAGCACGCGCGTGTCGCCGAAGCTGACCAGCACCGAGCCTTCGGCGTGACGGGTGAAAGCGCGTTCGATGCGCACCGGGCGCAGCTGGTCGGCCGTGCGGCCGCTGGGACGGGAAAAGGTCATGCGATGAGTCCGGAAGTCGGGAGGTGGGTCTGGGTCAGCGCGTGGCGAGGCGGTCAGCCAGCGCGGGCGGCTAGGGTACCATTCGCGCTTTGAAGGCACGGGACTGACGATGATTCGAAGCATGACCGCGTTTGCTGGCGGCGAACGCATCACGCCCTGGGGCACGCTCGGTTGCGAGCTGCGCTCGGTCAACCACCGGTTTCTGGAAATAGGCGTGCGCCTGCCCGAAGAACTGCGTGCGCTGGAGCCGATGCTGCGCGAACGCGTGGCGGCAAAAAACAGCCGCGGCAAGCTGGATCTGGCGCTGCGCCTGCGCGCGCCGGACAACGCGCAGACCCTGGCCGTCAACGAATCCTTGCTGCAGGAACTGGGCGCACTGGCCACGCGGCTCGACGGTGTGTTTCCCAAATTGCAGGTCGGCTTCACCGATCTGTTGCAGCTACCCGGCGTCCTGCAGGTGCAGGACGTGGACGCACCGGCGTTGCAGGCGCAGGCCCTGGCATTGCTCGATGAGGTGGTGGACAGTTTCGTCGCCGCGCGCGAGCGTGAAGGCGGCAAGCTGGCCGAGGCGATCAGCGAGCGGGTGGATGCCATCGAACGCATCGCCGCCGAAGTGCGCACGCTGATTCCGGCCATTCGCGAAGGTCAGCGCGCCAAGCTCGCCGCACGCCTGGCCGATCTGCCGCATCCGGTGGACCCGGGGCGCGCCGAGCAGGAACTGGTGCTGTGGCTGCAGAAGCTGGACGTGGATGAGGAGCTGGATCGCCTGTCCAGCCATATTTCCGAGATCCGCCGCGTGCTCAAGCAGCGCGAACCGGTCGGCCGTCGATTGGACTTCCTGCTGCAGGAATTCAACCGCGAAGCCAATACGCTGGGCTCCAAGTCGGTGGACAGCCGCACCTCCAACGCCGCGGTGGATCTGAAGGTGCTGATCGACCAGATCCGCGAGCAGGTGCAGAACATCGAGTAGCCGGGATTTGGCATTGGGGATTCGGGATTGGCTGACGGCAACTGGCATGCGTCGGCGTGCTGCGGCCAATCCCGGTAGCATATCGACCCCGGTGGCACCGGCCCCGCAACCCGTTTGCGAATCCCGACCCCCCAATCACGAATCCCCGACCTATGCGCGGCACCCTCTATATCGTTGCGGCTCCCTCCGGCGCCGGCAAGAGCAGCATCGTCAACGCCACCCTGGCGCGTGATCCCAAGATTGCCTTGTCGATCTCGTTCACCTCGCGCGCGCCGCGGCCCGGCGAGCGGCATGCCGAGCACTACCACTTCGTCTCCGCCGACGAGTTCCAGGGCATGATCGAAGCGGGTGACTTCTTCGAATACGCGCTGGTGCATGGCGACTGGAAGGGCACCGCGCGGCAGTCGGTGGAGCCGCAGCTGGCTGCCGGCCACGATGTGCTGCTGGAAATCGACTGGCAAGGCGCGCGCCAGGTGCGCCAGAAAGTCCCCGACGCGGTCAGTGTGTTTATCCTGCCGCCCTCGCGCCAGGCGCTGGACGAGCGCATGCGCAAGCGCGGTCAGGACAGCGAGGACGTGATGGCGCAGCGCCTGGCCGCCGCACGCGAAGAGATGCTGCACTTCGAAGAATTCGATTACGTCATCATCAACGAGACCTTCGACACCGCCGTCTCGGAGATGTGCGCGATCTTCACCGCCAGCCGGCTGCGTCGGCAGGCGCAGCAGCAGCGGCATGCCGGCCTGATCCAGGCGCTGCTTGACTGAGTTCTGGTGTGGTGGGTGTAGCGGCGATCCTCGGTGTCACGGTGCGACGACGCCGCAGCTGAAGATCGGCATTCTGCCCGCATGTCGCCGCGGCTTGGGGGAAACGGCCGGCCAGGCCTGCGTGGCTGTTCTGCGCACCAGGACGGCGCTGCGTCTCGATCGATTTGCTCCAAGTGGCTGATTCCAAAGAAAACTGAATGACAGCCGGTTGCCCGCCCAGCGGCCCCGGCGTACACTCCGCCCCCTTTCCCTCATTCGATGCGCGGCCGTTGCTGGTCGCCGGGAGCCCGCATGGCCCGCATTACCGTAGAAGATTGCCTGGAAGTCGTGAACAACCGTTTTGAGCTGGTCATGATGGCCTCCAAGCGCGCCCGTCAGCTCGCCAACGGCGTCCAGCCGCTGATCGAAAATGCCGACGCCAGCGACAAGCCCACCGTGATGGCGCTGCGCGAAATCGCCGCACGCCGGATCGACAACGCGCTGATCGATGAAGTCGAGAAGGCCGAGCGCGAGCGCGCCGAGCGCGAAGCGCTGGAATGGGCCGCCGCCGAAGTGGTCGCCGACGAAGACATGTCCAAGAACGACGATTGATTGCATCGCCTCACGGCGTGAGCAGGTGATATCCGGATAGCCCGCCTTGCGCGGGCTGTCTGCGTTTTGGGGGCGATAGACGTGGCGGCGGCAACGTAGTGCGATTGCCGGCAATCGACCGGCGTGGCGGTGGTAATCGCGGCGAAGGTGTTGCCCTTGTAGTAACCGAACGCGCTCAAACGCGCCGCACTCCACTCAGTCGGCAGGATCCGCTATATGCGCCATCTCGCCACGCAGCGTGCGATCCAGTGCCTGCATCGCGTGATAGCAGCGCCGTTTGGCGGCATGCAAGCGGGCGATGTCCGCGGGCGTTGGCGCGGTGCTCGCGCCCAACCCGCTCATCGCCGACATCGCTGCAGGCAGGTCGGCGTAGCCGCCGCTGGCGACTGCGGCCAGCATCGCACTGCCCAGCAGCACCGGTTCGGCGGTGGCGGCCACGTGGACCTGCACGCCGCTGGCATCGGCCATCAGCTGGCGGACCAGGCGGCTGTGGCTGGCGCCGCCACTCATGATCACGCTGTCGAACTGCACCCCTTGGGCGCGCAACGCATCAATGATGTCGGCCAGACCGTAGCCCAGGCCGCATACGCCGGCGACGTAGAGCGCTTCCAGACCCTGCAGGTCGTGGTCGATGGTCAGCCCGGCGATGACGGCACGGGCGTTTGGGTCGGCATCCGGCGAGCGGTTGCCCAGGTAATCCGGCAGCACGTGCAGCCCGCGCGCCAACAAGGCCGCCTGCGAGGGATCGCCTGCTCGCGCCAGCACCCGTTCCTCCAGCCACGGCAACAACTGCATGCCGGCCGCCGCTGCCTGTGCGCTGGCATCGGCGTAGCCTGGATGCGAGCGCACCAGGCAATCGATCGCCACGCCGGCTGCGGACTGGCCGCCTTCGTTGAGCCACAGACCCTCGACCAGCGCCGAGCCGTACGGCCCCCAGACACCGGGGGTGAAGCAAGGCGTCCGGGTGCTGGCCAGCACGCAGGCCGAGGTGCCCAGGATGTAGGCCAAGCGCGCGGTGAGCGACACCGGACGGCCCTGTGCGGACGGACTGGCGATGGTGCCGATGGCGCCGGCATGCGCGTCGATCAGCGATGCGCCTACCGCGAGACCGGCAGGCAGCCCCAGTTCGCTTGCGGCCAGCGGCGACAGCCCCTGGCCCAGCGCGGTGCCCGGCGCCACCACTTCGCTTCCGATCCGCGCAGCAGCGTCGTCCAGCAACTCGGCCAGGCCGATGCGTTCGAAGTAGCGCCGGCTCCAGCCGCCCTCGTGCTGCACGTAGGTCCACTTGCAGGTGACCGTGCATAGCGAGCGCGCGGTGCAACCGGTGGCGCGCCAGGTCAGCCAGTCGGCCAGATCGAAGAAGTGCGCGGCACGCGCGTAACTGTCCGGCAGGTGCTGTTTGAGCCACAGCAGCTTGGGGGTCTGCATTTCCGGCGAAATCTGCCCGCCGACGTAGCGCAGCACCGGCTCGCCGGTGGCGTTGATCTGCTCGGCCTGGGCGATGGCGCGGTGATCCATCCACACGATCACATCGCGCTCGGCCTGGCCGCTGGGACTGATGCACACCGGCCCGCCGTCGGCGGCCACCGCCACCAGCGAGCAGGTGGCATCGAAGCCGATGCCGGCCACCTGCACGGCGTCCACGCCGGCGTGTGCCAACGCGGCGCGGATCGCCTCCACGCAGGCCTGCCAGATGTCGGCGGAAGACTGCTCGACCATCTCGCCGGGCAGGTACCAGGTCTGGATGGAATGGCGCGCGCTGCCCAGCAGTTGCCCGTGCGCGTCGAACAGCCCGGCGCGGACACTGCCGGTGCCCACGTCCACCCCGATGTAGATCGCCTCGTTATGCATGCGCATGGCTCACCAGCAGGTGTAGCCGCCATCGGCCAGCACGATGCTGCCGGTCATCAGGCTGGCGGCAGGGGAGGCAAGAAACAGCGCCACCGAGGCGATTTCTTCCACTTCGCCCAGCCGCCCCATCGGCGTGCCGCCGATCCAGGCGTCGTACATCGCCGGGTCTTCCTTGACGAAGGCATTGAGTGGCGTGGCGATGTAGGTGGGCGCAACTGCATTGACGCGCACGCCGCGCGCGCCCCACTCGGCGGCCAGCGATTTGGTCAGGTGATGCACCGCTGCCTTGGAGGCGTTGTAGTAGGCCTGCGCTTGCGGTTTGTTGACGATGAAGCCGGACATCGAGCCGACGTTGACGATTACGCCGTCGCCGCTTTCCAGCATGTGCTTGCCGAACGCGCGGCAGCACCAGAAGGTGCCATTGAGATTGACGTCGATGACATTGAGCCAGTGCTCGTCGGTGACCGTTTCGGCCGGGGTCTGGCTACGTGCGATTCCGGCGTTGTTGACCAGGATGTCGACCTTGCCGAACTGTGCGTTCAATGCATCGGCCACGCTGGTGACGCGCGCCGAATCGGTGACGTCCATCTGCACGATCTGCGCATCCAGGCCCTTGCTGCGCAGGGTGGCCAGGCCTTGCTCGGCCACAGCGCAATCGTGATCGGCAATGACCACCTTGGCGCCGGCCTCGGCCAGCGCTTCGCAAATCGCCAGGCCGATCGCGCGGCCGCCGCCGGTGACGACCGCCACGCGGCCATCGAGTTTGAACTTGTCCAGATACATCGGCATATCTCCTGCTGGTCTTGCGTGGGGGGAGGAGCGAAACGGGGGAGGAACACATGGGAGGAACAACGAGGGAGTGGCGCGCTCAGCGCATGGCCTGTTGTTGCGCGTCGAAGCGATGCAGATGCTGTGGATCGGGGATCAGGGTCACCGTCTCGCCGACGTGCACGCGCAGATCGCCGGTGCAGCGCGCATCGACCGTGCCCACGCCGGGGATTTCGACGTAAACGAAGGTGTCGCTGCCCAGATGCTCGGCCTGGATCACGCTGCCCTGCCAGGCATCGCCGGTGCCGGGTGCTGGGCTGCCGCGCTGCACGGCGATATGTTCCGGGCGCACGCCGAGCGTGACCGCGCCGTGGCGCGCGGCCACCTCACCCTGCAACAGATTCATGCGCGGCGAGCCGATGAAGCCGGCCACGAACACGTTGGCAGGGCGTTCGTACAACGCCAGCGGCGTACCCACCTGCTCAATGCGTCCGGCCTGCAGCACCACGATCTCGTCGGCCATAGTCATTGCTTCGACCTGGTCGTGGGTGACATATACCGCGGTGGTCTTGAGCTGCTTCTGCAGGCGAGTGACTTCCAGGCGCATCTGCACGCGCAGGGCGGCATCCAAATTGGACAGCGGCTCGTCGAACAGGAAGCCCTTGGGCTCGCGCACGATGGCGCGGCCGATCGCCACGCGCTGGCGCTGGCCGCCGGACAACTGCCCGGGCTTGCGGTCGAGATAATCGGTGAGGTTGAGCACGGTGGCGGCCTGTGCTACGCGCCGCTCGATCTCGGCGCTGGGCACGCGCGCCATCTTCAGGCCGAAGGCGATGTTCTTGCGCACGCTCATGTGCGGATACAGCGCATACGACTGAAACACCATCGACAGCCCGCGCTTGGCCGGCGCCAGGCCGGTGACGTCCTGGCCGTCGATGAGGATGCGCCCGCCGCTGACGTCTTCCAGACCGGCGATCAAGCGCAATAATGTGGTCTTGCCGCAGCCGGACGGGCCGACAAAGACCACGAACTTGCCATCGTCGATCTCCAGATCCGCGCCGTGGATGACCTGTGTGTCGTCGAAGGATTTGCTGACACCTTGCAGCGTAATGCGTCCCATGAACCACCTATCAAAGTTGAGTGATCTACTTCACCGCGCCGAAGGTGAGCCCGCGCACGAGCTGCTTCTGGCAGAACCAGCCCAGCACCAGGATCGGCGCGATGGCCATCGTCGAGGCGGCCGACAACTTGGCCCAGAACAGGCCTTCCGGACTCGAATACGAGGCGATGAACGCGGTCAACGGCGAGGCCTGCGACGAGGACAGATTCAACGACCAGAACGCCTCGTTCCAGGCCAGGATCACGTTGAGCAGCAGCGAAGACGCGATGCCGGGAACTGCCATTGGCGCCAGGATGTAGAGGATCTCCTTGCCGATGGTTGCCCCGTCCATGCGCGCCGCTTCCAGGATGTCCTTGGGGATGTCCTTGAAGTAGTTGAACAGCATCCAGACCATGATCGGCAGGTTGCTCAGGCACAGCACGATGATCAGGCCCAGCTGCGTATCCAGCAGCCCGGAGTCGCGGTACAGCAGATAGATCGGCACCAGCACGCCGACCGGCGGCAGCATCTTGGTGGACAACATCCACAACAGGATGCCGCGCGTGCGCTTGGTGGGCGCGAACGCCATCGACCACGCGGCAGGGATGGCGATGGCAAGCGCGATCAGGGTCGAACCCAGCGATACCGCCACCGAATTCCAGGCATGCGCAAAGTAGTCGCTGCGGCCTTGCACGGCCACATAGTTTTCCAGTGTCCAATGGAAGAATACGAAGCTGGGCGGGCTGGAAAACGCATCGACTTCGGTCTTGAAGCTGGTGAGCAGCATCCACAGGATCGGGAAGAAGATCACGCCGCCGACCACCCATGCGGCAACCGTGGTGACGAGGATGTGCAGCGTGGAGGTACGACGGGCCATCTCAGGTCTCCAGGTTCTTGCCGACGATGCGCACCAGGAAGATGGCCGCGATATTGGCCAGCACCACGGCGATCAATCCGCCTGCCGACGCGGCGCCCACGTCGTACTGCAGCAGTGCCTGCGAATAGATCAGGTACGCCAGGTTGGTGGTCTGCAGGCCGGGCCCGCCGCCGGTGGTGACGTAGATCTCCACGAACACGGTGAGCAGGAAGATGGTTTCGATCAGCACCACGATGGTCAGCGGGCGCGCCAGATGCGGCAGGGTCAGATGGAAGAAGCGGTCGAACGCACCGGCGCCATCCATCAGCGCGGCTTCCTGTTGTTCTTCATCCAGCGATTGCAACGCGGTCAGCAGGATCAGCACCGCAAACGGCAACCATTGCCAGGCCACAATGACGATGATGGAAAACATCGGGTACTGGGTGAACCAGTCGATCGGGGTCAGGCCAACGCGCTGCCACAGCCACGCCAGCAGCCCGGAAACCGGATGCATCAGCAGGTTCTTCCAGATCAATGCGCTTACCGTCGGCATCACGAAGAACGGCGCGATCAGCATCAAGCGCACGATGCGGCGACCCACGAACACCTGATCCAGCAGCAATGCGATCAGCACGCCGAACACCGCAGTGATCGCCAGTACCGACGCGACCAGCAACAAGGTATTGCCCAGCGAGGACACAAACGCCGGGTTGCCCAGGAAGTAGCGGTAGTTGCCCAACCCGACAAAGGTCTTTTCCGGCGTGAGCAGGTTGTAGTTCAACGTGGAAAACCACACCGTCATCGCCAGCGGCACGATCATCCAGGCCAGCAGCAGCACGATCGACGGCGCGATCAGAAACCGTGCGAGTTTTTGCGTTTGATGGGTGGCCATCGGCAAGGTCCAGGGTGGAGGCAGGCAGCGCGCCTGCAATGCATGGCAGCGGCCGGATGCGTCGACGCAGGGATGAGCGTCGAACGCACGGCCGGTCGGGCGTCAGAAGTTCAGGCTGACCTGTAGTCCGAAAATGGTGGCGTTGTCGCCATCCAGTCCACCCGGATGACGGATGTACTGCACGCTGGGCATGACTTCGATCCCGCGGCTGACGGCAATGTTGTAATTGAGCTCGATGGGGTATTCGTAGCGCTGCACGCCAATGGCCGCCGCGCCTGCAGGCAAGCGCTGGTTGTAGCGGGTTTGCGCTGCACGCAAGCGATCGCTGAGCGCATTGCGGCCCACTGCCACGCCGACGCGATCGTTGGGGCGCGCAGCCGACAGTCCCTTCCAGAATCCGCCGATCGCCAGCACCTGGCCGACGGTGCTGACGTCGTCGTCGGCGTCGATGACGCTTGCGAACAGCCGCAAGCCGCCCCCGGCGCCATTGCTGGTGATCTGTTGTTCGACGTTGGCGTAGAACGCGCGATCGGTGTCCTGCAGCGCGGCCGGATCGGTGCCGAGGCTGGTCGGCACGCCCGAGCGGGTGTAGACGCGCAGTTGATCGTTGCTGTTGCGGGTCGCACCGATGCGGTAGTCGCCATCGATCCCGTTACCGTAGTCGGGCTTGTACTCCACTTCGGCCACCAGCATGGTGCCGTGGTCGTCGCCGGAGGTACCGAGCTTGAGACCTTGGTCGGTGGATCGGTTCTGCGGGTTGGCATCGTAGCCGCCCACGCGGAAAAACCAGCGTTTGTCCGGGCTTAAAGTGACCACGCCGCCCCAGGCACTGAGCGGGTCGCCATACCAGTTGTTGCTGATGTAGTTGGACGAGCCGCCGCTGCAAAAGGTCAGGTGCTGGTAGTTGCAATTGAGCGCGAAGAAATCGGCGCTGGGATACAGGCGGCCGGCCTTCAGCGTCAGCCTGTCGTCGAACAGGCGCTGGGTCAGCGAGAACTGGGTCAGGCGCGTCACATCGCCGCGCCCAAAGATCTGCTGCGACTGCAACAGCGTGGGGATGCCTGCGCTGTTGTTGATCAACTCGCCGTTGCGATTGGTGATCTCCAGTTTGAAATCGGCGCCTGACCAGCCCCACAGCCGTTCCAGGTCGAAGTAGCCGCCCAGGAAGAATTGATCGGCATAGGCAGTGCGCTCGCGTCGTCCGCCGGAGGTGTTGTGGGCGGTCTGGCTGAAGTGCGCCAGTTTGAACTGGATGCCGTCATCGGCCAGCCTGCTACGCAGGCCGCCCCAGTCGCCACCGATGTGTTTGTCCGGATCGAATGCCTGGGCGCTGGCCTGCGTGCAGGCCATACCGGCGAGCAACATCGTCAGCGCAGGTGTGGTGTGCCTGATCTTCATCGATTGCCTCGTGGGTTAGATACGGCGCCGTGACGCCGGAGCATGTCTGTGGCCGGGGGCGGGCCGGGCAGGGTGCCCGGCCCAGTGGACCTGCTCTTAGCGCTTGGGGTAGCCGGCACGCTGCATCTCGCGCTCGGTGGCGGCCTGCGCGTTTTTCAATGCCTCATCCACGCTGATCGAGCCGGTGAGTGCCGCGGAAAACTGCTGGCCCACGGTGGTGCCGATCGACTGGAACTCGGGGATGGCCGCGTACTGCACGCCGACATAAGGCACCGGCTTGACCGTGGGGTGATGCGTGTCGGCGCCCTGGATGGCAGCCAGCGTCTGCTTGGCGAAGGGGGCGGCCTTGAGGTACTCGGCCGTGGTGTACAGCGACTGGCGCGTCCCTGGCGGGACATTGCCCCAGCCTTCCTTGCCGGCCACCAGCTCGGTGTAGTGCTTGCTGGTGGCCCAGGCGATGAATGCCTGCGCCTTGTCGGCTTTTTTCGAACTGGCCGGGATGGCCAGATTCCAGGCCCACAGCCAGCCGGTGGTCTTGCCCTTGCCCGCATCCGGCGCCGCGGCAAAACCAACCTTGTCCGACACCTTGGATTCGCTCGGGTTGCCGATGAACGATGCGGCAACCGTGGCATCGACCCACATCGCGCACTTGCCGGCGGTGAACAGCGCAAGGTTCTCGTTGAAACCGTTGGACGCCGCACCCGGTGGGCCGGCCTCTTTCATGACATCCACATAGGTCTGCAGGGCGGCCTTCCATTCCGGCTGGTCGAACTGCGGCTTCCATTGTTCGTCGAACCAGCGAGCACCGAAGGCATTGCCCATCGAACTGATTAAGGCCATGTTCTCGCCCCAGCCGGCCTTGCCGCGCAGGCAGATGCCGTAGATGCCGGCCTGCTTGTCGGTCATCTTGCGGGCGGCCTCGGCCACGAAGCTCCACGAAGGCTGCGCCGGCATGCTCAGGCCGGCCTTCTGCAGCAGGTCGGTGCGATACATCAGCATCGAGCCTTCGGCATAGAAGGGCGCGGCATACAGCTGCCCCTTGTGACTGACCGCATCGCGGATCTGCGGGATCAGATCGTCCACCTGATAGGCCGCATCGAACGTGAGCGGCTTGAGCCAGCCGCGCTCGGCCCAGATCGGCACCTCGTAGGTACCGATGGTCAGCACATCGAACTGGCCGCCCTTGGTGGCGATGTCGGTGGTGACGCGCTGGCGAAGCACGTTCTCTTCCAGAGTGACCCACTCGAGCTTTATCTGCGGATGGGTGGCTGTGAAATCCGAGGTGAGCTTCTGCATGCGAATCATGTCGCCGTTGTTGACCGTGGCGATCACCAGGGTGTCGGGCTTGGATGCGGCGCCGCTGTCGCTCGCGCCGCCGCCGCATGCCGCCAGTGTTGCGCTCAGTCCCGCGCAGATCAGGGTCTTGATCGAAGTGTTCATACCGGTGCCTCAGCTTGAGGTTGGTTGAGCAAATGCCCGTGTGATGCGCATATGCCCACGGCCTTGCCGTGCTGTAAAGCACTTTCGATCTTGCAGCGCAGCATCGCAGCGCGCGCACAAGCGCCCGCACATGCCGGGAAATTTCAGCAATGAACCGCCATCGAGCCCGCTGCGATTGCGCCACTCAGCTGGCGAGCAAGGCCTTGGCGGTGTGCTCGTCGGTGATCAGGCCGTTGAGGATGCGGCCCTTCAGCGCGGCCTTGATCGGGCCCACCTTGGCGTTGCCCACGGCCACGCCGATCGACAGGCTGGTTGCCGGCACCGGATGCGGCACGCTGGTCAAACGCAGGTTGGTCCCTGCATCGATGATGTCGCCGGCTGCGGTGAGCGCCCAGCCGATCACTTCGCCCACCGCGCCCAGCCGGATCAGGTCCAGCAGTTCGGTGCGGCTGATGAAGCCATCCACATGCAGGGGCGCGGTCTGATCGAGCTGGCCGACACCGACCAAGCGCAGGTCGGCCTTTGCGGCGATCGCACGGACCCGGCGCACCGCCTCGATCCCCAGTAGCGTTTCGCGTTCTTCCTGCGAGGAAAGAAATACCGGCAGCGGCATCGGGTAGTGTTGCGCGCCGGTCAGGTCGGCCAAGCGCGCCACTGCATCGAACGGGCTCGCCGAGCCGTCCGGGGAGATATTGCCGACCAGCGAAACCAGCTGATGATTGCGCGTCTGCATCGCAGGAATGCGCTCCACCGCCGCGCGCATGGCGCGACCAGTGCCGATGCCGATGATGCTCGGGGTGTCGCTGCGCAGGGTGGATTCCAGCAGCGCCGCGGCACGTTCGGCGACACCGGTGACCAGGTGCGGATCGGCCGGATCGGTAGGCGCGACCTCGCAATAGCGCATGCCGAAACGATCCTGCAACTGCGCGGCCAGATCCATGCAGGCGGCGATCGGATGTTCCAGCCGGAAGGTGATCAACCGCTGGCTCAGGCACAACGACACCAGGCGCTGCGCGGTGGCGCGCGAGACCTTGAGCTTGCGTGCGATCTCATCCTGAGTGTTGCCGGCGATGTAGTACAGCCAGCCCGCTCTGGCTGCGGCATCGAGTCGGCTGGTGTCGTTATCGGGGTTGGCCATCGTCACATCTGTCTGCGTGGAAGTCTCAGCCTAACGTAGTGCCCAGGCGCTTGGTGCCGATGGCACCCAGTGCGGCGGCCACGGCTGGCATGTCTGCAAACACCTGCGATGCGCCTGCGGCAGTGAGTAGTGCGGCGGCCGCAGCGGTTGCGCGGTGATGGCCGCCGCCGGTGAATCCCCAGGTCTGCATCCCGGCCGCACATGCGGCCTGCACGCCGCTGGGGCTGTCTTCGATCACCAGGCAGGATGCAGGCGCCGCGTGCATGCGTGCGGCGGCGAGCAGGAACAGGTCCGGCGCAGGCTTGCCGCGGGCGACCAGCTCGGCGGTGTAGATGTGCGCGCCGAAATGGCCCACCAGGCCGGTGACCTGCAGGCACAGGCGAACCCGTTCCAGGTGGCTGGACGAGGCAACGCACCGCGGTGTCGGCAGTGCGTCCAGCAGCGCGGCCACGTCAGGCATCGGCTGCAGTTCGGTGGCAAAGCGTGCCAGTAGCGTGGCATTGAGGTCGCGCTCGAAGGTATCCGGCAGCGTGCGCCCCAGCGTCTGCACATACGCGCGCACGCTGCCCAGGCTGCGCCCGAGGAAGTGCTGCTGGACCCCATCGATGCCGATGTCCACGCCGTGTTGTTGCAGCGCCTGGGCCAGTACCGCGCACGCCAACGGCTCGCTGTCGACCAGCACACCGTCGCAGTCGAAGATCAGCAGGTCGGGCGGAGCGTGCATGGGTGAGGTCCCTGGGGCGATGCGGGGCCGAGTGTAGCAAGTTGGGTAAATGTCGCTCAGCTGGGCAAAATTGCATACTTCGCGCACGTTGCCGTTGCGGCAGGCGTGAAGCGGTTGCGCAGTGCCCGGTCACCAACGCGGCCGGCACGCATGCCGCGTTGCCGCAAACCGGCCACTGGCATAGTCTTCGCGCATGAACCCAGGCCCCACTGCCCAGGCGACCGTCGTGACGTCCTCGTCTCCCGACCCGGCCATCCCCGATTACGTCCTGCACCTTGAACGCGCTGCCAGCTACCTTCCCAAGGAGCAGCTGCCGATCCTGCGCCGTGCCTGGGAAGTAGGGGCCACCGCGCATGCCGGCCAGACCCGCAAGTCGGGCGAGCCTTACATCACCCATCCGGTCGCTGTGGCCGGCGTACTCGCCGAACTCGGCCTGGACATGGAATCGCTGATCGCCGCGATCCTGCACGACACCATCGAAGACACCCCGCTGACCCGCGAAGAGCTGGCCTCCGAGTTCGGCGAAGCGGTGGCCGAGCTGGTCGATGGCGTCACCAAGCTGGACAAGCTCAAGTTCCGCGACCGCCAGGAAGCGGCGGCGGAAAGCTTCCGCAAGATGCTGCTGGCGATGTCGCGCGACTTGCGCGTGATCATGATCAAGCTGGCCGACCGCCTGCACAACATGCGCACGCTGGGCGCGCAGAGCAGCGAGGCGCGCAGCCGCATCGCGCGCGAAACGCTGGAAATCTATGCGCCCATCGCACAGCGCCTGGGCATGAGCCTGATCAAGTCCGAGTTGCAGAACCTGGGCTTTCGCGCGCTGTATCCATGGCGTCACGCCATCATCGAAAAGCACATCCGCAGCCAACCGGTGGTGCGGCGCGAATCGATGGCGCAGGTGGAAGTGCAGCTGTCGCAGCGGTTAGCCAAGGAAGGGTTGGAACACCGCCTGGTCAGTCGCATCAAGACGCCCTGGAGCATCTATTCGAAGATGCACGAAGAGAACAAATCCTTCGACCAGGTGATGGATGTATTCGGCTTCCGTCTGGTGGTGCGTTCGGTGGCCGATTGCTATCACGCACTCGGCGCGGTGCATGCCACATTCAAACCGCTGGACGGGCGCTTTCGCGATTTCATCGCGATCCCGAAGGCCAACGGCTACCAGTCGCTGCACACCGTGTTGTTCGGCCCGTATGGCTCGCCGATCGAAGTGCAGATCCGCACCGAAGAGATGGACCTGATCGCCGAACGCGGCGTGGCCGCGCACTGGACCTACAAGGTCGGTTCCACCTCGCCCAACAGCGCGCAGAGCCGCGCACACGACTGGATCGTGGAGCTGATCGATTCGCAGCGCGCCGCCGGTTCGTCGCTGGAATTTCTGGACAACGTCAAGGTCGACCTGTTCCCGGACGAGGTCTATCTGTTCACGCCCAAGGGCAAGATCCTGGCGTTGCCGCGCAACTCCACCGCGCTGGATTTCGCCTACGCGGTGCATACCGATGTGGGCAACCGCGCGGTCGCCTCGCGCGTGGACAAAAAGTTGGTGCCGCTGCGCACCAAGCTGGTCAGTGGCCAAGCGGTGGAAATCATCACCGCGCGCTCGGCCACGCCCAAGCCGCAGTGGCTGGAGTTCGTGGTCAGCAGCAAGGCGCGCACCGCGATCCGCCACCAGCTGAAGCAACTCGAACACGAAGATGCCGTGCAGCTCGGCCACCGCATGCTCGATCGCGCGCTGGAAGCGATGGACAGCTCGCTGGAACGGCTGCCCAAGGGCCGCCTGGACGCCTTCCTCAGCGAGCACCGCTATCCGCGCCTGGAAGCCTTGCTGGCCGACGTGGCGCTGGGCAACTGGATGCCCAACCAGGCCGCGCAGGCCTTGATGGCCTATGCCGAACTGCGCGGTGGCGGTCACTCGAAGCATTCGCACGAAAAGATCCTGATCGACGGCAGCGAGCGCGGCGTGATCAGCTTCGCCAACTGTTGTCAGCCGATTCCCGGCGACGAAATCATGGGCTACCACACCGCCGGCAAGGGCATCGTGGTGCACCGGCTGGATTGCACCAACCTGGCCGAACTGCGCAAATCGCCCGAACGCTGGGTGCCGATCGATTGGGATTCGGGCGTCACCGGCGATTACGACACCGCCTTGGTGGTCGAGGTGGAAAACCGCACCGGCGTGCTGGCGCAGCTTGCCGCGGCGATTGCGCAGAGCCAGTCCAACATCGAGCGTGTGGATTACCTGGACCGCGATTTCAACGCGGCGGTGCTGCGCTTCAACATCCAGGTCCGCGACCGCCGCCATCTGGCCGAAGTGATGCGCCGGTTGCGGCGGTTGCATGTGGTGCAAAGCGTGGGTCGTCAGTAAACGCGCGCAACAGTCGAGCAAATCCGCACAAACGCCTAAACTGCTGCATACACCTTTGCAGCGGAGTTTCCATGTCCCAGATCATCCATACCGACCAGGCGCCTGCCGCCATTGGCCCGTACTCGCAGGCCGTGCGTGCCGGCAACACGGTGTATTTCTCCGGGCAGATCCCGCTGGATCCGGCCACCGGCGAGATCGTGCCGGGCGACATCGGTGCGCAAGCGCGTCGCTGCTTCGACAACCTCAAGGCGGTGGCCGAAGCAGCCGGCGGCTCGCTCGACAAGATCGTGCGCCTGGGCCTGTACCTGACCGATCTCGGCCAGTTCGCCGCCGTCAACGCGGTGATGCAGGAGTATTTCCAGGCCCCGTTCCCCGCGCGTTCCACCATCGAAGTCTCCGGTCTACCCAAGGGTACCGGCTTCGAAGTCGATGCGGTGATGGTGCTCGAGTGATCCAGTTCGACTGATCCGATTCGATCTGCCGTGCCACGCGCGCTCACCGTCACGCCGAGCCTGGCCGTTGCAGGCCAGGCGTCGCTGTCCAGCCTGCCCGGGGTCGGCCCGAAAGTGGCCGAGAAGTTCGCTGCGCGTGGCATTTTTACCTTGCAGGATCTATGGCTGCATCTGCCGCTGCGCTACGAAGACCGCACGCGGCTGACCACGATCGCGCAGTTGCAGGGCGGCGTGCCGGCGCAGATCGAAGGCCGCGTCGATGCGATGGAGCGCGGCTTCCGCTTCCGGCCGGTGCTGCGGGTAGCGGTGTCGGACGACTCGCACGGCACTTTGGTGCTGCGCTTTTTCCACTTCCGCGCGGCCCAGGTGGCGCAGTTCGCACCGGGCACGCGGGTGCGTGTGTTCGGCACGCCCAAACCGGGGCAGAACGGCTGGGAAATCGTGCACCCCAGTTACCGTGTGCTGGCGGAGGGCGAAGACGCCGGGCTGGGCGATAGCCTGGACCCGGTCTATCCGGTGTTGGAGGGCGTTGGGCCGGCCACGCTGCGCAAGCTCATCGGCCAGGCGCTGGAGCGGTTGCCGCCGGAGGCCGCGCTGGAATTGCTGCCGCCGCATTGGCTGCAGGACGAACAACTGCCCTCCTTGCGCGAGGCGCTGCTGACCATGCATCGCCCGCCGGTCAACACCGACCCGCAACAACTGCTCGCGGGCGGCCATCCGGCCCAGCAACGCCTGGCGATCGAGGAACTGTTGGCGCATCAACTCAGCCTGCGCCGCCAACGCATCGCCTTGCAGCGCTTTCATGCGCCCAGGCTGCCCGGCAATGGCAACCTCGTGCAGCAACTGCGCGCGGCATTGCCGTTCCAGCTCACCGGCGCGCAGCAGCGCGTGTTCGAGCAGATTGCGCGCGATCTTGCCAAGCCATCGCCGATGCTACGGCTGGTGCAGGGTGATGTCGGCAGCGGTAAAACCGTGGTCGCCGCGTTGGCGGCAATGCTGGCGGTGGAGCAGGGCAAGCAAGTGGCGCTGGCCGCGCCGACCGAACTGCTGGCCGAGCAGCACCTCACCAACCTGCGTGGCTGGCTGGAACCGCTGGGCGTGCGCATCGTCTGGCTGGCCGGCAAGGTCACCGGCAAGGCGCGTGCTGCGGCGATGGCCGAGGTGGCCTCCGGCCAGGCGCAGGTCGTTGTCGGCACGCATGCCTTGATGCAGGAGGCGGTGGTCTTTCACGACCTCGCGCTGGCCATCATCGACGAGCAGCACCGCTTTGGCGTGCATCAGCGGTTGGCGTTGCGCGACAAGGGTGCGGCTGCCGGCAGCGTGCCGCATCAGTTGGTTATGACCGCCACGCCGATCCCGCGCACCTTGGCGATGTCGACCTATGCGGATCTGGATGTTTCGGCTATCGACGAACTGCCACCGGGGCGCACGCCGGTGCAGACGATTGTCTTGAGTGCAGAACGTCGCCCGGACCTGGTAGCGCGCATCCGCGCCGCCTGCGCCGAAGGGCGCCAGGCGTATTGGGTGTGCACCTTGATCGAAGAAAGCGAAGAGCCCGGCAAAGGCGCGCCGCCTGGCCCTCCAAAGATCGAAGCGCAGGCCGCAGAGGTCACCTTTGAAGCGCTATCAGCACAGTTGCCGGGCGTGCGCGTGGCGCTGGTGCACGGCCGCATGAAGCCGGCCGAAAAACAAAAAGCCATGCTGGATTTCAAGCAGGGCCACACCGATCTGCTGGTCGCCACCACCGTGATCGAAGTGGGCGTGGACGTCCCCAACGCCTCGCTGATGATCATCGAAAATGCCGAGCGGCTCGGCCTTGCCCAGTTGCATCAGCTACGCGGACGGGTCGGCCGCGGCGCGGCCGCGTCCAGTTGCGTGCTGCTGTATCAGGCGCCGTTGTCGATGATGGCGCGCCAGCGTCTGGAAACCATGCGCCAGACCAACGACGGCTTCGTGATCGCCGAAAAGGATCTGGAGTTGCGCGGCCCGGGCGAATTGCTGGGTACCCGGCAGACCGGCCTGGCGAGTTTTCGCATTGCCGATCTGGCCCGTGATGCGGGGTTGCTGCCGCGCGTGCAGGTGCTCGCCGAACGCTTGCTGGCCGAAGCGCCTGAGATCGCCGATCGTGTCGTCGCGCGTTGGATCGGCAGTGCGGTGCGTTACGCAGCTGCGTGAGCGGCGGGGATTGGGCATTCGGGATTGGGGATTCGTAAAGCCAGGTCGCTGCGATCTGGGTGTGTAACGGATTCGCGTGCCTCGCCGATCCTTGCGAAGATGCGGCAACGAATCCCGAATGACCAATCCCGAATCCCATGACAAAGAAGATACCGCTGCTGATCGACACCGACCCGGGCGTGGACGATGCGCTGGCGCTGCTGATGGCGTTCAACGACACGCGTCATGAGGTGGTCGGCCTGACCATCGCCGCCGGCAACGTGGGCCTGGAGCACACCGTGCGCAACGCCTTGAAGGTCTGCGAGATTGCGGGCCGCGACGATGTGCCGGTCTACGCGGGCTGCCCGCAGCCGCTGCTGCATCCGTCGGTGGATGCGGCGCATGTGCATGGCATCGACGGCTTTGGCGACGTTGGTCTCGCACCGGCCAGGCGCACCGCCGAGGCCGAGCATGCCGC